>CANGKD010000045.1 GCA_947454495.1 Actinomycetota bacterium
CTGACTCGGGCTGAACTCATGGTTCCCCGCGAAGGCGCCGATGTTGAGGTTGTCGAGCATGCGCATCAGATGCAAGAAGTCACCGTCGGGATCGACGAGCGTGCCCGTCATGTACACGCGACCCGTCTGGCTCAGCGAGCGGGTAAAGACCCCGTTCTCGTCGCGGTTCGAGATGTAGAACTCGAGCTCGGGACCGACCACCGGGTGCAGACCGAGTGACTTGTACTTCTCCAACACCTTCTGCAGCACCGAACGAGGCGACATGAGATTGGGCTTGCCGTCGGGGTTGAACGCATCCCCGATGATGTACGCGACACCGGGCTCCCAGCCGAGCGGTGAAATGGTGCGCGGCACGATCTGCGTGAAGAAGTCCTGCAGGCCATCGCTGGCGATACCGTTCGCTTCGTGGAACTCGCCACCGGTCGTGGTGGTCCATACGCCTTGGCTGAAGGCGGGGCCGTTGTGCGCCGCTTTGTCGAGTTGGCTAACGAGGATGTCCTTCGAGCGAGGAATGCCCAATACATCAGAGAACATCACGCGCAACACGTCGATACCGCGCTCGCCGAGGTCTTCGCGCAGCTTCGCCAAATCGTTCACCATTGCTACTCCTTTGTGGCAAGTTTGGTTGTACAACACTATCGTTAGGGTGCTAACGAATATTATCGAGCCGGCGCGTGCTTCCGCCACCTGCTGGTTGTTTATTCTTTACTCATTCTCTTTTGTGAAGGGTGCACCGTGAAAGCTCTCGTCGTTCAGCATGACCACCTGAGTCCGACCGGACCGGTAGGTCGTCGACTCGAACACCACGGATTCGAGATAACCGAATTTCTCGTGGTGCCCGAAGAGAAGTTTTACGAGCCCAACGTGCAGGTGGAGTTCCCGAACGCCGACGACTTCGACCTCGTTATTTTCCTGGGCGCACCCTGGGGTGCGTGGGACGATGCGTGCATCGGCAACTGGCTTGAGCCCGAACTCGAGATGTGTCGCAACGCGGTCACGAGCGGAAAGCCGGTTCTGGGCATTTGCTTCGGCGGCCAACTCATGGCGCGCGCACTCGGGGGTTCGGTGGCCCGCGGTGATCATCCTGAAATCGGGTGGAAATCAATCTGGAGCGACGACGAAAGCCTCGTGGGCAACGGTCCGTGGTTCCAGTTTCACTACGACGAATTCAAGGTTCCGCCGGGTGCCGTCGAAATCGCGCGTAACCCCGTGACGTCTCAGGCGTTCACGATTGAGCGCTCACTCGGGCTGCAGTTTCACCCCGAGCTCGACTCGGATGCACTTGTTGGCTGGCTCGAAACCGATGGTCGCGAACTCGTCATCGAAGACGGACAAGACCCCGACGTCATGCTCGCGCAGACGCGTGCGTATGACGCGGCCGGCGAGAAGCGCACGTACGACCTCATCGACGCGTTTTTGACGCGCGTCGCGAAACTCGTCTAAGGGTTCGTTGGTCTAACGCAGCGTTACCTTCACCGGCATCGACTTGATGCCGTGGATGAAGTTGGAGTGCACGTAGTCGAGCGGAGCGGTGCGCTGCATCGTGTCGATGCGACCGATGAGGTCTTCGAACATGATGATGAGCTCGATGCGCGCGAGCGCGTTTCCCAGACACATGTGGGGACCACCGCGGCCGAACGTCATGTGCTCGTTCGGCATGCGTGTCGGGTTCATCGTCTCGGGGTTCGCGAACACATCAGGGTCACGGTTGCCCGAGGCGAACCACACCACGACCTTTTGGCCTTCTTTGATGTCTTTGCCGCCGAACTCCACGTCTTTGGTGGCCGTGCGACGGAAGTGGTAGATCGGGCTGGCGTAACGCAGGAACTCCTCGACGGCCCACGGAATGTCTTGCGGGTTCTCCTGCAAGTACGAGATGACCTGCGGGTTGTCGATGAGGTTGTTCATCGTGTGAGCAATCGTCTGACGAGTCGTTTCGTGACCCGCCACGATGAGAAGCAAGAAGTTCGTGTGGAAGTCCTTGTCCGAGAGCGGGATGCCGTCCATGGGCATCTGGTTGATCATGGTCGAGACGAGGTCGGTGCCGTTGCGGCCCTGGCGCTGGCGACGCAGTTCGTCACCGTAGGCGAACACCTCAAGAGCAGCCGGTGACTTGAACGGCACCAGACGAAATTCTTCGCTGCCCGCATCCGTTGGCAGCATCTGCGTGAGCTCGGGGTCGCTCGATCCGATCATGGCGTTGCCCCAGCGAATGATGCTCTCAATGTCGGTGTCGGGAATGTCGAGCAGTCGAGCCAGCACGCGAATGGGGAAGTCGGCCGCGACGTCGGCGAGGAAGTCGAATTCGTTCTTGGCGAAGGCCGAGTCGAGCGTTGTCGCGGTGAGCCCGCGAAGGAAGGTCTCGTACTTGGCCACGTTGTTTGGCGTGAATTCGTTCTGCAACAGGCGGCGAAGTGCGCGGTGGCGCGTGCCATCGGAGTCGAGGAGCGAGCGACGAGCTTCTTCTTGATCGGCATCGAGCTCTTCGAGGTTGGTGAAGTGGTTGCTGGTGAAGGTGTCGGGGTTGCGCAGCACCTTGACGATGTCGTGATACTTCATGACCGACCAGAAGCCGTGGCCTCCATCCGTCTCGTCATTCCAATTGACGGGTTCGTTCTCGCGCAGGTCGGCGAAAAGTTCCCACGGAGCGCCATTGTCAAAAAGGTCGAGGTTGGCGAGTGAAGTGGTGGCCATGAGGATCTCCTCGTTGAGATTGTTTGGATACGAACAATATGGTTAATATATCCCGATTGCCCGAATCTGCGTCAAGTCCTCCGCCACAATGGAGAAACAACTTTGTGAGGAACGGTGAAATGACTGGTAGTCACACTCTGGGCGAGACGGAAGCGCGTGTTGCGAACCGCCTGAGTCACATGACCCTCGACTTCGAGGCGATGGCCGTGACGTCCAATCTTTTTCGTGCCGCCAGCGCCGTGCGCAATCACTTCGAACGAAACGTGCTGGCCGAGAGTGGTTTGAGTTGGACCGCATTCGTCGTGCTCTGGGTCACCTGGATTTGGGAACCCGCCGAGACGCGCGACATCGCGGCCGAGGCGGGCATCTCGAAGGCGACGCTCACGGGCGTGCTCAGCACGCTCGAAAAAATGGGCCTCGTGACGCGTGCGCGCAGCACGACCGACGGACGACTCGTTTTGGTGAGTCTGACGAAAGACGGACAGACCCTCATGGAGACCCTCTTCCCGGCATTCAATCGCCAAGAAATTGCAGTGGTCTCACCGGTTGCCGACGACAAGCGTGGCGAGCTCGCCGACATGCTGCGGGCAATCACCGCGAAAATCGAGGGCTAGCGAGCACGCGCCGCTTCGGCGACGAAGCGCTCAAACAACTCGGCCTGCGGGCGGTTTGTGTCGTAATTGTCTTCGGGATGCCACTGCACGCCGAACGCCCACGCGGGTGCGTCAATCTTGACCGCCTCGACGTACCCCTCCGCCGAGCGACCAATCACCTCGAGACCGGGCGCGACGGTGTCGATCATCTGGTGGTGGTAGCACGAGGCCTCGAGCGTCGCGCTCGTGAGGCCGAGCTCGTCGGCGTGCGAATCGAGGGTCACGGGTGCGACGTGGTGCTGATGCGGTGCATCCATGTGTTGAATCAGAGTTCCGCCGAGCGCCACGTTGGTGATCTGCAGGCCGCGGCAGATGGCGAGCACCGGGATGCCCGCGCTCAGTGCGTAACGCACCAACGAGATGTCTGCATCATCGGCGAGGTCGTCGACGTCGTAGACGTGTTCGCTGGCAATGGACTGCCCGTAGGCAGAGGGATTGACATCTGCGCCACCGGGCATGAGCACGCCGTCGATTCCACGAAGTCGCTCGGCCCAGTCGGTGCCGGCCGGACCGGCCGCGGCAATCATCGTGAGCGGCTCTCCGCCAGCCGCCCAGACGGCGTCGGCGAGTCGACGCGCGGTGACGATGGCCGCATATCGCGTGGCGGACGTGCTTTCGGCAAAGCGAGCGAGAATGGCAATGCGGGGGCGAACCATCAGGGGCCTTTCGACGGGCACCACGGGCCGGAACCAATTCGTGGTGGGCTTGACTTCCACATCGTAGCAATAATCATTAGTATACGAATGATTACTTCAACACGACGATGTGAGGACCACACCTGATGAGCACAGTGAGCATCGCCGGTGTCGAAATCGACACCCGCCACTACATCGGTGGTCAGCGCGTGGCCTCGGCCGAGACCTACACAAACACGTCACCCATCGATGGCAGTTTTCTCGGCGATATTTCACGCGGCGGCGCCACCGAAGTTGACGCGGCCGTCGCCGCAGCCCGTGCCGCTTTCCCGGCGTGGGCTGCTTTGGGACCACAGGGTCGCGGCGTGTTGTTGCACAAGCTCGCCGACCTGATCGAAGCAAACATCGAGCCCCTCTCGCAGCTCGAAACCATGGACAACGGTTCGTTGCTGCGCTCGCACCGCCGCGGCGTGATGCCTCGGGTGGCAATGAACATTCGCTTCTTCGCCGACTGGGCAATCAACGAGCTGCACCACGAACCTTTCGAGACGCGCGGTCACACCAACAACGTGAGCTGGGACCCGTCGGGAGTCGCGGCACTCATCACGCCCTGGAATGCGCCACTCATGCTGGCCACCTGGAAGATCGGCCCGGCGCTCGCCGCGGGTGACACGGTTGTGCTGAAGCCCGCCGAGTGGACTCCGCTCAGTGCATCCTTCTTCGCAGACCTCACGAAGCAGGCCGGCATTCCCGATGGTGTCTTCAACGTGGTGCAGGGATTCGGCGTTGAGGCCGGTGCCGCACTGGTAGCGCACACCGACATCAACCGCATTTCGTTCACTGGTTCTGTGCCGACGGCAAAGGTCATTGCTCGCGCGGCGGCCGACAACCTCACCCCGTGCTCGTTTGAGCTCGGGGGCAAGAGCCCCATGATTGTTCTCGAGGATGCCGACCTCGACCTCGCCGCCGAAATCGCGGTCGAGCAATACGACAACGCGGGGCAGGTGTGTTTGTCGGGCACGCGCATTTTCGTGCACGAGTCCATTGCCGACGCGTTTGCCGCCAAATTTGCCGAGAAGGTGGCGGCGCTCACGCAGGGCGACCCGCGTGACGAAGCAACCGACATCGGGCCCCAAATCCATCAGGTGCATTTTGATCGCGTCAAGGGTTTTGTCGACCGCGCGAAGGTGGAAGGCCAGGAAATCGTGTGGGGTGGCGAACCCAATGCAGAACTCGGCGGGCTGTATTTTCGACCGACGCTGGTTAAGAACCCCACCGCCGGCTCCGAGATTGTCACCAGCGAAATCTTTGGCCCCGTGTTGTGCATGATGACCTTTGCCACTGACGAAGAAGTCGTGGAGCGCGCGAACGGCACCGAGTTTGGATTGGCGGCCGTCGTCGTCTCGGGCAATCACGAACGCGCCAACCGCGTCACGTCGCAACTCGTGGCTGGCACGATTTGGGTCAACTGCTTCTTTGTGCGCGACTTGCGCGCCCCCTTCGGCGGCTCGAAGAAGTCGGGCATCGGTCGCGACGGCGGCACGTGGTCGTTCGACTTCTATGCCGACGTCAAGAACACCGTGGTTTCACCGAATGGATGGAAGGACTAGCAATGGGCGAAGTAGTAGGCGCTGCGATTCTGGCGCACGTACCGACGATTATGTTGCCGAAAGAAATCCGTTACGAACTCAACGAGGGCAAAGAAATCTCGCTCGTGCCGGGTCTGCAGAAATTGCGTAAAGACGTAATGGAGACGCTCGACTACGACACCGTCGTCGTGCTCGACTCGCACTGGGCAACCACTGTCGAGTTTGTCATCACCTCTCACGATCATCGGCAAGGGTTTTATACCTCCGAAGAGTTGCCGCGGGGCATGAGCGCGGTTCCCTACGATTTTCGCGGTGACCGCGCGCTGGCCGAATCTGTCGCCACCTACGCCGAGAAAAACGGCACGTGGATCACGCCGATCGACGACCCGCACCTGCCGGTGTTCTACGCGACCATCAATCTCTGGGATTACCTCGGCAAGGGCCTCGACAAGCAATGGGTGAGCATCTCGGTGTGCCAAACGGCAACCACGGATGACTTTTTGCGCGCGGGACGCGCACTCGGGGAAGCGATTCGTGACTCGGATCGCAAAGTCTTGTTGCTCGCATCCGGCGCCCTTTCGCACACGTTCTACCCACTTCGTGATTTGCGCAAGCACGAAGCGAGCGACCCGAAGCACATCTTCACACCGGAGGCACGTGCCGCCGACGAAGAGCGCATCGAATGGTTTAAGGCGGGTGACCACGCCCGCGTGCTCGAGACGATGCCCGAGTTCAAGAAGTTCAAGCCCGAGGCAAACTTCAGCCACTACTTGACGATGGCCGGCGCAATCGGCGAAGAAGCTAACACGTCGAAGGGCATCATGTACTCGGAGTACGAAAACTCCGTGGGCACCGGCCAGGTGCACATCTACTTCCCTCGCCCCGAGGGTGGTTTCCCCCAGCCGAAAGACATGGTGCTCTCGCGTGACTGAGTATCGTCGCATTTTGCTCGACGGCGCCGCGGTGCAAACCGTGCGCGACGGCGAGTTTCTCGTCGCCGCCGACGGGCGGCGCGTCGCCATTGACGACGCGCACCACTTGCCACCGGCCGAGCCGACCAAGATCATCGCCGTGCATCTGAACTACGACAGTCGCACGCAGGAGTTCATGACGAAGCTCCCGTCGGCACCGACGTATTTTCACAAGCCCATCACCGCACTCAATAGCCACCGCGGGGCCGTCGTCCGACCCGAAGGTTGCAAGTGGCTCAACTACGAGGGCGAAATTGTCATCGTGATTGGCAAGACCTGCCGCAACATTTCTCCGGCCGAGGCGGGCGACTACATCGCCGGCTACACCGTGGGAAACGACTTCGGCTTGCACGATTTTCGAGACACGGATGCCGGATCGATGCTGCGCGTCAAGGGATCCGACACGCTCGCTCCGGTTGGTCCTGGACTCGTGACTGACTGGGACTTTCACAACAAGATGATTCGCACGTATGTGAACGGTGAGGTCAAGCAAGAAGACAACACCGACAACATGGAATGGGACATGCACTATCTCGTGGCAGATATTGCGCGCACAATCACGCTTGTTCCCGGCGACATGCTCTTTTCGGGCACGCCCGCATTCTCGCGGCCGGTTCAGCCGGGCGACGTTGTCGAGGTTGAGGTGGAAGGCCTCGGCCGGCTGACCAACCACATCGTGGTTGGACCCACACCCATTCGCACGGATGTGGGAGCGCAACCCACCGAGAGTGAAGAGGTCATTTCGACCGCGCTGGGCGGAGACTGGGAATTCCGAGGAATTCGCACCCCCTCAAAAGACCTATACCCATCAACCGTGGAGGAGAAATAAATGCTCAAGATTCATGTCGACATGGACAAGTGCCAGCACTACGGCCAATGCGTCTTTGACGCACCCGAAGTGTTCGCACTCAACGACGATGACAAGCTCGAGTACAAGGCAACGGCCGACGATAGCGAGCGGGAAAACGTGCAACGCGCCATCGACATCTGCCCGATGCAGGCCATTTCGTTCGTCGAGTAACGCGCCATCATGAGTCGTCCGGTCGTTGTTGTCGGGGCATCCATGGGCGGTTTGCGCACAGCGGAGACGCTGCGAAAATCCGGATACCTCGGGCCGTTGGTCGTCATCGGTGACGAGCCGCACGCGCCGTACAACCGACCCCCGCTGTCGAAGGAGGTGCTCGCCACCGATGTCAGCCACGATGCGGTCGCGTTTGCTCTTTCGGACGTGCTGGACGATGTCATGTGGAAAACCGGCAACGCGGCGGTTGCGGCCGACCTCGACAAGCAGACGGTTACCCTCGCCGACGGCACCGTCGTTGACTACGAAGCGCTCGTGATCGCGACGGGGTTGCGACCGCGCCGACTCGATTTCGACAATCGTCCCGCGCGGGGCATCCATGCCATTCGCACCCTCGATGACGCCATGGCACTGCGTTCGGAGCTCGTTCCGGGCGCCAACGTTGTGATTTACGGCGCCGGATTTATCGGGTGTGAGGCGGCGGCGACCGCCACCAAGCTCGGCGCTCAGGTGACCGTCGTGGGCAAGGGCGACGTGCCCATGTTGCGACCGCTCGGACACGAATTGGCGCGGGACATTCAACGTCGCCACGAGGCGCATGGCGTGGCGTTCGTGATGAACGCACAGCTCACCGGAGTGCGCGGCGATGACCGCGTCACGGGCGTGACTCTCGACACCGGGGTCGAGCTGCCGTGCGACGTACTCATCGAATCGCTCGGCTCGCTGCCCAACACGGAATTTCTCGCGGGCAACGACATTGACATCGAGGCCGGCGTGCACGTCGACGCCGCACTGCACGCGCTGCGCACGACCGGTGACGCGTGGCCCAACGTGTTCGCCGTCGGCGATGTGGCGCGCTTTCCCATCCCCAAGTTCGATCCCGCGACCCGTCGCGTGGAGCACTGGAATATTCCGACCGAAATGGCACGCAAGGTGGGCAAGCAGCTCGCGTTGCAACTCGCGGGCGACGCGGATGCGCACGCCACCGAAGTCGCCAAGCACTTCGATCCCGTGCCGAGCTTCTGGAGCGATCAGTTTGAGGTCAGCCTGCTTGCCTATGGCCTGCTCGACCAGGCCACCGACGTGCGGTTGCTCGAGGGCGAACCCGGTGGCAACTGCATTTACGGCTACTTCGTGGGTGACGACATGGTCGGCGTGTGCGGTATCGGCATGCGGTCGAAAGTCATGGCGTATCGCAACAAAGTAGGTTTGACGACGTCACACGGTTGAGAGACGGGTAATTTGAGCATGAGCAACACAGAGTCGCCGAAGTCCGGTTCCGGCGCGCCGGCCGAAGGTTCAGCGTTGTCATATGGACGGGGTCGCGACCACTCCGACCCAGCCGAGTACGAGGCGATGGACCGGCTGGCAAAGATGTTTGAACACCAGGTTGATGTCTTGCAAGGCAAGACGGAACCCGGTGACGGTGCAGAACGTGGCTGAATCGTCTCCGCACCCGACGTCGGGAGGAATGTCCACGGTTTCGTGGATGACTCTTTTCTACGACCTCATCATCGTCGCGGTCTTTGCGCGAGCAACCTACATCTATGGCAAAGATCCGAGTTGGATGACGTTTGCGTTCATTGCCGTGTCGTTGATTGTGCTCTATGCGCTGTGGTCAATCACGAATCTCGAGCTCGTCATGTCGCCCGACACCAGCTGGCGTCGTCGCATCGTCGTGCTCGTGCAGGTCGTGGCACTTCTCGTATGCGGTCTCGCCATGTATCGCGGCGGTGGAATCTCTGACCGGTGGGGATTCCTTGCCCTCTGCGTGGCGTTCCTGTCCACCGCGGCGTTGACCTGGTTGCGAAAGCGCGAGGCCACCTATGACGCGCGATGGATGCGCACCCTCATGTTTGTCTCGCTGGGCGCGAGCGCGATCTTCGCTCTCGGCGCGTGCTTCCCCATGGGATTCCTTGTTGGGGACGTGCTCATCGCCTGGATTTTCTACCCCGTCGCCGCCGTATGGGTCGCCGTGGGGTTTGCCGTCATCATTCCGCGACTGCTGGTGTCACCCACGTCGATTGATGCGCATCCACTTAATGAACGATTCGGCGTGCTTCTGCTGATCGTGCTCGGTGATGCGTTTTTGCAACTTCTTGAGGTGCTCGGCGCAATGCGCAGCATTCCCGCACCAGAGTTTCTTGTGTTCACGCTGCTGTTCGTCATTGCCATTTGGTTGCTCTATTTTCCGATGCTGGGTGATCCGCCACTCGCGGCCACGATTCGGCTTGCCCGGAGCCGCGTCGCAGCACACTTCCTGCTCGTGCTCTCCAGTGCGTTTGGCATCGTCGCGTACGTTGAGCTCTCGACCGGTTTTAGCGAGAAGGATGCCGACGGAACATCGACCGCATGGACAACGATCCCCATGCTCGGCGTCGGAGTTGCCGTGTTGTGGTTGACATGGATCGAATCGCGACGGTGGACGAGCGCCATGCTCACGCACACCCTCGCGGTGGCCATTCTGCTGGTGCTCACCGTCAGCGGCGAGATCACCAATAACCTCGGTCGAGAAATCGACCTCGTCGTTGCGAACCTCGTCTTGCTCGCCGCGGCGCTCGCCGTGCTGGTGCAACGGCGTCGTGCTCGCGCACGGGCGAATCAATAACCGCGTGCAATAGCCGACGGCTATTGTGAAAACAGAACGTTTCACGAAGGAGTGACCCATGAGTACCTACGTTGTTTCCAACCCCGCAACCGGTGAAAAGAGTGCGCCATTCGCGCAGACCACCGATGCCGAGGTAGCCAAGGCCGTTGAGGCGGCGCACGCCACGCATTCGACGTGGACGAAAAGCACCACCGTTGCACAGCGCGCCGCGCTGATCGAAAAGGTCGCTGGATTGCATCGCGAGCGTCGCGAGGACCTCGCCGCCATCATTGTGCGCGAGATGGGCAAGCCACTGGCTCAAGCCCTGGGTGAGGTTGATTTCACGGCCGACATCTACTCGTTCTATGCAACCAACGGTGAGCGCTTCCTCGCCGACGAGCCGATTGCAGAGTTCGAGGGTGACGGCGAGGCGTTCATCCGTCGATCCTCGCTCGGTGTGCTGCTTGGCATCATGCCGTGGAACTTCCCTTACTATCAGGTTGCTCGTTTTGCGGGCCCCAACCTTGTGCTCGGAAACACGATTCTGCTCAAGCACGCATCGCAGTGCCCCGAGTCGGCCGCCGCGATGGAGAAGATTTTCCACGACGCAGGTTTCCCCGCCGGCGCCTACACAAACCTTTACGCCGACAGCAAGCAGATCGCCACGATCATTGCGGACCCGCGCGTGCAGGGTGTCTCGCTCACGGGTTCCGAGCGAGCGGGTGCGGCTGTCGCCGAGCTCGCCGGTCGCCACCTGAAGAAGGTCGTGCTCGAACTCGGTGGTTCTGACCCCTTCATCCTGTTGAGCACCGACGACATGGACTACGCGGTCGAGTCGGCTGTGTCTGCGCGCAACGACAACAACGGTCAGGCGTGCAACGCGGGCAAGCGGTTCATCATTCTTGAGAAGCACTATGACGAGTTCCTGTCTAAGTTCACGGCCAAAATGCTCGAATCGGTGCCGAGTGACCCCATGGCCGACGACACCTACCTCGGTCCGCTTTCCTCCGAATCGGCCGCGGACGGCCTCGAAGAGCAGGTGTCGCGTGCGATTGCACAGGGTGCCGTCGTCGTCAACCGTGGTGACCGCAAGGGCACGTACTTCTCGAGTGTTGTGCTCACGGGCATCACGTCAAAGATGGATGCACACCACGAGGAGTTCTTCGGACCCGTTGCACTCGTCTACAAGGTGAAGGATGAAGCCGAGGCCGTGGCTCTCGCCAACGACACTCCGTTTGGCTTGGGTTCGTACCTGTTCTCCACCGACAAGGAGCAGGTCATGCGCGTGGCCGACCAAATCGAGGCAGGGATGGTCTACGTCAATGGCGTCGGACTCGACAGCCCCGAATTGCCCTTCGGCGGCGTGAAGCGTTCCGGTTTTGGTCGCGAGCTCGGCCGTTTTGGCATCGAAGAGTTCGTCAACCGCAAACTCATTCGCATTCTCAAGTAGTTAGGGCGATCCAACGGGGGTGGTCAGCACGGCCCACGCCCAGTCCGTCGCCGATTCGGCGCTCGGCAGGGGGGTCATGTTGATCCACTCCCGAAGGATTCCCACAAACGAACCCGCGAGGCTCGCCGCCGCGATGTTCACCGGCATGGCCCCGGACGCGACGGCCGGCTGAGCAACCAAACCGCGGCGAGCGAGTTCGCTCACGCGGGTCACGAGTCGCTCGACGATTACGGGCGGGCCGCTCGAGCTCAAGACCGTCTGGTATAGCGCCGCATTGTCGCGCACATGCACGAAGTAGCGCAGGATCAGCTCGCGCGGGTGCACCTCGAGACCATCGGCGCTCGCCGCATCGAGTTGGGCTTGGGCATCCGCGGCGAACCCGTCGAGAGCATCCGCCAGCAACGTTTCTTTGTCGGCATAGTGCTGGTAAAACGTGCTGCGATTCACGCCGGCCGCGTCGACGATGCTGGAAATAGACAGCGTCGCGAAATCTTGCGTTCGACACAGTTCGAGCAGAGCAGCTTGCAAACTCTCTTGCGTGCGAAGAATCCTGGGGTCCACGGTGCGCTTTCCTGTGAATGGAATGTGAATCGTACCTCTAAGTATCACAATCCAACAGGTGTCTCTTATCCTACAAGTGTCGGTTTTTGACCGCTGGCCATTTCAACGAAGCAATTTCCAGCAATTCGCTCACTCTGAATAGGAATGCTTCATGGCCTCATTGCTCGCTCGTCTCGGTCACTTCTCCGCTCGGCGCGCCTGGTTGGTGGTGACGGCCTGGGTCGTGGTTCTCATCGCGATGGTCGCCGCGGTCATCGGTTTTGGCGGGTCGTTATCGTCCAACATGACCCTCAACGGCACGCCCTCGCAAACGGTGATTGACCAGCTCAAGAGCTCGTTCCCCGACGCCTCGCGCGGAAGTGCGCAGGTCGTGTTTCACAAGACCGATGGAATTCCGTTCACGAGTGCGCAAAAGTCGGCGATTGACGCCGCCCTCACCAAAGTCGCTGACCTGCCCTCCATCGATGGCGTGCTGAATCCGTTCTCCGCTCAGGCGACGAAAGACACGAAGATCGCCGAAATCATCGATGCTGAGCA
>CANGKD010000046.1 GCA_947454495.1 Actinomycetota bacterium
AACGGATGCTGTCCTGCGCCAATCGCGCCGCCGGACCGCCGACCGTGCCGAGGTAGAACCCGCCGTGCTTCTGGCACGCTTGAGTCACGGCCGACGACCGGTTGCCCTTCGCGAGCATCACGAGTGAACCACCGGCAGCCTGGAACTCATCCACGTAGCCGTCCATGCGGCCGGCGGTCGTGGGACCGAACGAACCTGTGGGCAAGCCCTCCGGGGTTTTCGCCGGACCGGCGTAATAGACGGGGTAGTTGAGCGCGTAATCGGGAAGCCCCTCGCCGTTCTGCAGGCGCTCGCGCAGCTTCGCGTGGGCGATATCGCGCGCGACAATCATCGTGCCCGTAAGCATCACGCGGTCGCCCACCTTGAGTGCGCTGAGCTGCTTCTGCACCGCAGCCATCGACGTGTTCAGATCGATGGGATGCCCGGGCGACGCTTGCTCAATCTTCTCGAGTCCGGTCTCGGGGATGAATCGCGCCGGGTCGTGCTCGAGCTCTTCGATCCACACGCCGTCGGCATTGATGGTGGCGAGAACCTGTCGGTCGGCCGAACACGAGACGGCAATAGCAATTGGCAAGGATGCCCCGTGCCGAGGCAAGCGCACCACGCGCACGTCGTGGCAGAAGTACTTGCCGCCAAACTGCGCGCCGTACCCGATGGTCTGTGTCATTTCGAACACTTTTTGCTCAAATTCCAGATCACGGAAGCCGTGACCGGAGCCGTCGCCCTCCGTCGGCAGGGTGTCGAGGTAGTGCGTTGAGGCGAGTTTCGCGGTCTTCAGCGCAAACTCGGCCGACGTACCGCCGACGACGACGGCGAGGTGGTACGGCGGACACGCCGCCGTTCCGATGCTCGCGATTTTCTCGCGCAAGAAGGTGAGCATGCGCTCCTCATCCAGCATCGCCGTCGTCTCTTGGTACAGGAACGACTTGTTGGCACTGCCGCCACCCTTGGCCATGAACATCAGCTCGTAGGTGTCACCGGGCGCGAGCTGAATGTCGATTTCGGCGGGGAGGTTCGACTTGGTGTTCGCCTCTTTCCACATCGTCGTCGGACCCAGTTGCGAGTAGCGCAGGTTGAGGTCGTGATACGCGCGGTAGATGCCCTTCGAGATGTGTGCGGCATCCTTGCCATCAGTCATCACGCGGTGTCCGCGCTTGGCAAACACGAGTGCGGTGCCGGTGTCCTGGCACATCGGCAGCACCCGACCCGCCGCGATGTTCGCGTTTTTGAGCAAGTCGAGAGCGACGTAGCGATCGTTGCCGGAGGCCTCCGGGTCGTCGAGAATCTTGCGTAGTTGCCCGAGGTGATCCGAGCGCAAGAAGTAGTTGACCTCGCGGTAGGCCTGGTACGCGAGCGTTTCGAGGGCCGAGCCGTCGACCTCGAGGAGTGAACCAGTGGAAAGGTCGCCGCCGGTCACCGAGACGGATCGCACGCCCTCGGTCGTGACGAGCGTCTTCGCGTAATTCGGCTTGGTGCGAGGAAGGAGGTCGACGTAGGTCGTTACTTCGGCGGAAGAGTCTTTACCCATGTAATTAGTTTGGCACTGACCGACAACTGACTTACGTGCGCGCGAGGTTCTCGATGTCGGCTCGGAAGGCTTCGGCCACTTCAGACGAGACCGTGGTTTTGGTGGCCCCGATGGAGTTGAGGTAGTCGGTCATGTCGGGGCCGAGGTTCTCGCCACCGAGAATGGCCTTCTCAAACGCGGTTTGTGACGCCTGACGGGCCGAGAACTCGATGTCGGCCGGGGAGAACCCGGCGCTACGTTCGACCAGCACATCGACGTCGATGGCGGGCGCCGAGGGCGGGATGAACTTGGCCCAGATCGCGCGGCGCGCATCCGCGTCGGGGAGTCCGATGGGAATGACGTAGTCGAACCGGCCGTGACGCAGGAAGGCGTCGTCGAGGGCACGAATGAAGTTGGTGGCGCAAATGAGGAGCTTGCCCGGCTTCTCACGAAATGCGGGAATGAGCTTGAGCAACTCGTTCGTCACACCCTGCGTGGCCGACGGCGGTTCTCCCCCGCGTTGAGAGGCAATTTCTTCGACTTCGTCGATGAAGACGACGGCGTGGTCGAGCTCGGCGATCTCTTCGAAAATCAGCCGAAGGCCGCCCGCGAGCCCTTCGGGTGTGGCGGCCAGACGCGAGGGGAACACCTCAACAAACGGCCACTCCAGACGCGATGCGACCGCCTTGGCGAACGTGGTCTTGCCGGTTCCCGGAGGGCCGAACAGCACTATCGCGCGCGGTGGTTCCACGCCAAACGTCTCGGCCATCGACGCGTTTGCGAGGGGGAGAACGAGGCGACGCTCGAGCAGGTTCTTTTCCTCGACCATTCCCGCGATGTTGCCCCACAAATCCCGCGACAGGATGCGCCCACCCAACTCGCGCAACATCGTCATCTCTTTGCCGCGCACGGGGATCTCACGCTCGAAATAGCTCAGGTGCTTCTTGTCCTTGAAACCGGCGCGGGTGAGCACACCGACATTCTGTTGCTCATCGGGCACGAGCACCGAAATACGCGTCAATCCCTGCGGTGCCAGTCGCTGTTCGACGGCCGCCAGCAGTCGGTCACCGATGCCCTGACGTCGATGGTCGACGTCAGTGGCGAAGAACACAATCCATCCCTGGTCGTGCGCGGCACGGGCAACGGCCATGCCCACGACGTTTCCCTGCGCATCCACGGCCACGACCGCGACGTCTTGTTCGCACGAGGCGACCACTTCGCTGAGCGAATAGACGGGTTCAACACCCGAGGCGGTCACCTGGTTCCACAGGCGCATCAGGGAATCGAGATCGGACGACACGTAGTCGCGAAAAATATGTTCCCTCATTTGCTCATGTTAGTGAGTGCGACCCCAGTTCGTCGATGACGGAGAACAGCGCATCCACATCGCTCATGTCGGTGCGGAAGTTTGTGAAGCACGGGCGCAACCAGGTTTCGCCGTCGATTTGTGCGGGTGAGAGGTAAACGCGACCGTCGTCGATGATGGCCGCGCACAGAGCCGCGTTGTGGGCGCTGATTGCCTGTCGCTCGGTCATGCCGGCGGGAACGTGCTGCATCGGCACGATCGAAAGTTGCGGCGGATGCGGCAGCACACGAATTTGCGGGTGGGCGGATGCACGCGCGTAGGCCTCGCGCGCCAGCACGATGTCGTGCTCGATGGCCTGTCGAAACTCATGCGCTCCGTGTGCCTTGAAGCCGAGCCAGAGTTTGAGCGCGCGCAGCGGACGCGAATACTCGAGTGTGACGTCGACCGGGTTGGGCTCGTCGGTCTCGTGTGGCATGTACGCCTCGTTGTGGCCAAACGTCGCGGCGAGCGCCGAGTAGTCGCGCACGAGCACAATCGAGCAGGCCTTCGGCACGAACATCCATTTGTGGGCGTCGATGGTGACGGAGTCCGCGAGGTCGAGTCCGTCGAAGAGGTCGCGCACCAGGTCGGTTCCCGCGGCCGGGCCACCGTAGGCGCCGTCGACGTGCATCCAGACGTCGTATTTCTTCGCGATGCGCGCGATGTCGCGCAACGGGTCAACGGCGCCGGTGAGCGTGGTGCCCGCCGAGGCGATGATGCACATCGGCTTGACGCCCGCGGCGATGTCGTCTTTGATCTGAGCTTCGAGTGCCGTCGTGTTCATGCGGTGGTGGTCGTCGATTTCGATGGCGCGCACCGAGCGCGTGCCGAGTCCGAGCAGTTCGACGGCGCGCTTGTTCGAGTAGTGCGCTTCGCTGGAGACATACACGGCCATGGGAACCGTGTTGCCGAACTCGCGCGATTCGGGCACCGCACGCTGGCGGGCCGCGGCGAGCGCGGTGATGTTGCTGACCGTGCCACCCGAGGTGAACAACCCGCGACCGGGGAAGCCAATGAATTCGGCCATCCACTTGCCGGTCTGAACTTCGAGAAATGAGGATGCGCGCGCATCGATCGCGACATTCACGTCGTACGACGCGGCGAGGAAGTCGGCGATGGCACCCACCTCGAGTCCGCTCGAGCCGATGTAGGCAAAGAATCGCGGTCGCGACTGGGCTAACGACTGGTCGAGCACGGTGGCTGCCTGGTCAAGTGCGCTGGTAGGGGCGATGCCGTGTTCGGGCAGCGTTTCGGCGAGGAGCGCCCAGGTTTCTTGTGTGATTTCTGGTTCGCCTTCGCGGGCGTGATCCATGCCCGACCACATCTGTTGGACGAGGTCGAACGTGTCGTCGAGTACCTGTTGGCGATCGGCCCCCAGGCGCAGGAAGGAGTTGTTCATATCCCTCAGGGTACGACCATTCGGGTGCGAACGGTATGGGCACTTGTCCCGTCCTCAATCTGACTGAGTTTGCACACAACGTCAGCTTTACCCCGCTTGGCGATACAATTTAGGGGGTATAAAATTTTCGTGAAACCAATGAAGAGGCGGGACCTCGTCAAACTGCTTCTGGAAGCCGGGTTCGTCTCGGCAGAAGGGAATGGGGATCACGAAAGATGGGCGCATCCGTTACTCAATCGGCCTGTGACCATTACTCAGACGCGAGAAATTTCGCCCGGTGTGACTCGAATAGTTTTGAAAGCGATTGACGAAGTGAGGAACAAGTCATGACGACCGTTGACGTGAAAGCGCGGCCGTGGAGAGGCGGATGGGAACTGGAGATTGATCCGGAGCACATCACCCAGGTTCGCAAGCTCCGGAACGCTCGACAGCAAGTTATCGACTACCTCGACACTGTCGAATCGACCACTGACCATTCGTCGATTGAGATAGTCCTCGTTCCTGATTTGGGCGAACTCGGGGCTGAAGTGCTGGCAGCGCGAGCAGCTACCCGGCGCGCAGCCGAATTGCAGAAGGCGGCAGCGAGTCAGACTCGCCACGTTGTTTCTGAGCTTCGCGCACAGCACTTCTCGGGCGGCGATATCGCGGAGTTGCTCGGGGTGTCAGCTGGTCGCGTGAGTCAACTCGCTGGCAAGTAGGGCCTCGCATGGGTTGGGGCGAGTTCCCGCTCGGCGAAGCGATGCGACCGCGCTGGAGCGGGTTCCCTTGCGGCGAAGCGATGCTTCGCTCCAAGCAAGGGGCCCCAGATCCCTGGGATCGTGCAACCCCTCGCGACAGCACAAAATAGAAAAGTCCCCATGAAGGGGACTTTTCTATTTTGTAGCTGGAGCGGGGCACGATCCCGCGACCTCACGATTATGAGTCGTGCGCTCTAACCAACTGAGCTACCCAGCCACGGCAGAAACGGCAACCGCAAAAGCGAAGACTGTCTCAACCGAGCCCCGAGCGAGGATTGAACTCGCGACCCCTTCCTTACCATGGAAGTGCTCTACCACTGAGCTATCAGGGCGTTGCGAAAGCTCACGCAAACGCACTCAGAAACTTTATCACCTTGCACGGATTGGCAAATTCCGGTTGGGAATTGCGCCGTGCGTAGACTTCTCGAATGAGTGACGAGACCGGCCGCGAATGGTGGCGCTCCGCAACGATTTACCAGGTTTATCCGCGTTCGTTCGCCGACTCCACCGGCAATGGAACGGGCGATTTGCCGGGCATCACGAACCACCTGACTGACCTGCACGATCTCGGCATCGACGCCATCTGGCTTTCGCCGTTTCAGACGAGCCCGCAGAAAGACGCCGGTTACGACGTCTCGAACTACTGCGATGTCGACCCGCTGTTTGGCACCATGCACGACTTTGAGGTGTTGCTCAATCGTGCGCACGAGTTGGGCATTCGCGTGCTCGTCGATCTGGTTCCGAATCACTCGTCGGATGCGCATCCACTGTTTCAGGCGGCTCTCGCCTCAACGCCGGGCAGCCCCGAGCGCGCGATGTACATGTTTCGCGAAGGCACGGGCGAACACGGCGAACTGCCCCCGAACAACTGGGAGTCGGTATTCGGCGGCCCCGCGTGGACGCGCGTCACCAACCCCGACGGCACGCTGGGTCAGTGGTACCTGCACCTGTTCGATTCGAGCCAGCCCGACTTTGATTGGACCAACCCGCGCGTTCACGACTTCTTTCTCGACGTGCTGCGGTTTTGGCTCGACAAGGGCGTCGACGGTTTTCGAGTGGATGTCGCACACGGCCTGACCAAAGAAGCCGACTTGCCCGACTTTCGCCGCGATGCCGAGTACTGGACGACGCCGGCGGAACTGCGCCCACCGTGCCCGTTCTTTGGGCACCCGGGTGTGCACCCGATTTACCGCGAGTGGCGCGCGCTCATCGACAGTTACCCCGGAGACCGCATCCTGTGTGCCGAGGCCTTCGTCGAGCCACTCACCAAGATGGCCGAGTGGGTGCGTCCCGACGAAATGCATCAGGCGTTCAACTTTCCGTTTCTCGTCACCCGCTGGGAGGGCGAGAAGGTGCGCGGCGTCATCAACGCCTCGCTCGACGCGTTCGGTGCGGTGGGTGCGCCCAGCACGTGGGTGCTCTCCAACCACGACCAGATTCGCCACGCCACCCGCTTAGCGATTGACCCGCGTAGCTACACCGGCGATCGCATCACGGGAATTGGTCCGAAAACCGAACCCAAGCCTGACCCCGTCGAAGGGTTGCGTCGAGCGCGAGCTGCCAGCGCCATGATGCTCGCCCTGCCCGGGTGCGCCTACATCTATAACGGTGAAGAACTGGGCCTGCCCGAAGCGATGGACATTCCCGACGAGTTTCGTCAAGACCCGACGTTCGCACGCACCAACGGGAAGGCCTACGGGCGCGACGGGTGCCGCGTACCCATTCCGTGGGCGGCCGACGCCCCGGCGTTTGGCTTCAACGACAGTGGCAAAACCTGGTTACCTCAGCCTGCCGAGTACCGGGATTTTGCCCGGGATGCGCAGACCGGCGTGAGCGGGTCCACCCTCGAGTTGTACAAGCGCGCGTTGCGCATCCGCCGTGAATTCCGGCTCGGGTTAGGGCATCTCTCGTGGATCGAGGGCATGGGCGAGAATGTGCTCGCCTTCGCCAACGGCGACGTCAGCGTTGTCGCGAATTACAGCGACAAGCCGGTCGCGCTTCCCGCCGGGGAGATTATCTTGGACACAACCGCGAACGGCGAACCTGATGCGTCGCAGGGCACACTCGCCCCCTCCACCACGGTCTGGATGCGCCGAAGCTAAACGTTGTGGGTGGTGAGGAAGGCGAACGGGTCGACGGGTTCGTTGTTCACGTGGATCTCGAGGTGGAGGTGCGGACCGGTTGACATACCCGTGTCACCCACCTGCCCGAGAATCTCTCCAAGCTTGACGTTCTGGCCGACACTCACGGTGATGGAACCCTGGTACATGTGGCCGTACCAGCTCTCGAACACGAGGCCGTTGACGTTGTGCGAGAGCACGACGTAGTAGCCGAGGCCGCCCCACCCTTCGACGACCTGCGTCACCGTGCCGTCGGCGACCGCCATGATCGGCGCACCCTGGCCCGGGTCAAAGTCGACGCCCTTGTGATCGCTGGAGCAGCCATCACAGGGCGCGACGCGGTAGCCGAAGCCGTCGGCAATGGGCACGGTCACATGGAACGGCCACTGGATGTTCGAGTTCGGGTTGTTTGTGTAGCTCAGGTCGGTGTGACGCATCGTGAGCTGGAAGCCGTTGGTCACGCTCACCGAATCGCGGCCAACCGTGCCTTCGGTGCCGGAAGCCACGACCGACTGACCATCTACGTCGGACGCTGTGCCCCCGTTTTGCGCTTGCGCCGCCATGGCAGCCACGTCTTCGGCAGACAGGAGCGCATTGGCAGGAATTGATGTGGCAATGGCCATCATGCCAACAAAGGCCATCGCGGTGAGCGTGACGAGACGCGCAGCAAAACCGCGGCGGCGACGGGTGGATGACGAGGTTCGTGCCGTCGCGATTGCGGGCTTTCGACCTCGTGCCTGCCCCATGTCGTTGACGGTGACGGGGGTGAATTGTTCCGTGATGGGAGTAAGAATGTGGGCGGTGTCAGCTACCGGTGGTGGCGTTACTGGTGGCAAGACAACCGGGGGCAACGAAATCGCGGCCGTGGTCGTGGTTTCAATGAGATCGAGCGGGCTGTGATCAACCCAGGGCTGCACATCGGCGTCGGTGGACGTGACGGATGTTCCGCGGAGTCGGTTGCGATCCCGGCGGAGTTCGCCAGTGCCCGCTCCAGGATGTGCCTTCACCTGCGTGACCTGACGTTGAAGTTCGCTCAGCACGGCGTCGGACGCATCGGGTTGGGGCGCGGTCTGCCGCAACGAGCGTCGCGACGGGAGAGCATCGGGTGATTTCACACCACGCTCGTTGTCGCGAGTTGCCACGGGTAATCCTCACATTTCGTGCTGCAGCGCTTTCGTCGCGCAGCGATTTGCAGGGGAATCTCTAGGCTACCCTCAAACTTTTGTGGCGAGCCAATCCTCAGCGGCTTTTTGCGCCAATTTTCAGGGAAGCAGAATGTCGTGCAGAGCGGAAAACAGGCTCGGGTTCGCAGCGATGAGCATCTCTTTGGAGGCGGCTTTCCCGTTGAATCCGGCGACGTGACCGCCCGCCTCCCGCACAATCAGCGCTCCGGCCGCGTGATCCCACGGCGACAGCTCGCGCTCAAAAAAAGCGTCCATGCGGCCGGCGGCGACCGAACACAGGTCGACCGAACACGACCCGAGGCGGCGGATGTCGCGCACCTGCGGCAACAAGCGCGTGAGAACATCGGCCTGCACAGCGCGCACGTCGGACGAGTAGGAAAAGCCGGTGCCGACCAGGGCAAGGTTCGTCGGAACATCCATGTTGACCTGAAGACGCTGGCTGCCCAACCAGGCGCCCCCGCCCGCCGTCGCCGTGAACAGCTCGTCGAGAATGGGATTCATGACGGCACCCGCCACGGCAGTCCACGTGAGGGGATCCGCGTCGCCTTCGACGACAGCAACACTCACGCCATAGAAGGCGATGCCATAGAGATAGTCGACCGTGCCGTCGATGGGGTCAATGACCCAGGTGAGTCCGCTCTCACTCGACCCGCGTGCACCCTCTTCACCAAAAAAACCGTCGTGCGGTCGCAGCTCGGCAAGACGATTTTTGATGTGTGTCTCGACTTCGCGGTCGGCCAGAGTGACGATGTCTTCTTCGGACGATTTCGAGGCCGCCACACTGACGCCTTCCGCACGTCGTTTCTCAGCGATGACGCCACCTTCTTGCGCCAACATGGCCGCGATGGAGAGGAGCTCGGCGCCGGCTGGGTTCATGATGCAAGTTTATGTGCCGGTGACGGGTCGGCAGCCGAGAGGCGCGTGGGAGACTTGACCCATGAAATACACGACGCTTCGCGACCTGCGCGTCTCACGAATCGGCCTCGGCTGCATGGGAATGTCGCACATCTACACGGGCTACCGACGACCCGACGAAGACAAGATTCGCGTCATTCACCGTGCGCTAGAACTCGGTGTGAACTTCTTCGATACAGCGGAGATTTACGGCCCGTTCATCAACGAAGAACTCGTCGGTGCGGCCCTTCGGGGCAAGCGCGATCAGGTCGTGCTCGCCACCAAGTTTGGCCTGATGACCGGGCGCGGTGAGGAACGCAAGCTTGGACTCGATAGCTCGCCCGACAACATTCGCTACGCCGTCGAGGCGTCGCTCACTCGTCTTGGAACCGACTACATCGACCTCTACTACCAGCACCGAGTCGACAAGGCCGTGCCTATCGAGGAGGTCGTTGGCGTGCTTGCCGAACTCGTTGCGGCGGGCAAGATTCGTCACATTGGGCTCTCGGAGGCCGGGCAAGAGACAATTCGCCGGGCGAATGCCGTGCATCCCATCACGGCACTGCAGTCGGAGTATTCGTTGTGGACTCGCGATGGTGAGGACGGAACGCTCGATCTGTTGCGCGAACTCGGCATCGGTTTCGTTCCCTACTCCCCGGTCGGTCGCGGAATGCTCGCCGGCGGGATTCGTGACCTCGGTGACCTCGATTCCGACGACTGGCGTCTGACCAACCCGCGGTTTGTCGACGGCACCTTCGAGCACAACCTGCGCGTGTTGCGCGACGTCGAGGAGATTGCCGCCGAGGTCGGGTGCACGCTCGCCCAACTTTCTCTGGCGTGGTTGCTCGCCAAGGGCGATGATTGGGCACCGATTCCCGGAACGGTGCAACTCTCACACCTCGAAGAAGACATTGCGAGCGTGGATGTCGAACTCACGCCCGAGCAGGTGCGCCGGCTCGACAACGTGACACAACCGCTTGGCGACCACCACTCGCCCGCCCAGACCGCGATGCTCGACCGGTAGGTGCACTCATGACCACACCACTCACCATTGCCGTTATCGGTCACGGCGAAGCAGGATCTCTCATTGCGGGAGGTCTTGCCGCTGCCGGTGCACAGGTGGTCGGCTACGACCCCGTGGCGCCGAAGAAGCCGACGGTGCCGATGGCCGCCTCGGTCGAGGAGGCCATCGCTGACGCCGACGTCGTGCTGTCACTCAACTCGTCGACCGTGGCGGTGCGCGTGGCGGAGCAGATTGCGCCATTGCTGGCAGATGACGCCATTTATGCCGACCTCAATACGGGCACGCCGGCACTGAAGCGCAAGTTGGCCGCGCTGTTTCGTCCCGGCGTGTTTGCCGATGTCGCCGTCATGAAGCCGGTTCCCGGGCTCGCCGAAAAGGTACCCCTGGGTGTGTCCGGCGACGCGGCGCACGAGTTCATCGCGCGGATGGAACGCTTCGGCATGAGCCTCGACTACGTCTCTGAGATGCCGGGTGAGGCCACCGCGCGCAACCTCATTCGGAGCCTCCTAGCCAAGGGCATGGCGGGAGTCATCATCGACAGCCTGTGGGCCGCCGAATCGATGGGCTTGCACGACTGGGCCTACGACGAAATTTTGCGCGAATTCGACTCGATGTCGGCGAGCACTGCGAAGCACTATCTCACGGGCACCGCTCAACACGTCAAGCGTCGGCAGATTGAGATGGTCGATGTGGTCGAGATGCTCACCGAGGTCGGCTACGAGAGCACCATGGTCGCGCCCATCGAGTTCACCTACGGTCGGGTTCTGCACGGGAAAAAGATTCCGTTTAGCAAGGTGATCGACGACGACTAGTAGTCGAGTTGCTTTTGCAGCTCGTCAAGCACGACGTAGCAGGGCAAGACCTGCGCGACGCTCGAGTTGGGCTCACGGCCCTCGACGATCGCGGCAACGAACTCGCGGTCTTGCAGCTCGATTCCGTTCATCGACACGTCCACGTTGGATACGTCAATGACTTCTTCTTTACCCGTGACGAGGTCGTCGTAGCGCGCGATGTAGGTGCCCGTGTCACCGATGTACCGAAAGAACGTGCCGAGCGGACCATCGTTGTTGAACGAGAGAGACAGCGTGCAAATCTTGCCCGACTCGGTCGCGAGCTGAATCGACATATCCATCGCAATTCCGAGTTCGGGGTGCTTCGGACCCTGAAGCGCGTTGGCCTTCACAATCTTTTCACCCGTTTGGTAAGCGAACAGGTCGACCGTGTGCGCTGCGTGGTGCCACAACAGGTGGTCAGTCCACGAGCGCGGCTGCCCGAGCGCGTTCATGTTCGTGCGACGGAAGAAGTAGGTCTGCACATCCATCTGTTGAATGTTGAATTCACCCGCCACGATTTTGTTGTGCACCCACTGGTGCGAGGGGTTGAAACGACGCGTGTGTCCGGCCATGGCAACCTTGCCGGTCTCGGCGGCCACGTTTACGATGTCTTGCACGCCGGCGAGGTTGTCGGCCATGGGAATCTCGACCATGACGTGTTTGCCGGCACGCAGGCCCTCAATCGTCTGGTCGTGGTGCATTTGCGTCGGAGTCGCAAGCAAGACACCGTCGAGATCGGGTTGCGCGAGCAGCTCGGTGTAACTGTCGAAACCGGCCTTGGCGCCGTACTTGGCGGCCACCTCGTCGGCAATCGACTGGCGACTGTGGGCCACGTACGCAATATTCGCGTCGGGAATCAACGCGAGGGCATCGAGATGCTTTTGGCCGAACGCGCCGAGTCCGACAACAGCGAGGTTGATGGTCATTTAGTTGTCCTTCGGGGTGAGAATGAGGTGGCCGACCGAGGTGTTGGACGCGGGCACGTGGTTGAACCGATACACCTCATCGACCTGGTCGCCGAGTGCGCCACGCATGATGAGCCACATGATGAGTTCGACGCCCTCCGAGCCGGCCTCGACCATGTACTCGAGATGTGACTTGTACTGCAGCACCTCGGGTTGGGCGATGAGGTCATCCATGAATTGAATATCCCACGGCAGATTGATGAGTCCGGCGCGCGCACCCTGAATCTGGTGGCTCATGCCGCCCGTACCCCAGACCTGCACGTTGAGGTCTTCGTCATAGGCCTCAACGGCGCGACGAATCGCCTTGCCGAGCGCGAGGCATCGCTCGCCCGAGGGCTG
>CANGKD010000047.1 GCA_947454495.1 Actinomycetota bacterium
CAACCGCTTCATCGTGCACGAGTCGATTGCCGAAGAGTTCACGACCAAGCTCACCGAGAAGGTCAAGGCCTTCAAGATGGGCCGTGGAACCGAGGAGGGCGTCGTTATCGGCCCGCTCATCGACGACAAGGCAGTCGCCAAGGCCGATGAGTTGGTTCAGGATGCGCTGACGCGCGGGGCAACCCTGCGCGCCGGCGGCCACAAGGTCGAGGGTGCGGGCTCGTTCTACGAGGCCACCGTTGTGTCGAACGTGCAGCCCGGTTCGGCCATTTTGCGCGAAGAGATCTTCGGGCCGGTTGTGAGCGTCATCACGTTTGCCGACGAGGCCGATGCCGTGCGCATCGCCAACGACACCGAGTACGGACTCATCGGCTATGTGTTCACCGAGAACCTCGCTCGTGCACAGCGCATGATCGAGCAGATTCAGACCGGAATGATGGGCGTCAATGCGGGAGTCATCTCCAACGCGGCCGCTCCGTTCGGTGGCGTCAAGATGTCGGGCGTGGGCAAAGAGGGTAGCCACGAGGGCATTTACGAGTACCTGTCGACCAAGTACTCGATGACGCCCAACCCGAACCTGTAACGAATTCCCAGAAAAAAAGGGGTGGCCCGCGACATGCGGCGCCACCCCTTTTTTTGAGAGTGAACTAGACGAGCAACTGGTGCTTCGCCAAATCGCGATACAGCGGCGTCGACTTGACCAGCTGGGAGTGCGTGCCGGTGCCAATCACGCGCCCGCGCTCGAGCACCACGATTTGGTCGCTGTCGACAACGGTCGAGAGGCGGTGCGCGATGATGATGAGCGTGCGGCTCACGGCGACCTTGTCGATCGCATCCCGCATCAATTGTTCGTTGACGCCGTCGAGGCTGGATGTTGATTCATCGAGCAGAAGGATGGGTGGCTTGGCAAGCAGAGCACGCGCAATCGCGAGTCGCTGACGCTCGCCGCCGGAGAGCATGACGCCACCCTCGCCCACTTCGGCGTTGAGACCGTTGGGGTTACGGTCGAGCACCTCGCCGAGGTTCACTTCGTGCAGCACGGCAATGCAGTCGGCATCGGTAGCGTTGGGCGTGCCGAGGGTGAGGTTGTCGCGCAGGGTTCCGGCGAGCACGGGTGCGTCCTGTTCGACATAGCCAATCTGAGCGCGAAGGTCTTCACGGCGAAGGTCGCGAATGTCGATTCCGGCGAGGCGGATGGTGCCCGCCTCGGGGTCGTAGAAACGCTCGATGAGCGAGAAGACAGTTGACTTGCCGGCACCACTGGGGCCAACGAGTGCCGTGCGCTCCCCGCGCGGAATCGTAAAGCTCACGTCGTGCAAGATCACCGGCGGTTCGTCGGCGTTTCCGGGAGCGACAAACTGAACCGGGTCGGCCGGCGCGGTCTGTCCGGCGGGTGCCGGCGCCTCTTCGTCGTACTCGGAAGGGGTCGGTGCGATTGCATACGCAAACGTGACGCCGGAGAACTCGATGGCGGTGTCGGCGGTTGCCAGTGCGGCGAGAGCCGTATCTGCCTTGGCGGTGGGGTTATCGTTTGCACCCTCACCGGGCAGGTTGATGATTTCCTGAATTCGTCCGAGTGCCCCGAGTGCCGAGTTGACCGATGTGATGGCCCCGAAGAATTGACCTAACGGCATGATCATCATGAACAGAAACAGGATGAACGACACGAGGTTCGCCACCGTGATAGCACCCGACGCCACGCGAAAGCCACCCACGCCCAGAACCGTCAAGAACGCCACCTGCATCGCAATGCCGGCCACGGGCACCACGAGGGCCGAGATCTTGGCGACCTTGACGCCCATCTGCCATGCACCGGTTGCCTCGAGGTCAACGGTCGCAATCTCGCGGTCGGTCGCGTTGGCGGCCCGCACCGTGCGCACCGCACTGATCGCCCGCTCGACGGCGGCAGTGAGTTCACCGACCTTCGCCTGGGCCTTGCGACTGGCAACCCGAATGCGACGAGAGAGCACCGTGACAACGGTAATTGCCGTAAACACCACGATCAGCGTGAGTCCGAGAAGCAACGGATCAAGAATTGCCATTGCAATCAGGGCGCCAACAAACGTCAGAGACCCCCCAATCGCCTCGACGAGCCCCTGTGTGAGCACGGCGCGCAACAGGGTCGTGTCGCTACCAACGCGGGAAACCAGGTCGCCGGTGCGGCGCGTGTCGAACTCGTGCACTGGCAAGTTGAGCATGTGCCGCACGAGTTGTTTGCGCGACGAGAGCACGACGCCCTCACCCGTGCGCTGCAACAGGTAGTGCTGGAAGCCAGAGATGAGCGCCGACGCAACGACGAGCCCGACGAGCAGCCACACGATATTGCCGAGCGGGTTTCCCTCGCCCACGGTTGTAATGACTTGGCTGACGAGAAGCGGCTGAGCCAGCGACGCACCCGAACCGACGATGCTGAGCACCACAACGAAAATCATGACGCCGCGGTGCTCGAACAGGTACGGCAGCAACTGACTAAAACTGGCGCGCGGTCCGCCTTTGACCGCGGGAGCGCGGCGACCGCCAAACGGCGAAGAGATGGTGGCCTACCAGACGACGGCGATGACGACGTTGCTCAACGTCAGGCCACCGATGAGCCAGAGCACCCACGAGGGAGCAATCTCGCGCTTGCGGAAGATGAGCGCGAGCACGTAAATGACAATCACGACGGCAAGTTTGACGCCGACCTTGGCGTTGTTCACGGTCTCGTCTTCGATGAGACCCGCCGAGTAGATACCGACGAGTGCGATACCGGTAATGATTTGAAGCAGCGCGCCGTCGAGCATGCCTCGCAGAACGCGGCCCTTGCCCTTCACGATGTCTTTGATCTGCACGAGGAACGATCCGAGCAAGAACGCCAGACCGATGAAGTGAAGGATGATGAGGATGTTGACCAAGATTTGCATGGGGTCAGCCTACTTCGTCGCCAGTGAACGTAACGTGTGAACAGATTGGAGAGCGGCCAGAGCGGCCTCTTCTCCCTTGTCTTCTTTCGAGTCGGGGAGCCCGGCACGGTCGAGCCCCTGTTGCTCGTCATCGAGGGTGAGCACGCCGAATCCAACGGGCTTGCCCGTCGACAGCGTCACCTGCAGTAGGCCGCTCGTCGCCGCATCCGACACGTATTCGAAGTGCGGGGTGCCACCACGGATGATCACGCCGAGGGCGACCGCGGCATCCGCACCGTTCTCGAGCGCTACCTGGCACGCGAGGGGAAGTTCGAACGACCCGGCGACCCGCACGAGGGTGTGCTTCGCTCCGGCCGCGTCGAGGGCACGTTGCGCACCGGCGATGAGTCCATCGGAGATGACCTCGTGCCACAGTCCGGCGACGATGACGACGTGAATGCCTGATCCGTCGACGGCGAGGGTTGATGTGGGAGAACCGTGTCCGGCCATTAGTTGTTGACCACCTTCGGGACGGTGAGGTTTTCGAGTACGGGAAGGATGGACGGCAACTGGTGGCCCATGCGGTCGCGCTTCACGTCGAGGTACCCGACGTTGAAGTCACCGAGTCCGACAACGAGCGGAACCAAGCCGTCGATACGAATGCCGTGTTCGGCGAGCTGGCGTTGCTTTTCTGGGTTGTTCGAGAGCAAACGCACCGATTCCACGCCGAGGTCGTCGAGCATGCGAGCCGCGGCCGTGTAATCACGGGCATCTGCCGGGAATCCGAGCGCGAGGTTGGCGTCGAGCGTGTCGTAGCCCTCCTCTTGCAGACGGTAGGCCTTGAACTTGTTGATCAGGCCGATGCCGCGACCCTCGTGACCGCGCATGTACAGCACGATGCCGCCGTCGCGCGCGATGGTGCGCAAGGCCTCGTCGAGCTGAGGTCCACACTCGCACTTGAGCGAGCCGAGAGCCTCACCGGTGAGGCATTCGGAGTGAACGCGAACCAACGCGCCGTGCTTTTGTGGC
The DNA here is from genome assembly GCA_947454495.1 of Actinomycetota bacterium. Classification (GTDB taxonomy): domain Bacteria; phylum Actinomycetota; class Actinomycetes; order Actinomycetales; family Microbacteriaceae; genus RFQD01. Next base: position 3,909 of record CANGKD010000047.1, read on the forward strand.
GCACCCGAAATGATGGCGACGTGATCGGCGCCCGTCATGTTGTCTCGGTAGCCGCGGAACGTGAGCGGACCGAACTCGGTGGGAACCTGGGTTTCGACCTCGAAGTTCACCCGATTGTGGCTGAGTTCTTCGGTTGTCGGGCGGGAGATTCCGTGCTGGTCGATGTACTCGATCAGAGCCGCAACGGTCGTGACGGGAAGCCCGGCCTCGCGCCCGAGGGCGACGAGCCCCGGCATGCGCATCATCTCGCCCGAGTCTTCAACGAGTTCGGCGATGACCGCGGCGGGGCGCAGACCGGCGAGCAGCAGCAAGTCGATGGCGGCCTCGGTGTGGCCCGCGCGCTGGTGCACGCCGCCGTCGACGGCACGCAAGGGCAAGATGTGGCCGGGACGCACGAGGTCGTGCGCAATTGACTCGGGGTCGGCCAAAATCTGGAGCGTGCGCGCCCGGTCGGCGGCACTGATGCCGGTCGTGACGCCCTCGCGCGCATCCACCGTGACGGTGTAGGCCGTGGTGCGTCGGTCTTGGCTGTGCTCAAACATGACGGGCAGGTTGAGGCGATCGGCGATGTCACGCGACACGGGTGCACAGAGCAGACCGGATGAGTGGCGCACGATCCAGGCAACCCACTCGGGCGTAGCGAACTCGGCGGCGAGAATGGCGTCACCTTCGTTTTCGCGGCCCTCATCGTCGGCGACGATGACGGGTTTTCCGGCGCGAAGCGCGTCAAGCACCTCGGGCATGGGAGTGATGGTGATGTCGCTCATGAGTGAGCTCCTTTGTTCGCAGCGGTGTGAAATGAAAGCATTCGTTCGACGTGGCGAGCCACGATGTCGGTTTCGACGTTGACGCGGTCCCCAACGACGCGCTCGCCCAGGGTGGTCGCGACGAGCGTTTCGGGAATCAGCGATACCTCGCACCATTGCTCGGTGTCGCTCGAGTCGCTGATGTCACTGACCGTGAGGGAGATTCCATCGATGCAGATGGATCCCTTGTTGACGACGAGGGGGGCAAGTTCGGGGGTGAGGGAGAATCGCACCACTCGCCACTGGTCGCCGGGACGCACATCAATCACCGTGGCGGTACCGTCGACGTGACCTTGCACGATGTGGCCACCCAACCGGTCGCCGGCCTTGGCCGCGCGCTCGAGATTGACCTTACGCCCGGGTGTGGCATCCCGCATGGTGCTCATGGCGAGGGTTTGTGCCATGACATCGGCGGTGAACGTGTCGTGCGTTTGGTCGATGACCGTGAGGCACACCCCGCTCACCGCAATCGAGTCGCCATGTTCGGCATCGCTCACGACGTTGGCGCCGCGGATGGTGAACCGCTCGCCATCGCCCGCGGGTTCGCGATGCACGATTTCGCCGAGTTCTTCAATGAGGCCGGTAAACATTTAGGCCTCCTTTCTGTGGGGTGCGGTGTTCGTCGAGAGTGTTGTCTGGTGTGCGGGACGCGCGGTGATCAGGATGTCTGCCCCGAGCGTTTCGGTCGACTCGACGGCGAGGTCGACGCGTTCACTCAGCGTCGAGACGCCGATGTCGGTGAGTGCCAACTTCTCTCCGCCGAGCAACAGGGGAGAAAGAAAGATGTAGAAGCGGTCGGCGAGCCCGGCCTCGACGAAGGCGCTGGCCAACGTGGGCCCGCCTTCGACATACAGCGAGTGGATGCCCCGCTCGCGGAATTCGACGAGCGCACCGCGCAAATCGCGCGTGCGCAGGTAGATCGCGTCCCGCGGGTGTGCCTCAAGTCGCTCGCCCTGCACCTCGCGTTCCCCAATAATCACGGGAATTGGCTGGTGTTCGTAGAGAGATCCATCGGGCATGCGCGCCGTCAGGGACGGGTTATCGGCAATCACCGTCGATGTGCCCACGGCAATCGCGTCGTGCGAGCTGCGTTGCAGGTGAACACGCTCTCGCGCGAGGTCACCCGAAATCCATTGGCTTGTGCCGTCGTTGGCCGCCGCGCGACCGTCCAGGCTGGATGCCCACTTGACGGTCACGACGGCGCGACCAAGCGCCGCACTCTCGTACCAGTCGCGCACGACCGCCATGACCTCATCGGCACCCACGCCCGCGATGACGTCGATGCCGGCGGCGCGCAACTTGTCACCACCACCACCCTCGACGTCACCCGGATCGCTGAGTCCGAAGACCACGCGGGACACACCCGCCGCGATCAACGCATCGGCGCAGGGTCCGGTGCGGCCCGTGTGGTTGCACGGCTCCAACGTGACGACGAATGTGGAGCCGCGCACCTGCGCGGGAGAAAGTTGCGACAGCGCGTCGACCTCGGCGTGCGGAGTACCCGCGCCGCGGTGCCAGCCCTGGGCAATGACTGCGCCGTGCGCATCCAGTACCACACAGCCCACCCGAGGGTTTGCGTTGTGAGCCGGGCCGTTCAACGACAGCGCGACGGCCGCACGCATGACCGATGCGAAATCAACGGCCATATCGGCCGGATTTGCACCTCGGGGCGAGGTCTCCGGTGTCATCTGTCGTTTCCGTTTCACTTGAAGTCTCAAGCGACGTACTCCGGGAACGCGCGCGCGTCACAACGACGCACAGCGCAACACACGAGATGACCTCGTGACGCGCTACCTCTCATCCGGACTTTAACCGTCGGTCCCGGAATTCCACCGGCTCGGCCTGTGATGCGTCACCCGGATGGGTGGGCCTCAAGGTTCGCGGACTATTACCGCCGGTTCAGACTTACACTGACCCCGGAGCGCGTTGCTCTATGTGATTAACAGCGTATACCGCGAATCATTCCCCGCAAGGAAAATTAGTCAGCCAGGGGCGAACCCTGATTTCGCGTTTACGCGTGGCGGGGGAGCAGTCCGACGCGGTCGTACACGCGAGCGAGCGTCGCATTAGCGACCACGGAGGCGCGATCCGCAGCTTCACCCAGGATGCGGTCAAGCTCAGCCGGGTCGGCGAGCAACTCGTGCGTGCGCCTGGCGATAGGCGCGAAGCTTGCGGTGACCTGCTCGGCGAGGTCCTTTTTGAGTGCGCCATACCCGCCGCCGGCATACTCGGCGACGAGCGAGTCAACCGACCGGCCCGATAGCACGGAGAAGATCGTGAGCAAATTCGCGAGCCCGGGCTTGGTGGCGCGGTCGAAACGCACCTCGCCATCGGCATCCGTCACCGCGCGCATGATTTTCTTTGCCGTCACGGCGGGGTCGTCGAGAATCTTGAGCAGACCGGCCTCTGTTTCGGCCGACTTTGACATCTTGGCGTCGGGGTTCTGCAGGTCGAAGATCTTTGCCGTCTCTTTGAGAATGTGTGGCTCGGGAATCGTCAGCGTCTCGCCGAATCGCGAGTTGAAGCGTGCCGCGAGGTCGCGCGTGAGTTCGAGGTGTTGACGCTGGTCTTCACCCACGGGGACCGTGTTGGCGTTGTAGAGCAGGATGTCGGCGGCCATCAGGATCGGGTAGGTGAAGAGCCCCACACTGGCTGCGTCGGCCCCACCCTTGGCCGATTTGTCTTTGAATTGCGTCATGCGACTGGCCTCGCCAAAGCCGGTCAGGGTGTTGAGAATCCAGGCGAGTTCCGCGTGGGCCGGCACGTGCGACTGAATGAACAGGGTGCTTTTCGCCGGGTCGATGCCCGCAGCGATGTACTGGGCGGCCGTCGAGCGGGTTCGATCACGCAGGTCTTTCGGGTCTTGTGGAACGGTGATGGCGTGCAGATCCACGACACAGTAGAAGGCGTCGAAATCATTTTGCATCTCGACCCAGTTGCCGAGCGCGCCAATGAAATTGCCGAGGTGAAGAGAATCGGAACTCGGCTGCATGCCGGAAAAGATCACGGGTTTAGACACGTGAAAATCCTAGAGGGCGTAATCGACGACGACGGGCGTGTGGTCGCTCCATCGCTGGTCATAGGCGGATGCGCGATCGACGGTGTAGTTGCTCGCCAGAGCGGCGAGGGCCGGCGTCGCGAGGTGGTAGTCGATGCGCCAGCCGGCATCCGTGTCGAATGCTTGCCCACGCCACGACCACCATGTGTACGGCCCGGCAACCTCGCCGGCGGCGGCTCGTCCCACGTCAATCCAGCCGAGTCCCGGTCCGGTCGTCCCGTCGACGCACTCGACCGCGGCGCCCGCGGCCCCGAGAATTCGGTCAAAGTAGGCGCGCTCGCGAGGCAAGAAGCCGGCACGCTTCACGTTGCCCTTCCAGTTCTTGATGTCGAGTTCGCGGTGGCCCACGTTGAGGTCACCGAGCACGAGCGCGTATTCGCGCTCGGCGGCGAGCTCGCGCATGCGCGTCTCCATGGCGTCGAGAAATTTCCACTTCTCGTCTTGTTTGGGCGTGTCAACTTCGCCCGAGTGCACGTAGCAGCTCACAACCGTGAGCGTCTTTCCGTTGACCGTGTAGTCGGCCTCGAGCCAGCGCCCCGCGGTGTCAAAGTCGGCGCCACCGATGTCAACCCGGTGGATGCTCGCACTCGCCCGACTCGCAATCGCCACACCCGCTCGCCCCTTGGCCGTCGCGGCATCGTGCAACACGTTCCACTCGGGGCCGAGCAGCTCGACGAGGTCATCGGTGGAAGCGCGCACCTCTTGGATGGCCAAGATGTCGACGTCGCGGGTGGCGAGCCACGCATCCATACCTTTTCGAAAGGCGGCACGCACGCCGTTGGTGTTGATGGTCGCGATACGAAGAGACATGGTGTCAGCCTATTTGCGCGATGCGCGTGAGGGCATGATCCACCCGAGGTCTTGGGCGTTGATCTTGTCGCGCTCGAGTCCCGCGCCAATCCACGCGACGGTCAGCAGGTAGATGCGACAGGCCAGATTGAACCAAATTAACAGGCCAACGAAGATGGCAAACGAGGCGAGGAGGGGGTTGTGCCCGGTACTGGTCAATGCAACGCCCGCTGCAATCTTCAACACGTCGAGACCGAGGGCACCGAGCGCGACGCCGGCAAAGAGCCGCTTAGGTGGAATCGGGATGCCGCTGAGCAGGTAAATCATGCCCCCCAAGATCAGCACGTCAATCGCGTACACCACGACGAAGCCACCCGCCTGAAGAACCAGACGATGAGAGAACGCGCCGGTCTCCAGCCCGAGAGCCGTCATGACGCCCGTGAAGAAGTTGGTCAGGAACACGCTCGCCGCGGCGCTGGCCACGATGAAAAGTCCGAAGATGAGTGCAATCGCGAGGTCGTAGATCTTCAGCCATAGTGCGTTCACCGGCGGTGCGGGAAGAGCGAACAGTCGCCTAATGGCGATTCGCGTGTAATTGAGCCAGGCGATGGCGGTCCAGGCCAGCAGAACGGCCGCAAACGCGCTCGACCAACCCCACCCACTCGTCTGTTCGAGCATGGTCGGGTCGATGGGCCCGCCCGTTTTTATCAAACCGGGAATCTGAGAATTCACGAAGGCGATGACGGCGTGAAAAATTTCGGGTGTTGTTTTGAGCCACGAGCCGAAGAACTGGAACCCGAGCCAGACACCGGCGAACACGGCGAAAAGTCCCTGAAATGACATACCTGCGGCGGAGAGGGTCCCGCCCGATTCCGAGAAGAGTCGCCACGTTCGGTACGCGCGCATGCGCTTGATGGCTTCCCAACGCGACTTCACGCGCTCCAGCCTAAACGGAAGTGGGCATTGCCCTGCGTGACAGAAATGTTAGGAAGCGTCGAGGTCGGACACGAGCAAGGCGGCGAGGTCATTCGCGACCGCCTCCGCATTGTCGCCCTCGACCTCGATAACGATTTCTTGGCCGTGGCCCACACCAAGCGCCAGCACGGAAAGGATGCTTGACGCGTCGGCGCTCTCACCCGTGGCGGTGATCACTGATACATCGTGACCGGTGGCGTTGACCGCCTGCACAAACAAGCTCGCCGGTCGAGCGTGCAGTCCCACGCTCGATCCAACGACGACGGTGCGCGAAGTTTTTGGCACGAGATTCCCTGAACGTATCGATGGGTGGAAGTTATTTGTTGCCGAAGATTTTCTTCAACAGTCCGCCTTCGGACCCACCCTTGTCGGTTTTCGACGACGAAGTCTTGGAAGACGAGCCTTCGCCGTATTTCGGTGTTTTTTCTGAGGATGCGGTTGAGATGGCTTGCGCGAGCACGGAATCCGCATCGGCGAGCACCTTGCTCACGCCAATCTGCACGAACGGCTTACCGTTGAATCGCGCCTTGTTCTTGACTTCGAGGTCACATGCGAAAATGACGATGTCGGCGGAGTCGATGGCGGATTGCGGGATTGCCGTGGAACCGGCCGAGCCCTGCGTCTCGACGGTGATCTCAACCCCGGCCTTTTTCGCTGCCTGCTCGAGTGCTTCCGCAGCCATATAGGTGTGGGCGATGCCGGTAATGCAGGAGGTGACGGCGACAATTTTCATTACTTCTGTACCTCTTTCGTGATGATTTTGGCAACATCGCTCGGCGTCTTTGCGTCGCGAAGTGATTGCTTGAAGTCGTCATGAACGAGCTTGCGCGCCAAGGCAGCGAGGATATGCAGGTGCTCATCGTTCGCTCCGTCCGGCGCGGCGATGAGAAAAATGAGGTTTGCCGGACCGTCGAGCGCGCCAAACGGCACGCCGACGGACGTCGTGCCAATCGCAACGCTGGGTACAACGACAAAGCTGGAGCGGGCGTGAGGAATGCCAATTCCACCCGGGAGCCCGGTGTTCATCTGCGCTTCGCGAGCCGCGACATCCTCAAGGAACCCCTCGAGATCTGTTACACGGCCGTCATCGACTAACTTCTGAGCCAGTTGGCGGGTGGCGTCTTCTTTTGTGTCTGCCACGAGGTCGACAATGACAATGTCTTTTGTTGTCAGAACAGAGTGGTCGGAAGTGGTCATGCGCTACAGATCCTCGATTCGCGTCTTTCCCGGTGGGTTCTCGTTCACCACAACTCTTTCCGGAGTGATGTTCTGAGGCCCAGGCATCGTTGTCGCTGGCAACGCAACTTTGGCCGCGCCCCACGCTACCGCAGTTGTCAGGCGCTCGGTGAGACCTTCTTCGCCGCCAATTTCGTCTCGTGTGCAACGCAGATCGGCACTGAGAAACCCCGCAAGGGCGCAGTCACCGGCGCCGACGGAGTTGTGAGTGATAACACCGTGTTGGCCGGCCCACAGTGCAGAGTCGAGGGTGACGGCGAGTGCGCCGTGACTCCCCAGGCTGACTAACGCGGTGGCGTCGTCGTTTCGCAGCAGGCTGCGCGCAAAGTCGACCACGTCATCGACGGTGGGCAGGGGGCGTTCGGCAAGTTCTTCGAGCTCAGCGTGATTCGGCTTGAGAAGATCAGAGACACCTGCCTGCGCCACGGCCCGCATTGAGTCGCCCGACGAGTCGACGGCCACGCGAACGCCGACGTCGCGTGCGGCGTTTGCCAGCGTGACGAACCAATCGCCATTGAGCCCCGGGGGAAGAGTCCCCGCGAGCACAAGCCACGCCGGTCGAACGGCGAGCGCGGAGATAACCTGCGCGAACAGCGCGTCTCGTTCGTCGGGCGAAATCGTGGGACCAACGTCGCTCACGCGAGTGACGTTGCCTGCCGCATCCACGAGGGTCACGTTCGTGCGCACGGACTCGCCAATCGTCGTGGTCATCGACTCGATGTTTTCGAGGTCGAGAGCATCGATAATCCATCGTCCGTTCACGGGATCGCTTGGAAAGACGGCCACCGTTTGCACGCCATTGCGTGCGAGGGCACGCGACACGTTGATTCCCTTGCCCGCGGGGTCTCGTGTGGACGACTCTGCCCGGTTCACGTCGTTAATGCGAAACGTCGGGACGTCGAACGTCACATCAACGCACGGATTTGCCGTGAAAGTGACAATCATTCTCTAACCATATCCGCGTCACTTGCGCACATCGAGGGGCTCGTTTCATCGAGGAGGTGTGAGCTTGGTTGCACAACCTCGCGATTCCACGTTGTGAAGGCACCTAATCTTGACTGTGCAACGCTGCGGAAGGAAAACGCGATGAGTCAGCTCACGGGGATAGGCGTCGGTCGAGGCGTCGCCGCGGGTCCGGTGCTGCGAATGCCCGAGCCACTCGAAGAACCCGTTGACGCGGAGCGCGCGACCGACGCCGACGTGGAGATCGCCCACGCGCGGCTCGCGCTCGACGAGGTGCGCGAGTGGCTGACGGAACGGGCGACCATCGCCGGAGGCGATGCCCAGGCGATGCTTGAGGCGCAGGCCCTGATGGCGGGCGACCCGGCCGTGACGAAAGACGTGGTGGCACGCATCCAGGCTGGTAAAACAGCAGAGCGAGCCGTCTTTGATGCGTTCGGCGCGTTCCAGAAGCTTCTGGAAGGCATGGGTGGGTACCTGGGTGAGCGTTCCGCCGACCTCGCCGACGTTGCGTCGCGCGTGATTGCCGCTATACGCGGAGTGCCCGCACCCGGCGTCCCGCACTCGGATGA
>CANGKD010000048.1 GCA_947454495.1 Actinomycetota bacterium
CCAAATCCGGCCGCCACCACGAGTACACCCGACTCGTTTCGAACGACCGGCGCTGTGACCGTCATTACCGGACGCACGTCGAGGTCCGCAGCCGACGCGTCGTCGAACGGGGAGACACCGTATGCGGCGATTCCAAAACGAACGAAATCCATTCGGCTCTCAGGAAATCGAAGACCGGCCGAGCTTGCACCAAGATGAAAGACACGTGGAGATAGTCCTGTTCGGGTTGCCACATCGACGGCCCGATTGAAAATCTCGAGAGAGGCTGCGTCATCCTCGGGTGACGCGTCCGCTAGGTGTGACCAAATTCCGCGCACCACAATACGACCCGCTGCCTCGAGATCGGCCGCCCGCGCGCACAGTCCCGGCCACTCATTCTCGGATGCGCCGTTTCTCGTCAACCCAGTGTCAATCTTGAGATGCACAGCTAGCGGCGTCGTCGCAGTCATTGCCCCCGCCGATAACTCGAGTTCGTGCAGTGATGAGATGCCGAGGTCGATGTCGTGCTGCGACGCGAGTCGGTAGTCGTCTTCGTCGCCGAGTAACCACGCAAAAATGGGCACGTCAATACCGGTTTGCCGAAGCGTTACGCCCGCCGTGACTTCGAGCACCGCGAGCGCTGTGACCCCCGCACCGATCGCGGTTTGAGAAACCTCGACGAGCCCGTGCCCGTAGGCGTTGGTTTTGACGGCAAGCATGACCCCCGATGGACTTGCAACGTTTACGAGTCGTCGAACGTTGTGGCGAAGGTTGGTGTGACTGATGCTCACGACGGGCTGGTTCATTGCGAAGTGCCGACCGGTGAGGCAATAACACGGGTGACCCGATTTCCAAGTCCAGACATGATGGCCAAAGCCGGCACACCCGTCAGCGCGCTCCATGTCGCTATCGACGGTTCTTGGTGTTCGGGATTTCCAAAGAGCACGGCCTCGTCGCCGGGGGCGATTTGTGCATTGCCGAGGTCGACGACAAATTGATCCATTGCAATTCGTCCGGCAATGATTCCCGTCTGAGTGTTAACCCGAACCGGCGCACGGTTTGACGCCCGGCGAACAATTCCGTCTGCGTATCCCAGGGCGACCAATGCGACCGTGGATTCGTGTGAGGTGGCATACGTATACCCGTAGGAAATCCTCCGACCAGCGGGCACTTGCTTGACTTTGACGACGGTGCCACTTAGCCGCGCGAACCCGGGACCATCGTTGTGAAGCCCAAGAACCATCTCTCCGGGAATGACTGCGGGCTCTGGGCCGACGTGGTCGCCCAGCGCGCTGACGACGGCCTGTTCAAGGTCGTGATCTCCATCAGAGAGCACTCCCAGTCCGAGTCGGTCAAAAATTGACCTGACGTTGCTGAGGCCAAGCCCGTAGGCATCCGCACGCAAGTCAAAGATTGCGGCGGGGTGCAACGAGGCAAGACGCGAAACGTGAGCCTCAAAACCCGAAATGTCGATAAGGAGGCGACGAGGTGGACCAGCCAACGTAAGTGTGGAGGATTAGGCGCGGTTGGAGGCGTTCAGCCGGTGGCTTTCGTCGTGCCACGTCACACCCATGCCAGAGAGCTTTTCGCGGTGCTTGTTGCCGTGGTGAGCACAAAAAAGAAGCTCACTTCCATTGGCCAGAGTTGCACGCATGTACGCCTGTGCGCCACAGCTGTCGCAGCGATCCCGAGACGACAATTCGTAGACAACTTCGTTTTCGGTCTCTGTCGTGATGGCGCTCATGTCTTCTCCCTCGCACACGTGGGTGACCCCACATAGATATGTAACCACGCGGGTCGGTCATTGTCGGTTCACTTTGCCCGCATTTCGCTCACCGCGTAGGAATTCACAAGACGGCGATGCGAACAGGCCGCGCTCGGTCATCCAACTACGCTGATGCAGGGTTCGAATTCATGAGTTCCCCGCAACGTTCAATCCGAGAATCGAAAGAGGAACACCCCGTGTCGTCCGAGTACTCCGCCCGCCATCTCTCCGTGTTGGAGGGCCTCGAGGCCGTGCGCAAGCGCCCGGGAATGTACATCGGTTCCACCGACTCGCGTGGACTCATGCATTGTCTCTGGGAAATCATCGACAATTCGGTGGATGAAGCACTCGGTGGTTTCGGGTCGTCGATTGACATCGTGCTTCACCCGGACTCGAGTGTCGAAGTTCGTGACACCGCGCGCGGAATCCCCGTTGATATCGAGCCAAAAACGGGACTGAGCGGCGTTGAGGTTGTCTTTACCAAGCTTCATGCAGGTGGAAAGTTTGGTAGTGGTTCTTACGCGGCGTCGGGAGGTCTCCACGGCGTGGGTGCATCCGTCGTCAACGCACTCTCGTCCCGGCTCGATGTCGAGGTAGATCGCGACGGCAAAACGTGGGCCATGTCATTTCATCGGGGAGAGCCGGGACTTTTTGACGACACTCACGGCAAGTCGCCGGAGTCTCCCTTTACGCCCTTTCAAGAGAGCAGTGAGCTCCGCATCGTCGGCAAGGTCGCCAAGGGCGTGACGGGTACCCGAGTTCGCTACTGGGCTGACTCGCAGGTGTTCACTCCGGGTGCGACGTTCCAATTCGAAGACCTCGCTAATCGGGCGCGACAAACGGCATTCCTCGTGCCCGGCCTCACGGTGAATATTTCGGATGAGCGCACCGAGACTCCGGTCACCGAGGTCTTCGCATTTCAAGGTGGCATTAGCGAGTTTGTTGAATTCCTAGCGCCCGACGAAGCGGTCACGGGTATTTGGCGCCTCTCGGGTGAGGGGACGTTTCGCGAAACAGTGCCCGTGCTCGGTGACGATGGCAATATGTCGGCCCAAGAGGTCGAACGAGTCTGCGCCGTTGACATCGCTGTTCGCTGGGGAACGGGCTACGATACGACGATTCAGTCGTTTGTGAACATCATCGCGACGCCCAAGGGCGGAACTCATCAGGCCGGATTTGAACAGTCGTTGCTCAAGGTGTTGCGTACGCAGGTTGAGGCCAATGCGCGACGACTCAAGGCCGGCAACGACAAACTTGAAAAAGACGACGTCGTCACGGGTTTGACGGCGGTTGTCACAGTGCGACTCCCCGAACCCCAGTTTGAGGGACAGACCAAAGAGGTGCTCGGCACCCCGGCCGTTCGTCAGATAGTTGCCAACGTCGTCAGTAATGCCCTGACGGAACGTTTGACGTCGGGTAAGCGTGACGACAAGGCTCAATCGGCGCTCCTCCTGGAAAAGGTTGTTTCAGAAATGAAGGGCCGAATCTCGGCTCGAACGCTGAAAGAAACCCAACGTCGGAAGAGCGCACTCGAGTCGTCGAGCTTGCCCGCCAAACTCGTTGACTGTCGGAGTAATGCGGTGGAGCAGTCAGAACTGTTCATCGTCGAGGGCGACTCGGCCTTGGGCACTGCCAAGCTTGCTCGAAATAGCGAATATCAAGCGCTTCTCCCCATTCGCGGCAAAATCCTCAACGTTCAAAAGGCCAGCGTCTCCGACATGCTGCACAACACCGAGTGCGCATCCATCATTCAGGTCATTGGTGCGGGTGCCGGAAACGGCAGAACGTTTGAGAACTTTGACCTTTCCGCTGCTCGCTACGGAAAAATCATCCTGATGAGTGACGCCGATGTCGACGGAGCACACATTCGAACGTTGCTGCTCACACTCTTCTTCCGGTACATGCGCCCACTCATCGAGGACGGTCGAGTCTTCGCCGCCGTGCCCCCGCTTCACCGAGTCGTGATTACGAATCCCGGATCCAAGCCAAACGAGACCGTTTATACCTATTCAGAGAAGCAACTTCACGACACGCTGGCTTCGGTGAGCAAATCGGGCAGAAAGTATCAAGAACCTATCCAGCGCTACAAGGGTCTGGGAGAGATGGATGCTGACCAGCTCGCTATGACAACCATGGACCGCGAGAAGAGAACACTGCGTCGAGTTAAGGTCGAGGACGCGGCCGCGGCGGCGCAGATTTTCGAACTTCTCATGGGCAATGAAGTCGCTCCACGTCGTGACTTCATTATTGCCGGCAGCTCGCAACTCAGTCGTGAACGCATTGACGTCTAGCGCGAAGAAAAAGTTCGCACGCGTGGACTAGTCGCTACAGTTTGTCGCTCCCGAGGAACGAAATCTCTGATGAGACTTTTTCTCCGGATGCGTCGCGCTTCGGATTCACATCAGGTAGATCGCGTGGTGAGCCGTCGAGGCCGTTTGCACGCGGTGTCCCCGCACCGACCCACGCCACAGCGACCGCGTCCTCGCCCTTCAGTAGGGTCTGCGCGCGAACTCCACCCGTGGAACGACCCTTCGCGGGGAAGGCGGACAAGGGAGTTACCTTTACCCGCCCGGCATCCGTGCCGACCAGCGTAGACAGACTCGCACTGACCGTCACGACGGTGTCCGTAGGATGGGCAACTCCGAAGAAGACTGCAAGCGCATCCGCCGAAATGTTCATACCGGACATGCCCCCAGCAGACGCGCCCTGCGGTCGAACGGATGATGAAGCAAAACGTAGAAGTTGGGCATCGGAAGAGATGAAGACAAGTTCTTCGTCTGACTCGACCACGCCTCCTCCGATGACGAGGTCTCCGTCTTTCAGAGCGATGATGCTGAGACCCGACTTTGTCGGAAGCGACTCAACAGTGAGTCGCTTGACCACACCCTCACGCGTTCCGACCGCAATAGTGGCATCTCCCGTCAACGGAGTGAGGAACGCGATACGCTCGCCCGGCTCAAGATCGAGATAGTCCTCGGCTCGCACACCGCCGTTAAGGGCGACCGCACTCGCGGGCACTCCCGGAAGCGCTTCGGGCGACACGAACAGGAGCCGTCCTCGAGTGGTGACTGCTCCGACATTCTGGCGTCGGGAAGTGGCTATCGATGAGATCACCGCGTCGTGCCCCGACCGGTGAGGAGACGCCACCGGCGTCGATTCTGTCGAATCCAGGTCAATCCTGACCAGGCGTTGCGTCGAACTCAGTGCAACGCGGCAGGGCGTGTCGGCCATCTCAAGGGTGCTCGGCGTTTTCGCTGCGGCTCGCGCCGCGGCAACATCGACCGTTGACGTGCTGAGAACGGTTCGACGTGGAGTGCCCAGAGAACGCGCCGTGTCATCAAGTTCCGAAGACACAACATCAATCAGTCGTTGCGGGTTGGCCAAAATCTCTTGCAGAGTTTTAATCTCATTGCGAAGTTCGTCGGCCTCTTTCTCGAGCTCGATACGACTGAACTTCGTGAGCCGGCGAAGTCGAAGCTCAAGAATGTATTCCGACTGGGGTTCGCTCAGCGAAAAGGTCGATTGGAGCGATGCGCGCGCCGCATCAACGTCATCACTCGACCGAATGATTGCAATGACACGATCGATGTCGACAATGGCAATCAGCAGTCCTTCAACCAGATGCAACCGGTCTTGGCGCTTTGCCAGTCGGAAGCTGGAACGACGGTAAACAACTTCTTTTCGGTGTTGCACGTAAACCTGGAGAAGTTCACGAAGTCCCAGCGTCTGCGGTCCACCGTCAACGAGTGCAACATTGTTGATGCTGAAGGTGTCCTCGAGAGGGGTGAGCCGATAGAGCGTTTCGAGAACGGCCTCGGGATCGAAGCCGTTCTTAATCTCGATGACAAGTTTCAGTCCGTGATGGCGGTCGGTCAGGTCGATCACGTTGGAGATTCCGGTAATCTTCTTCGCGTTGACGCCGTCCTTGATCTTGTCGATCACCTTTTCCGGGCCAATCATGTACGGCAGTTCCGTCACCACGATTCCGACCTTGCGTGCCGAGACGTTTTCCACGCTGGCGCGCGCACGCGTTCGAAAGCTTCCGCGGCCCGTTTCATACGCCTCGCGAATGCCATCAAGTCCCATAATGATTCCGCCGGTCGGCAGATCGGGGCCGGGAACGAACGCCATCAGCTCGTCTAACGTGGCATCGGGATGAGCAAGCAGATGACGAGCTGCACTCACCACTTCGACCAGGTTGTGTGGCGCCATGTTGGTCGCCATGCCGACGGCGATTCCGGTCGTCCCATTAACGAGCAAATTCGGATACGCACTCGGCAGAACCTCGGGTTGCATGATCTGGTTGTCATAGTTTGGGACAAAGTCGACGACGTCTTCGTCGAGATCGGCTGTCATCGCAAGCGAGGCCGGCGTCAGTCTCGCCTCGGTGTATCGCGAGGCTGCCGGACCGTCATCGAGGGAGCCGAAGTTTCCGTGCCCATCGACGAGAGGAAGCCGCAGGTTGAAGTCTTGTGCCAGGCGAACGAGTGCGTCGTAAATGGAGGCGTCACCATGGGGGTGGAGCTTTCCCATGACTTCACCAACAACTCGAGCCGACTTGACGTGTCCGCGGTCCGGACGCAATCCCATGTCGTTCATCTGAAACAAAATGCGACGCTGGACCGGCTTCAGTCCATCGCGAGCATCCGGCAACGCACGGGCGTAAATGACGGAGTACGCATATTCGAGAAACGATTGCTGCATTTCAGCAGCTACGTCGATGTCTTCGATTCGTTCGGCAGGAGACGTGGGGTCCGTCGTCGAAGCCATGCGTGTGCCGCCTTCAAGGTTGTCGTTGATCGCATCTCCGCGGCACTCGAGGTGCCTATGTCAGACTTGCGGTGATGACCCCCATGCTACCGACGGCGTACGGCGATGCCGGCAGCCTCACCGATGTGTTAGCAAGTTGCCTCAGTGCCGTCGGTGTGACCGGTCTCGACAATAAGTTGAACGTTCCCGATTCGAGCTCGCTCGTGCTTCTCGTCGTTGACGGGCTTGGGTCTCTCAATTTGCAACAGGCGCGTGGGCACGCGCGGTTCATGAGTGACAGTCGACACGCTCGCACGAACATCAAAACCGTTTTCCCGTCGACCACCGCCGCTGCTCTGACGAGTTTGATGACAGGCGCAGACCCGTGCGAACACGGCATCGTGGGGTATCGACTTCGCGACCCAGACACGGGAGTTCTCTTTAACCAACTCAATGAACTCGACCAAGCGCCTTCTGGATGGATGCGCGCACCCACATTGGCGCGCACCCATGGTTCGTCGGCGGAGGTCGTCGTGGTCGGGCGAGCCAAGTTTGAACATTCCGCATTGAGCCGGATGATTTATGACGGCGCGCGCTATGTCAGCGCCGAAACAATCGACGCCCGCATTCAAAAGGGTGTCGAGCTGGCCCACACGAGTGGGCGTGTTGTCCTTGTTTACGTTTCCGAGCTAGACAGTGCGGCGCATAAGCACGGAGTCGAGTCCTCACACTGGGGAAGCGCACTCGAAGAACTCGACGGCAGCATCCGTCAGGCATGCAGAACGTTGCCACCTGAGATTTCGGTTGTCGTTACTGCGGATCATGGAATCGTTGACGTTCCCGCAGCCCGGCAGACGGTGTTCTTCGATTCATCGTTGGTCGACGGCGTGATCGGTATCGGGGGAGAGCCACGCTGCCTCCAGCTCTACGTGCAAGACAAATCGCGTGTGGATCAGGTGGTGAGTCGATGGCGGGCGTTTGTCGGTGCCACGGCAACCGTACAAACACGCAGTGACGCTCTGCATCAGGGACTTTTTGGTGTTGGAGAACCGAGTAACAACCCGGTCACGCGGCGCATTGGAGATGTTGTTGTCTTGGCCACGTCGGAGACGGCCTTCTACGACGGGAACGCCGCGAGCACGGCGCCTCAGCGGATGATCGGTCAGCACGGTGCGCTGAGCGACGCAGAGATGGACATCCCATTTATTGTTATTCGTAACAGCGAGGCCTCAATGCGGCCCTGAGAATTAACCGAGGGAATCGTCGGCAGGACGACCAAAGACGATGTTGTCCCAGGCGGGAAGTGTGGGGCGAGTCTTTCGAGCACGACGCTGTTTGCCCGTCTCCGTGAGTGGCTCACCGTCGATGTCGGAGTCTATTTCTGAGATTGTGAACGTCTCGGTGACCTCGATGGCGACAGCATTGAGAACGTCGTCTGAGATCGGGCTCGGGACCGGCTCTTCCGGAACGTATGTTGACTCAACGCGTCCGTCCGTCAGCCAGCTCGGCGCATCATCTTTGTGCTGGCGACGCTTGCGAAGTGCCTCGAGTAGATCCGCGGTGGGAGTCGACGTTCTCTCGTCGGAGTCCATCACCGAACCCGACGAAAGGGAGGCGGGAATCATTTCGTCTCGCGCAGACATCGGAGCCGGAATCGAGTCGAACTCGGGGGCGGATTCGCCGAGGATGATGTCCGTTTGAGCGTTTCGTTCAACGGCGGTCTCAGAATCAGGAGATGGGGTCGGCTCGGTGACTGGTCGCGTTGTGTCAGAAAAGGCCGCCGCCATCGTCGGCGTGCCGGACGCTGTCGGAACAATATTGATGGCTCCGGTCTTGATTGACTCCGAGACTTGAGAGAACACCGGCGACGTAGGGATTCGGCGGGTATGAGAGCCCGAATCGTTGATGGTGGGAATGGCGCCCGTCATGACGTCGACGGCCCGAAGACGCGGTACGAGTCCTGAATCCATCTCACCGCGTTGCGACAGAGTCGCTGCATCAGCGTTGACAGGAACCAACGAGCCTCGCCGTGCATCGAATGACCAGCGGGCGTCGTGATCGATGCCTTTGGCCGTAAATTCGACCTTGACGAGCCATCCCTCGGCCGGATCTTTCCAGCTCACCCAGCGCTGTTCCTCGGCGCCAAGAGATTCGAGTCGGCTGCGAACGTGAACTCCGAATGGAACCGGGTCATCGTGCACGTCCAGCGAGGTAGGCGTCGCAAGCGCAGAGTTCAGCACAAATTCACGCTCTGCAATTACCGGTCCCTCGTATCGTTCAATGTCCTCGGGTGTCGCTCCGCTTACCCGAGACACGTCTGCCGCAGACAAACCTGCTCGAATGAGAGCCTGAATTTCGCGCGGAGAAACCTTGGACGACGTCGACTCGTTTCGAGCGATCCTCAGCCGAGCAATCTGGGAATCATCAAGATTCACGCGGAACTCTTCACCGTTGTCGTCCACGGCGACGATGGTCGAGTCAGAGATGTCGACGACTCGCAATTCATGCATCGATTACTCCGATCGCTCAGGTATGAACAGTCAGCTAAGTATTGACCACGACGCTCGAGAGGTTGCGGATAAGTGCCCGCGTGGCGGTTTTTTCGCCTCAACACGCCAGCGGGGCGCGGTGTTTGATATTTCCTCTCGTCTGGTGCAAACTATGCGCGCCTCCACGTGTGGTTTTTCACATGTGCGCACCCAACGAACTACGGAACAGGTAATGGCCACCGACTACGACGCACCGCGCAAAACAGACGACGATACCGAGAGCATTGAAGCTCTCAAGGAACGCGTTCCCGACAAACTGTCGGGCGTTGTCGACGCCGAAGATGCCGACAACCCCGGTGGATTTGAGCTTGGTGGCGCGGACTTGGCCGAACTCGACCTCGACGTCGTCGTTCTGCCACCACAGGACGACGAGTTCACCTGCGTTAGCTGTTTCATTGTCAAGCACCGGTCGCAGTTGGACCATGAGGAAAAACTCGGACCGATTTGTTCGGAGTGCGCCTCGTAGCCATTCTCTGGCTCCGAGACCGCATGACTTTTGTTGAGCGGAACTCGTGTCAGTAGAGCGTCAGGATTTGAACCCGGGGCGATCCGGCGTCCTTAGCGTCGCAGCAAGTTCTTGCGGGTTGCGTGTCGAGACCAACCAGTACGGGGTCGGGTCGCTTTCATCGAGCACGGCGATTTTTACTACGGGGTCGACGAATCCGCGAAAGAGTGTCCACGCTCGGGCGTCCAGGTTTACGCCCCGCTCGGCCCGTGCGCTCTCTCCGCCATAAACTGACACAGCGCCGATGAACCGACGATCAATCACGGCTTTGCCGGCCCGGAAGGTCCGCGGTGTGACGATGATTCGCGGTGCAGAAACATTGAGCGCCACAATCACGACCACGAAGACGAATACACCCGTTGCCACACCGGCAATGACGTTGAACGGGGCTAACGTCAAGGTAAAGAACGGAATTGCGAGAGCTGCAATGACGTACAGCCCGGGCGACGGACGAAGTTTTTCGCTGTATTCACTCACGACTCCATTCGACCACGTTTCGTGCCTTACTCTCGACACATGCATTCCGACGTAGACGTTCTGATAACGGGTGAGGTTCCCCAGGTTGCGCATCCCGGTGACGCGGGCGCTGACCTCTGTTCCACGGAAAGCCTGTCGATTCCCGCTGGCTCTCGCGTGACAATCGGCACGGGGATTTCCATCGCCCTGCCGCCAGGGTTTGTTGCGTTCGTAGTCCCTCGGAGTGGTTTGGCGGCCAAGCACGGCATTACCGTCGTTAATTCACCCGGCACCGTTGACGCGGGTTATCGGGGTGAAATTCGGGTCACCTTGCTCAACACCGATTCCGAACATGATTTCGAGGTTCGGAGTGGCGACCGCATCGCACAGTTGATTGTGATGCCGTTTGTGCGCGCCAATTTCGTACCGGTCGAAGACCTTCCCAAAAGCGAACGTGGACAAGGCGGGTTCGGTTCGACGGGCACGGGTTCTTTGCGCTAGGTAGAATCCCTCGTTATGAGCACCACGGATTTTTTACCCACCCCCAAGAGTGAGCCCGCTGATCGAACGACTTTCGGTCCGTTCGATGAATCTGAAGTGAGCGGTGTTCGGCCGTGGATTGACCTGGGAAGCATCAAACTCATCCCTCGTGAAGGTCTCAATCTTCGTGTTGAAGTGGAAGACGGATCGAACCGAGTCGTCGCGGTCGCGCTCGATTACATGGGTTCGACATTGCAGGTGCAGCCTTTTTCTGCGCCTCGAAATGAGGGTCTCTGGCATGAAATCAGGGCACAAATCACTCAGCAAGTTGCGAGTCAGGGAGGAACGCTCGAAGAGCAGGTCGGTCCCCTCGGAATCGAACTTGTGGCGTCCGTTCCGACGTCGGGAAAGGGAAGGCAGGTCGTGCGCTTTCTGGGTGTCGACGGACCGAGGTGGTTCCTACGCGGTGTCATCGTCGGTCCGGCAGCGACTGATGGAGATGGTAGAGCTGCGCTGGTTGACCTGTACCGAAGTCTTGTCGTCGTGCGTGGTAGCACTCCAATGCCTCCGCGGGAGCTTCTACCTCTGGCGTTGCCTGCCCAGGCCGGCGGTGTTCTGTGACCGACGCAAAGTCGACTTCTGACGAGTCCGAGGGAACGAGGGCACAATCGCAACGCGAACGCACGGGGATTGCTGCGCTCGGTGAGTCTTCGACCCCGGGAGCCGGAGCGCATCCTTTATTACGCGCAATGGGTGGCGCGCTGGGAATTACCGAGACCGTGGTGCCCGGCCTCGTCTTTCTCATTGTCTATTCCGCAACCGGCTTCCCCCAAGGCATGCCGTGGCTCGCGCTGTGGCTCTCGGTCGCGGTAGCTGCCGGCTTCACAATCTGGCGGCTTGTTCGTCGTCAGCCTGTCACTCAAGCCATCGCGGGCTTGCTGGCCGTGGGCGGGTCCGCAGCGCTTGCGCTGTGGTCAAACCGACCTGAAAACAACTTCCTGATTGGCATCTTTACCAATGCTGGATACGGCGTGGCGTTCCTGCTGTCGGTGCTCGTTGGCTGGCCGTTGGTTGGCGTTGTCGTTGGATTCGCTCGTCAAGAAGGGACAAAGTGGCGCACCATCCGCCACCATCGTCGCGTCTATACCGGAGTCACAATGATGTGGGTGGGCATGTTTGCGCTGCGTCTGCTGGTTGAAGTTCCCTTATTTCTTTCGGGTGACGTCGCCGCTCTTGCGGTGACGAAGCTCGCCCTCGGTTTGCCCCTCTACGTTCCCGTTCTTGCCATGTCGTGGCTCGTCATTCGATCTCTCTACCGCGAAAAGTGAGCAAACAGCGAGAAGTCGTCAAACAACAGGTATCTTGATATCAAGATAAATTCGAGTCGGTAGTCGCACCTGG
>CANGKD010000049.1 GCA_947454495.1 Actinomycetota bacterium
GACACCGCGACGGCCGCGGCAGCACCCGTGAAGCTCGCGATGTCTTCTTCCATGCGCGTCACGAAGGGGCCGACCGATGACACAAAGGTGGAGTCGAGACACTCGGTCACGTAGCGGTGCTCGAGCTCGCTAATGTCGGGCTCGTGCAGGCCGACGCGTTCGTCGTGACCGACCACCCGTCGCAGGGCGCCGATGAAATCGTTCGGAGTGAGGTTCGACACGGCGTTAGACGACGTACGTGTCGACTCGATAGCGGGCGAGGTTCTCTGGTTTCGTGAACCAGTCGACGGTTCGTTCGAGGCCGACTGCGAAGCCGCCGAGCCCCGCGAGCTCAGGCTGCCAGCCGAAGAGCTCTTTGGCCTTCGAGTTGTTCGAGAACAGGCGCTCGACCTCGGAGTTGGCCGGGCGCACGCGCTGCGGGTCTTCGGTGGCGACCGCAGACGAACCCATGATTGTGGCGATGGTGTTGAACGTGTCACCGATGGAGACCTCGAAGCTCACACCGAGGTTGACGACCTCGCCGGCACCCTTGTCGGATTCGAGGGCGGCAATGAACCCGCCCACGGTGTCGGACACGTAGGTGAAGTCGCGGGTGGGCTCGAGTGCACCGAGCATGATTTCTTGCTTGCCGGCCGCGAGCTGACTGATGATCGTCGGGATGACCGCACGCGCCGACTGACGCGGACCGAACGTGTTGAACGGGCGCACCGTCACGGCCGGCAATCCGAACGAGGTGAAGAACGCGTTGACCATCTGATCGGCGCCAATCTTGCTCGCCGAATACGGCGATTGCCCTTGCAGCGGGTGTGCCTCATCCATCGGCACGTACCGCGCCGTTCCATACACCTCACTCGTCGAGGTGTGAATGAAACGGGATACGCCCGCCACCCGCGCGGCATTGAGCAAGTTCAGCGTGCCCTGCACATTGGTCTGCACGTAGAGATCGGGCGCGTGATACGAGAAGGGAATCGCGATGAGGGCCGCGAGGTGCACGACCGCGTCTTGACCACGAACGAGTTCCATCATCTGAGCGGGGTCGCGCACGTCACCCGCGACGATGCGCATCTGCGAGGTGACCTCCTTGGGTGCCGAATCGAGCCAGCCCCACGAGTCGAGCGAGTTGTAGATAACGAGCGCGGTCACCTCGTGACCGGCTCGCACCAGACCCTCGGCGAGGTGAGAACCAATGAAACCGTCAGAACCGGTGAGAAGCACCTTCATGCCGTCAAGCCTACCGGTGGGGCCATATGGCCCCGGTATTCGTGAGCAGTAGTACCGTGGAGGACATGTCCGGCACGACCAGCTTTCACGTCAGCCTCACGCCCGCGCAGTTCGGGGACTACGTCACGCACCTGCTCGACACGCATTTTTCCGACGGACAACCGGTTGCGCAGCAGGTCACCTCGCACGTCGATGCCGCACTCGAGCGCACGCGCGTCGCGTTCTCGAACATCCACCGCAAGTACTACAACGACAACGGCCGCGTTGACTTCTCGCACCTGAATTCTGACCACATGTCGGCGTTTCTTTATCTGTTGGGTAACACCATTCACCGTGGCGGCGGTGACTCGTCGGTCGCGACGAAGCTGTTCTATCTCAACAAGGTCATGAACGGACTCGATCTTTATTTCAGCGTCAGTCTGCCCGAGACATTTTTGCTCGTGCATCCGGTGGGCAGCGTCATTGGCAACGCGCACTACGGCGACTACCTCACGATTTATCAGGGCTGCACCGTCGGCGCCGACAAGGGCGTCTACCCCACATTTGGCGAAGGAACGGTGCTCTACTCGGGCGTAAGCGTGCTCGGCAACACCACCGTGGGCGACAACGCCGTGTTTGCCGCCAACGCATTCGTCATCAACACCGACGTTCCCGCCAATTCAATCGTCACGGGGCAGTACCCGAATCACGAGGTCAAACCCTCTTCGCGTTCGGTGATCGACCGGATGTTCCGCGCATGACCCGCCGCGTTGCCGTTTTCTCACCGTTTGCCAACATCTGGGAGCACGCCTATCCCGAAGCGTTGCTCAGCGCCGGATTGCGCGACACCGGGTGGGACGTCACGTTCTTACGCTGCGACGGTGCCTTCGCGGTGCACTGCGTGGCGATGTCCGCCTCGAGCGTCACCGAGTTCGCGTCAGAAAATACCCGTGCGGCCGTGTGCAGCGCCTGCCGCAAACGACGCGATCTCGTCGATCGCGAATTCGGCTTTGACTCGACCCTGATCGAATCATTCATCGACGACACCATGGCCGCCCAAATTGACGCCATCGTCAGCGTGGCAACCCCGGAATCGTGGACCGAACTCGAGGTAGACGGCGTGCCCCTCGGTCGATTTGCCGCCTATGAAATGTGGCTCAACAACAAGCTCGTCAGCACGACGCTGCCCGACGAGCTGTGGCCGGTGTATCTGGGCCAGCTTCACAACACCGTTACCGCCTTTCTCGGCGGACTCGCATTCTTAGATTCGACCACGCCCGAGGCCGTGTACGTCTACAACGACCATTACTCGGTCAATCACGGATTTGTCGCCGCTGCCAAAATGCGGGGCATTCCGGCCTATTCCATTCACGCGGGCTGGCACATGGTGCGTCGTGCCGAATCGATGTCGATGATGAAGAGCGACTACACGATGGCCGACATTTTTCGCTCGACAGGCTGGAAGCGCTACCGCGACCTTCCCCTCTCGAGCGCGGACATCGCACTCGTTGCCGAACACTTTGACGGCCTGTGGGAGGGCAGCTCGGCGTTCGCCTACTCGAGTGCACTCGAAGGCACAAGCGCGACGACGCTGCGCGAACGACTCAGCATCGACCCGTCGAAAAAGGTGCTGCTTGCCGCGATGTCGAGCGAAGACGAATTGATGGGCGTTCAGCTCATCGGCATCGACCCAAAGTCCGAGAGCCAGGAGTCGCTGTTCGCCGATCAGTTCGAGTGGGTTGCGCACCTGATGAAATTCGCGGCCGCGCATCCGGAAACGCACATTGTGCTGCGGCTTCACCCGCGCATGTTCCCGAACAAGCGTGAACTCAAGCTCTCACCCGTGGTCGACGGCATCATGAAACTGCGTGACTCGGCGCCGAGCAACGTCACGTTTAACGTGCCCGCCGACAACATCGGCATATACGACCTGGTTCAGATTGTGGATGTGCTGCTCAACTTCCGCTCGAGTGTCGGCGCCGAACTCATGGCGATGGGCATTCCCGTGGTCGTGCCGGCGAACGCAAGTTTCTACACCTACCCCGACGACCTCAACCGCGTTGGTCACTCGACGACCGAGTACGACGCGCTGATACTCGATGCCGTCAACGACGGGTGGTCGATTGAGAACGCGCGCCGCGCTTTCCGCTGGTACGGATTCTTGTTTGCTCGCGTCGCCGTGGGGTTCTCGGAGTCGGTCAGTTCGCGGCCCATCGCGGCACGACCCAAGAAACCCGGGGTGAAACTCTGGCTGTGGAAGAAGATGGTCTACGTCATCATCCACTACGGTCCGCTCGTGCGCGAGCGCCTGTCACTCCGGCGCAAAAACTTGCCCCCGTCGACCACCGCCCTGTTCGCCGACGTGCTCGACGCCAAACTCGACACGGTGTCCGACTCGACACTGTGGCCCGACAGCACGGCAACGTTGGCCCAGGAAACTGACGACCTCGAGCGCTTCTTCCGCACCGTGCTCGAGTCGAAGTGGGCGGCGGTTACCGAGAACGATTCACTCGCCGGGCGCGTGCGCGCTTGCGTGCCTCCAGCACCGCAGAAATAGCCACGCCTCGAGTGAGTCCGTAGAGGTTCTCTTCGAAGACCGTTTGCCCGACCCACTTGTCGGCCGTGACATCGGGCTCGGGGTTTCCCGTCACGATGCCGGCAAGGTCACCGTCGTATACCGGTAGCTCGGTCCACTTAGGGCTAAGCACCGTGTGCGTGCCGTCGTCGTGTCCGGCATAGTGCGCCAGGTTGACTCCGGGCGAGAGCACCCAGGCATCGCGCGACCACATACTCGCGAGCCAGCGGTACGCCCACGTCGAGATACGGCCGGCATGGGCATCCGCAAAGTTTTGTTTCCAGCGCAGGGCACCCACGCGCGAGCCCACGATGCGTTGCAGGTCGGACACCGTAGCGTTCATCGCCCACGTCAGATTGTCATCGTAGCCCGACCACGCACGCTGCCATGTGGCCCACGCGTACGACTCGGGGTAGCGCGAGAGTCGGGGACCGGCGCCCGCCACCCCACTGTGCTGTGGTGGAACGAGGTGATATCCCGACACGTGCTCGATGTGCGTTTCGGTGGCGAATCGATCAAGCATCGCCTCGAGAAACGGAATCATGTCGCGACCGGGCACCGTGTCGTCTTCGATGACGATGACGCGCCCGTGCGCTTCGGTGGCCTCTGTGACCGACGCGACGACGTTTGCGCGAAGCCCCAGGTTTTCGGGTCGAAAGGTGAGGTCGACCTTGTCGGTCCAGTCGACCGATTCGGCGAGTACACGCACCGCGTTCACGCGCTCGGCGTCGCCCGGCACGTGCGCCTTGGGTCCGTCGACACAGACGATGAGGTTCTCGGCACGCACCGCCCGCAGGCTCGCGAGAAGTCGCTCAAACTTGTCCGCGCGGTTGTAGGCGAGCAGCAGAATCGGCGTGTCAGACATGCGTCGCGCTCCTGCCGATGGGTAAGGCGTGTCGGCACCGACGGAGGTCGGCGCGTGCATCCATGTTAAAGTCTCAACCGTGATGAGCCCTCGCCCCACGCGCACAACGGTCTACTGCACCTACTTCGACAGCGGTTATCTATCGCGAGGATTAACGCTCATCGAATCGTTGCGAGCCCAAGACGACCACTCGCAAATCATCATTCTCGCGCTCGACGATGATGTGAAGGCGTTCTTCGACGCCGAGAAAATGCCGGGTGTGAGCGCAATCCTCGTTGACGAACTCGAGCGAGCCGAGCCGGAGCTGGCACCACTCAAGGCGAGCCGGTCACGCATGGAGTACTACTTCACGTGCACGCCACTTCTCATTCGTTTCGCCATGAACAAGGTCAACAAACCGGGCACCGTGGCCATCTACCTCGACGCGGACCTGTACTTCTTTGATTCACCGCAACGCGCAATTGACGCTCTCGGCGCGGGGTCGGTCGGCATCATCGAACACCGATACCCCGCACGCCTCGCGACGCGACTGGCAAAATACGGGCGCTTCAACGTCGGCTGGGTGGCCTTCGTCGACGACGAGGATGGCCGGCGCGTGCTCGACTGGTACGCGGCGAGCACGCTCGATTGGTGCGGAGATAAGCCCACCGATGGCAAGTACGCCGATCAGGGATACCTGGACTGGTTCCCGGAGTTTGCCGGGGTTGAGATTCTGCACTCGGGGGCGTATGACCTCGCCCCGTGGAATACGGCCCGGCACGACATCCGGCTCAGTGACGGTGTGGTGAGTGTCGACGGTGACCCGCTCGACTTCTTCCACGTGCACGGACTTCGCCGCGTGGGTGACTGGTTCGTCACGGCGCAAAGCGTGTACGGCGCGAAGCTGACGCCGGCCCTGCGCGCAGGCGTCTACGAGCCCTACGTCACGGCGCTACAGAAATGGGATGCGGTTGCCAGCGCCAAACTGCCCGCACGACCGGCGCCCGCCAAACGTGGCGTGGGCGTGATGGGTCTCGCTTTTCGCACCTACAAGAACGCGCTCAATCGCTGGGCAATCACAACCGGAAACGCGCTTCCCGCCACGAAAAACTAGTTCTCGTCGAACGACATCAGCTTGACGTATTCGGCCACCATCGGCACCGTTTTGCGAAGCTTGCTGAAGCTGCCCGAGGCCGTGATCAATCCGCCCTCGACGACGTAGACCACGTCAGAGTGTTGCACGGTCGAAAGTCGGTGAGCAATCACCACAACTGTCACATTCTTGCCGAGGTTGCGCAGGCTCTGGGCAACAAACGCTTCGCTCGTCGCATCGAGTGCACTGGTGGCCTCATCGAGGATGATCAGGCGCGGTTGCTCATAGAGCGCGCGTGCGAGACCGAGGCGTTGCACCTGTCCGCCCGACAGAGCGTCGCCCTGTTTACCCACCGACGTGTGGATGCCCTCCGGCAGGCTCGCGATGTACTCCTCGAGGAACGCCGCCTTGACGGCCGCGTCAACCTTGGCATAGTCAATCTGGTCGGGATCGAGTCCGAGTGCGATGTTCTCGGCAATCGTTCCAGAGACGAGTCCCGGATTCTGCGGCACGTACGAGACGAGTCCCGGTCGTGCATCGGTGAGCACCCGCGGGTCAATGCCGTTGATGGTCACCTTGCCAGACGTCGGTTCGATGAGTCCGAGCATGAGGTCGACGAGCGTGGTCTTGCCCGCACCCGACGGTCCGATGATGGCAACGTGTTGACCGCTCGTGATGGTCATGGAGATGCCCTTGAGCGCGGGCCCGTCAGCGCCGTCGTACGTGAAGTCGACGCCCGTGATTTCGAGCGGGAATCCACTGTCGGTGTCGTTCAATCCGCCGATGGTCGTGATGACGCCCGTGTCGAGCGGAGCAGCCGCCGGCTTGTTGCGAAGCTGTGCGAGCAAATCCTGAGCGGTCTGGGCCTTCTCGACCTGCACGCGAATGTTGGCCACCGCGTTCTGCAACGGCAGGAGCGATCCCATGATGCGCACGCCACCGGTCAAAAAGACGCCGACGGTGACGAGGCCCTGAGCGAGTTGGCCGGTCGCAAACTGCACGCCGACGAACATGACGACGCCGAGCATGAGTGCGGTCTCTACGACGTAGCGCGGCATGCCACTCAAGAAGTTGTAGCTGGCATCGCTTTGGCTCAGTCGCGCACGGTCACGCGCGAAAACCTTGACAAAGTGCAACTGCTTGCGCAGCACCGCAATCTCTCGGAAGGATCCGATGACGTCGTCGATTGCCGTCACGCTGCGGGCGTTTCCTTCTACGGCCTCCTGGCCGGCAACCTTGAGTCGACCCCCCACGAAGAGCTGAATTACGACGACGATGAGGCCGAAGTACACAATGACGAAGACGGTCGCGAGTGGGTCAACCGCGATAAAGGTCAGCCCGATCAGAATCAGCAAGAGTCCCTCGGTGATGAGAATCGAGAGGCTGTTCATCAGACCGGTGAACGCAAACGACACCGAACCCATGACCGACCACAGGATTTCTCCCTTAGTGCGCTTCTGCAGGTCTCCGAGCGTGCCGTCGAGCAAGAAGGCCGCAATTTTCTCGGCCTGTTCGCTTTCGATGCGCGCGAGGAATTGCGCAATGATGCGCGCCAAGGTCACCGCCAGAAGCGCTTTGCCAACGAAAACCACGAGCACCGCGACAACGAGCCAGAGCAGCGTCTCACCGGTGAGTTGGGGAAGCGTAAAGCCAAGAATTGTGAGCGGATGCCCCGGGTCGAGGCTCGACGCCGCAATCCCCGAAATCAGACCAATGAGGGCGATGCCCGCCACATCGAGGATGCCCGTCAGCGCGCGGAACGAAACCAACGTGAAGTAGGTGAAACGTTCGCGTCGTGTGAGAAAGCTGAGGGAGAGTCGCAGTGACTTCAACACGGGGTTGTCGCCTTTCGCTTGATCGAGCCTGAGCCCGAAGTTAGTGCGTGACGACCGTGTCGATCCACGGTCGACCGGCCGCATCGAGGGCTTCGATGTCGGCGTCGACCATGATGCGAGCAAGTTCGGGCGTGTGAATCTTCGGGGTCCAGTCGAGCGCGGCATTGGCGCGACTCGCGTCACCGACGAGAGCATCCACCTCGGTCGGGCGCAGGTAGCGTTCGTCAAACTTGACGTATTTCTCCCAGTCGAGTCCGACGTGCTCGAACGAGAAGCGGAGGAAGTCTTTCACCGTGTACTCGGTGTTGGTTGCGACAACGAAGTCGTTCGGTTCGTCGATCTGCAACATGCGCCACATGGCATCCACGTATTCGGGTGCGTAGCCCCAGTCGCGCACGGCGTCGAGGTTGCCCATGTACAGCACATCCTGTTCGCCGGCCTTAATGCGTGCCACGGCCCGGGTAATCTTGCGCGTCACGAAGGTTTCGCCACGGCGAGGCGACTCGTGGTTGAACAAGATGCCGTTGACCGCAAACATTCCATAGCCCTCGCGATAGTTGCGCGTGACCCAGTAGGAATAGAGCTTGGCGGCACCGTACGGCGAGCGCGGATAAAAGACCGTGTCTTCGTTTTGCGGCGGCGGCGTCGCACCGAACATTTCGGAACTCGACGCTTGATAGAAACGGCAGTCGAGGCCGACCATTCGAATCGCCTCGAGCAAACGAATCGAACCGAGTCCGGTGCTGTTTCCGGTGTGCTCGGGCTCATCGAAGCTCACGCGAACGTGTGACTGTGCCGCGAGGTTGTATACCTCGTGTGGGCGAACCGACTCGAGCAACGTGACAAGGCGCGAGCCATCGCTGAGATCGCCGTAGTGCAGAAAAAGGCGGGTACCGGCAATGTGCGGGTCGTTGTAGAGGTGATCAATGCGCGAGGTGTTGAAGGTGGATGCGCGGCGAATGATGCCGTGCACCTCATAGCCCTTCGACAGCAAGAGTTCGGCGAGATAACTGCCGTCTTGACCCGTGATGCCCGTAATTAAGGCGCGTTTCGGTTGCTCAGCGGACATCGCGTCGGTTCTCTTTTCGTGCGGATTAGATGGCTATTTAGCCTACCGCAGGTAGTTTGCGCGCCCGGGCGTTGATGCCTCGCGCCGCGACCGACGACGCCCACCGAATGGGAAAACTCCACAGATAACTGAGTGGCCGCAATACGGCCGGCAGGTGCCGACGTTTGACCGCCTCGGATTCAAGGCTCGAGTTGCGCCGATTCGCCACGGTGAGTGAATCGGGATGCCATCGAAAGGCCGACACACTCTCTCGAGTGAACGCAAACCGCCCGAAGCGACGCAGTGAAAGAAAGGCATCGAGATCCATCGCGTATCGGAGCTGAGTGTCGAAACCACCAATTTGTTCGAGGGCATCGAGTCGGACCATTGTGCCCGGGTGGGGAATCAGGTCCGGCCCCCACGGCAACAAGAACCGCGCGAGTCGCCCGGCATTGGACACAGCGAGGGTGCGACCGCTCGGGTCGATATAGTCGCAGCCACCGAACGCCAGCACTGCATCGGGGCGGGCGTGCAAGATGTCACGCAGGGTGCGCAACCCGTGCGGACGGAAAAGGTCGTCGTCGCCCATCCACGCATAAAAGGTCTCGGACGTGCGCGCTCGAAGCCCGCAGTTGATGGCCTCGCTGATGCCGGTGCCCGGATCGTCGACAATCACGGCTCCGTGCTTTTTCGCCAGCGTGCGCGCGGCCGTCGCCTTCTCCGGCGCAACCACGACCAGGGTGAGGTCAACGTCGTTGCGCTGGGCGTCGACCGCCAGAAGGGTTTCGGCCAGGGTGTCGAGGCGGTCGCCCAGCGTGGGCAACACAACAAGGATGTCGGCCTTGGCCACGATTGCACTCCCTCGGTAGGTGAGATACCCCGTGAGGGGCATCCGCATCGACATAGACTCTATGGCAGGCACGTCATGCAGGCGGTCACTCCCCCTCACGGAAGTCACACACACGGTGAGCGAACAGACTCCAATTCATCCCGGCCCACTCGACCGGTCGGCACGTGTCTACGTGGCCGGACATCGCGGCCTCGTCGGTGGGGCCGTGTGGCGCCACCTCGAGGCCCAGGGTTTCACCAACCTTCTCGGCGCCTCATCGAGTGAGCTCGACCTGCGCGATCGAGTCGCGGTGTTTGCGTTTTTTGAGAAGCATCGTCCCGAGGTCGTCATCGACGCAGCCGCCCGGGTGGGAGGCATTCACGCCAACAACACCTACCCTGCCGAATTCTTGAGCGACAACCTTCTGATGCAGGTCAACATCATGGACGCGGCAAACGCGGTTGACGTCGAACATCTCCTGTTTCTCGGCTCGTCGTGCATCTACCCCAAGTTCGCCGAACAGCCGATTCGAGAAGACTCGCTGTTGACCGGGGCGCTCGAGCCCACCAACGACGCCTACGCAATTGCCAAGATCGCCGGAATCATGCAGGTGCAGGCGTCTCGCCGTCAATATGGGCGGCGATGGATTAGCGCCATGCCGACCAACCTCTACGGTCCGGGTGACAATTTTCACCCCGAGAATTCCCACGTCATGCCGGCGCTCATTCGCCGGTTGCACGAAGCCAAAGAACTCAACTTGCCCGAGGTTGTCATCTGGGGCACGGGAACGCCACGGCGCGAATTCCTCCATGTCGACGACCTCGCTTCGGCCGTGCTGTTCTTGCTCGAAAACTACGATTCGCCCGAAACCATCAATGTCGGCGTCGGTACCGACGTGTCAATTCGCGAACTCGCCGAACTTGTTGCCGCGACCGTGGGATACACGGGCATCCTCACGCAAGATACGTCGAAGCCCGATGGCACCCCCCGTAAGTTACTCGACGTGTCCAGACTCAACGAGCTGGGCTGGACGGCACAGATTTCTCTCGCCGACGGAGTGGCCGAAACCTACGACTGGTATGTGCATCACCTGAATGACCTTCGCGCCAAGTAGATTTGACCCCATGCCGACCGACCTGACATCCACGCTGATTGTCATGCCCGCGTTTAACGAGGAAGCCTCGGTTGGTGACGTGATTCGTGAGGCACTGCGGGATCTGCCGGGAATTCGCATCCTTGTCGTCAATGACGGTTCAACCGACGACACAACGCGCGTGGCGCGGGAGGCAGGCGCCCTCGTCGCGACTCTTCCGTACAACTTGGGCGTGGGCGGAGCCATGCGGTGCGGTTTCCGTTTCGCGCTCGCCAATGGTTTCGACAACGTCGTGCAGGTTGATGCGGATGGGCAACACGATCCGGCCGAGCTGCCCAAACTCGTTGCGCAACTCCAGGACGCGGACGTCGTCATCGGCGCCCGGTTTGCTGGCGAAGGCGACTATCAGGCCCGCGGACCACGTCGGTGGGCCATGGTGTTGCTCGCGAAAATTTTGAGTCGCACCGCGCAGACCACGCTCACCGACACGACCTCGGGATTCCGCGCGTCGGGTCCGCGTGCCGTTCGCCTCTTTGCTGAGACCTACCCGGCCGAGTATTTGGGCGATACCGTCGAGTCGCTCGTGATTGCCGCGCGGGCCAAGCTCGTCATTCGCCAGGTTGCGGTGTCGATGCGCGAACGCTCCGGTGGTACTCCGTCGCACAGTCCTCTCAAGGCAGCCGTGTTTCTCGCACGCGTCGGTATTGCAATGTTTTTCGCATACATTCGCCCCAAGGTTCACATTCCGTCGGGAGGTGAGGCGTCGTGAGCACGCTTCAATATGTTCTCGGCATCGTTGCCGCGTCACTGACACTCGTCCTCGTCATCGAGATGCTGCGGCTTCGCCGACTGCGCGAGCGTCACGCCTGGTGGTGGCTGGTGGCCGGAGTCTTGGCTCTCATCATCGCCATCTTTCCCCAGTCGCTCGAAGCGGTCGCGACCGCACTCGGCTTCGATGTGCCGATCAACCTAGCTTTCTTTGCCAGCCTGATCTTGCTCTTTTTGGTGGCACTGCAACACAGCACCGAACTCACGAAAGCGGAATCACGAAACCGCGTGTTGGCCGAGCAGGTCGCCATGCTCGACATTCGAGTGCGCGAGCTCGAGACCTCAGCGCCGGTGGGCGATGTGAAAAACGCTAAAGATCGCTCCCGCAAGAGCAAGTGAGCCGAGCGCCCAGACGACCATCGGTGAGGCACCCGCGTGCCACCACCATTGCGTGTCGGCGTTGAGGTTGATGCCCGACGAGGTGTTGATTCCCGCCACGTAGCGCTTGATGTTCACGAATAGTGCCATGGCACCCGATGCCGAGA
>CANGKD010000050.1 GCA_947454495.1 Actinomycetota bacterium
AGCGCGGCATCCTCGATTGGACTTTCGGGGCCGATGGCGGCGCGCATGGTGCGCAGCGTGAGTCGGGTCGCCGGCACGATAAGCCAGCGCGGTTTGGCTCGCAGGCCCAGCATGGCGCGAAACTCTGGGCGAATCGAGACGACGGCGGCCTCAAACAACAGTCGATAAATCGGTCGAGCGAGCAGCGGCAGCGGAGGCTTTCGAATGAACGCGATGACCGATTGGGTCGACTCCGACGCGTTGAGGATTCCACGCGCATACAGGTCTTCAATAATGGCATCCACTTCGGCGACACTCATCGGCGCCGTGTCGAGACCCAACGGGGTCACCGAGGCTGCCCACTGCGACACGTAGTTGTCGGCGCCCGTGGCGGCGTTGCCAACCGGAATCGGCGTCCACGCGTACATCTGGTGGGCGACGAGGAACGACTCCATGAAAGCGACGTGCACCCAGAGCAGAAATTCTGGATCGGCCGCCGCATAGGGCCGAACGGTGCCCTGCCCGGTGTCGAACTCACCCGTGACGCGTTCGTGCAGTCGGTTGACGCGCGACGCCTCGCGCATGACTTCGGTGCGACTCGCGAACGTGGTGACCGTGAGCCAGAGAATAGTGCCTGCGAGTCGGCCCAGCGGATCTTTTTCGTAACGAGAGTGGTCACGAACACCGGTGAGCGCGGCCGGGTGCAGCGCCTGCATCAACAGTGCACGAATACCGCCGACGAGCGTGCCAAAATCGCGATGGATGACCCACGGCGCGTCGCTCGGCAAAAACAGCCCGGCGTCGTCCCCGCGCGCGACGACCTCAAGCCACGGGGGTGTGCCGTCCGGGGCTCCCGAAAGTAGTCGCCGGAACGCGCGCGAGAATCTCTCCTGGAGTGCCGAGTTCTGAGCCATTGCCCTTAGCCTAAGGGGGTAGCGAAGGCTCAGATTCGAGGAGAAAATCATGACCGATGTTTCGGGAAAAACTTTTGTGGTGGTTGGTGCTCGCGGCGGGCTTGGTCGTGAAATCGCGGCGCAGCTCACTCAGCGCGGAGCTTCCGTGATCGGAACGTCTCGATCGGCCTCGACGCTGGGCGAGATGAGTGGGTACACCGCGCGCCAGATTGCGGTCGACCTGCAGGATGCCCGCTCTGTTGCGGATTTTGTGGATGATTTGACCTCGGGCCCCGTCGGTCTCGACGGTCTCGTCCTCGCCGCGGGCGTGGTGGCGTTCGGCCCCGCGGCCGACACATCGGCGGCAACACTGTCGGAACTCATGACGGTCAACGCGACGGCGCAACTCGACATCGCAACCGGTCTCGCGTCGACCCTGTCGAATAGTGGCGACGGCGTCATCGTCTCTCTCTCGGGCAAAGTGGCCGAGATTCCGACTGCTGGCATTGCCGCGTATTCGGCGAGTAAGGCCGCGTTGCACGCGTTCAGCGTGGCCGCGGGCCGTGAACTTCGTCGCGCCAACGTGCGGTGGGTGGATGCGCGGCCAGGCCACACCGAAACGGGCCTTGCCACCCGTGCGATCGCCGGTACGGCGCCGGACTTCGGCGCAGGACTCGCGCCGGCAGCCGTCGCAACGCGCATCGTCGAGGCGATCGTCAACGACGAGAAAGACCTCCCGAGTAGCGCGTTCGAGGGCTAGTCGCCCCGTCAAGCGCTCCGGCCGCTGCGGCCGAGACCGCCCCGGCTAGCGCCGGTGGTGGAACGGCTGCAGCGCATCCTCTGGAATTTGACCGAAACGCCCGAAGTTGAAGTCTTCGATGGCCTGAACGACCTCGTCGCGCGTATTCATCACGAACGGCCCGTAGGCGACAACTGTCTCGTTAATCGGCTGCCCGCCGAGCAGGAGCACGTCG
The DNA here is from genome assembly GCA_947454495.1 of Actinomycetota bacterium. Lineage (GTDB taxonomy): Bacteria > Actinomycetota > Actinomycetes > Actinomycetales > Microbacteriaceae > RFQD01. Next base: position 1,847 of record CANGKD010000050.1, read on the forward strand.
AAAGCGTTGTTGCGGGAATCCTGTACCGCGTCTGCGGTCAGCACGAGGCGATCGCCATCGATAAGAACGGCCAATGCGCCCGCAGACATCGACGCGACGGTTCCGCCGAGTTCGCCCTCGCCCACCGACCCTTGCCCGGCCAGCGCATAGGCGAGTGCATTGAATTGTGGGTTCCACGGAATCGAGACGGACGCACCGGGCGACATTGTCACGTGTGCAATGGTCATCGGCGTCTGCGATTTGCCCGGCCCGACGTGTCCGTCAATGTCACCCGCGATGACGCGAATGAGTGCGCCGCCATCTTGGCTGGCGATGAGCTTCACGTCGCCGCCGCCGAGGTTCTGGTAGGTCGGCGCGGTCATCTTCTTGGTCGAGGGCAGATTGATCCACAGTTGAATGCCGTGAAACACGCCGCCCGCGATAACGAGGTCGTCGGGTGGGGTTTCGATGTGCAGCACACCTGAGCCGGCCGTCATGTACTGCGTCGCGCCGTTCTCGATGATGCCACCGCCACCGTGATTGTCCTGGTGCTGGAACGTGCCGTCGATCATGTAGGTGAAGGTCTCAAAACCGCGGTGGGGATGCCACGACGTGCCCCGTGGTTCGTAGGGCGCGTACTCCACCTCGCCCATTTGGTCCATGTGGATGAACGGGTCGATGTCCTGGTACGAGACGCCGGCGAACGCGCGCGTCACGGGGAACCCATCCCCCTCGTGCGCCTGCGGACCGCGCGTGACCGACTTGACGGCGCGCGCACGCCCGACCGCCGGGGCGAGGTGCGGGAGAGTGAGCGTATCGGCGGTGACGGCGGGCACTAGGGCTTCCATCCCGTCAGTTCGTAGGTGGTGGGGTTATCCGGCAAAAACCAATTGAAGCCTTCGAGAAAGAAGACCGCAATGAGGTTGGCGACGATGGTGGCAATGAAGATCCAGACCACGATCCACGCAATCGCGCGACCGACCGGGGCTGCCGGCGCAATTGCCAGAAACTCGGTGCCGAACATCAGCAGAACACCCGCGAAGACAATCACGACAACAAAACTCACGAGAGCCCAGGTGTAGAGGTGCAATCCGAGCACTGCCGTTCCGTATCCCGGGTCACCCGGCATGATGTGCAGCAGAATCTGGCGAATCGACATTGCTGCGCCGAGTAGCGCCCCGACAATCGCGAAACCGAGGCCGGTCATGAAGTCGGCCGGCGCGAGCGTGCCGCGCAGCGAATGAATGACGATGTACAAGGGGCCGAGCGAGGAGAGCATCATGCCCATGCGTTGCAAAATGCACAGCGGACACGGCAGCTCACCGAGCGCGAATTGAAAATAGAACATCGCGCTCGACAGCACTCCGACGTACGCGAGCAAAAACGCAATCTGAGCCCAGAAGCCGAGCTTGCCGAGCAGTCGATCGAAGGGGCGGGTGGGCTCCGGAACGATTACCCGCGTGTCACCGACAAAAATGCGAATCTGTGCGTCACTCATCAGAAGCTCAAATCCAACGTGCTCGTCACGTGGTGAGCAAACAGCAGGGCAATCGCCACGAAGCACACGGCAAAAGCCGTCGCGGCAATCCATCGTTTGCGTGCGAAGACGATGAGCAGGGCGGCGGCAAGAAGCGCACCGAAGAGCAGGGTGTCCATGCCCCTACGTTAGACCAGCAACAATGGTTGTGTGACCGAGCGCCCCAAGAAACCCGCACTGTTTGCCGGGCACGAGTTCACCGCGTTTGTCGGGGGCGAAGACCCCGCTCTCGTCAGTGCCGTCGCGCATGACGTGGCTCGTGCGTTGCTCTCACGCGTGCGCGCTGACTCGGGTGGTATCGCATTGGAACGAGCCATGGCCTACGTCGACGAGAACGGTTTGGATGACCTTGCCGAACTCTGGGCGGCCACGAGCGCGCACAGCCTCCCCGGTGCGCTGTGGCGCCTCTACGTGGTGCGCGACCTCATTCACCGGCAGGCCGCCGAAATGAGCGTGCTCTACGCGCGCGGGGCCGCCACATTGCACACGGTCGACCCGGTCATCGCGGGTGCCCCGACTCCGGCCGGGCCCGACGAGATGAACGCGCTCGCCGACGACATCTTGCGCGGGGTGTTCGCGGGCGACTTTGCGGATGCCCTCGAGCGGGCGGCCGCGTTCTGCAAGGTTGTGGCTGCCGGCTGCGTGAGTTTTGCCGACGAGGCCGATGCCGCGCATCCGCACGACGGTGGTGCGCGAGAAACCATGGATTCCGCGAGCTCACCCGACCGCACCGCCTCGAGTTCACCTGCGGCGCACAGCGAGCAGGCTCGCGCGCTCACGCAACAGGCGCTGCGTCTCTCGCACACGGCGAGTGAGTTTTCCACCTGTGCGAATCTGTGGCGACGAGATTCGCTCGACTGACGCGCGCGCGTAGAATTTACGAGCCGGGCCGCAGTAACCCCGGGCTCCAATATTCGCCGCTGCGAGCGGCCTTCTGCCGAGAGGCGTTCATCTGCGGCTCGGTACTTTTTTGGCCAGTGGGCGGTTAGTTGCCCGTGACAACCTGCCCGGCTCCCCGCTGGCCCGGTCCAATTCGTTCGGCCACGAACGCGAGTGTTTGTGTCAGGGCTGTCTGAGCGGGCGCCAAATCGAGTCGGAACTGATACTCGTGTGGCAGGGCCGGGGTCTGGTCGGCGGGCCAAAACAGGGGTGACACGTCGACGCCGAGCGAGGTCAACTTGTCAGCCAAGGGCTTGGACTGCAGATCGGTGAGTGGGTCGGCGTTGCCGCCAGATATATAGGTTGCGGGAAAGTCAGCCGTGACGAAGTCATAACTCGACATTTGCGCCATGGCGGCCGAGCTGGTGAGGTCTCGGTCACCCGTGTAGGCCCACAGCGAGGTGTCATCGCCCCACGCGAGGATTCCCTTTCCGCCCAGCATCGCGCTCATACGGTAGATCCCACAGTTGAGGATCACGCCCTGGAGGTTGTCGCTCGTGAGTGCCGGCGAGATACCCATGTCGCGCGCGTACGACTCGTTCGTGGTCACGAGCGCGAGTTGACTCGTCAACTGCGCGCCGGCCGAATCTCCCGCCAAAATCATGCGTTGCGCGTCCACGTGTAAAACGTCGGCGTTGGACACGATGTAGGCGAGCGCATCGTTGAGCTGGTGCACGGCGAATGGGTATGTGGCCTCGGGACCGTAGGTGTAGTTCACGCCGATGACGGTGTAGCCGTGCGAGGCGAGAATTTGAAAGTAGGGCCGGTCGTTATCCTTGCTTCCCGACACCCACGCGCCACCGTGAGTCCACACGATGGTGCCCAGGTTTTCGGTCGTCCCGGTGGGGTAGTAGACGTCCATCACCGAGAAGGCGTTGTCGTCTTGATACGCAACGTTGAGCCGTTCGTCAATGCCGGAGCTCGGCGCATAGCCCTCCATGATGGTGAGCACCTTAGCCGCGTTCGACTGAAAGACCGACCGAATCACGAGCGCACCCGGCCAGGGACTCACGACAAATGCGAGCACGGTGAGTGCGACAAGCCCGGCAATGACGGAAAGGGCAATCACGGCGATACGGCGACGGCGAACTCGTGAAGCAGACATGCCGAAAAGACTAACGGTCGCCGGCTTATCCGAAGCGGCCGGAAATGTAGTCCTCGGTGGCCTGAACCGTGGGGCGTTCGAAGATTGTCGTCGTGTCGCCGTATTCGATCAAGCGCCCCGGCAGTCCGGTGCCGTCAATGTTGAAGAAGGCCGTCTTGTCGCTGACGCGACTGGCCTGCTGCATGTTGTGCGTCACGATGACGATCGTGTAATCGTTCTTCAGCTCGTCGATGAGGTCTTCAATGGCGAGCGTCGAGATCGGGTCGAGCGCGGAGCACGGCTCATCCATCAACAACACGTCGGGTGCCACGGCAATTGCGCGAGCAATGCACAGGCGCTGCTGCTGACCTCCAGAGAGACCCGAGCCCGGCTTGTCGAGGCGGTCTTTGACCTCTTTCCACAGGTTGGCCCCCTGCAGCGACCGCTTCACCAGCTCGTCAGATTCAGACTTAGAGAGTTTCTTGTTGTTGAGCTTCACGCCGGCAAGAACGTTGTCGCGAATCGACATGGTCGGAAAAGGGTTCGGGCGTTGAAAAACCATCCCGACCTGACGACGCACCTCAACCGGGTCGGTGTTCGGGGCGTACAGGTTCTCACCGTCGATGAGCACCTCGCCCTCGACGCGTGCGCCAGGAATCACCTCGTGCATGCGATTGAGCGTGCGCAAAAAGGTTGACTTGCCACAGCCCGATGGGCCGATGAACGCGGTGACCGTCTTGGGCTCAATGGTGAGCGAGACGTCGGCGACGGCCTGAAAACTTCCGTAGAAGACGTTCAGGTCGCGAACTTCGATGCGCTTTGACACGTGAATTTCCTTATTCTTCGGTTTAACGGGTGCCCTTGGGGGCAAGAACCTTCGACAAAATTCGGGCGAGGATGTTCAACACCATGACGATCAGAATGAGCACGAGCGCACCCGTCCAAGCGCGATCGAGGTAGGCCTGCGTATCCGTGCCCTGGTTTGAATATTGCGTGTAGACGAAGACCGGCAATGTCGCCATGCGGTCGCTGAACAGGTTGTAGTTCATGCTCGTCGACATGCCACAGATGATGAGCAGGGGAGCGGTTTCACCGATGATGCGCGAGATGGCAATCATGACGCCGGTGATAATTCCACCGATTGCGGTGGGCAGCACAACCTTGACGACGGTCGCCCACTTGGGCACTCCGAGTGCGAGCGATGCTTCGCGCAGCTCGTTCGGAACAATCTTGAGCATTTCTTCGGTCGACCGAACGACAACGGGAATCATCAAAACCGACAGGGCGACTGCCCCACCGATACCAAATCGGATACCCGGTCCGAAGAACAGTGCGAACAGAGCAAACGCGAACAGCCCGGCCACAATCGACGGAATGCCGGTCATCACGTCAACGAGCACGGTGATTGCGCGGGAAAGTCGACCGGTGCCGTATTCCACGAGATAGACGGCGGTCATGATGCCAATCGGCACCGATATCAGGGTGGCCGCGGCGGTGATTTCCAACGTGCCGATGATGGCGTGCAAGCCACCGCCACCTTGACCCACGACGTTGCGCATCGAGGAATTGAAGAAGTCACCGTCGAATCGGTTGAGTCCGTTGGACACCGCCGTGTAAACGAGCGAAATCAGGGGGAGCAGGGCCACCACGAAGGCGGACGTCACCAGACCGGTCGCCAAACGGTCGGTTGCCTTGCGCCGCCCCTCGACAATGCGCGACATCACAAAGCTGAGCGCCACGTAAATGATGGCCGCGAGCAACACGGCGCCCACGATGTTGAAATCCGTGGATGCACCGCCCAAGACCAGCAAGGAGAAGAAGCCGAACGACAGCAGGACAGACAGCGCAAGCACGGACCACATGGTTCCGCGGCTCAGTTTGCGCGCGGGCGTCGGCGTCGATAGGAGTGTTGTCATGGCTAGTTCGCTCCCGAGAAGTCTTTGCGGCGGTTAATGATGAATCGCGCGAGCGAGTTCACAACGAGCGTGATCAAGAAGAGAATGAGCCCCGTTGCGATCAACACATTCACGCCGATGCCACTCGCTTCGGGAAAGTTGAGGGCAATGTTGGCGGCAATCGTGGTGGGGTTCTGACTCGTGAGAAGTGCGAACGAGATGATGACCGAGGGGGAGAGCACCATGGCCACGGCCATCGTCTCACCCAGAGCGCGACCGAGCCCCAGCATGGTCGCTGAGATGAGTCCGGGGCGACCGAACGGCAGCACCGCCATGCGGATCATCTCCCAGCGCGTTGCCCCGAGGGCGAGCGCGGCTTCCTCGTGTAGGCGAGGAGTCTGCAAAAACACTTCACGCGACAACGCGGTGATGATGGGCAGAATCATGACGGCCAGGACAATCGCGACGGTGAGCACCGTGCGACCGGTGCCAGAGACGGGGCCGGCGAAGAAGGGAATCCACCCCAGGCTGTCAACGAGTCCGGAGTACAGCGGCTGCATCGCGGGAGCGAGAACCGTGATACCCCACAGGCCAAAGACCACCGACGGCACAGCGGCGAGAAGGTCAACGATGTAGCCGAGCGTGAGCGCGACCCGACGTGGGGCGTAGTGCGAAATGAACAGAGCGATTCCGATGGACAGCGGAAGTGCGAAGAGCAATGCGAGGGCGGCGGCCCAAATCGTTCCGAATACGAGCGGAATGACGAATGACCAGAACCCGCGGCCGTCTTTCGAGACGTCGGCGGGGTCCGCGGTGAACGCGGGCAGGGCCTGGGCTACCAAGAAGATTGTGACGGCAGCCAGCGCGACGAGAATCAGGATGCCAGCTGCGAGTGCCGCGCCGGAAAAGAGAACATCACCAAGACGCTGCTTCGCACGTATGCGGGTCGCGGGGAGGTCTGTGTCCATGCTCACTTATCTTTCTTAGTGCACAGCGGGTGAGAATGCGATGCCCGGCTCCCCATCGTAATGACTGGGAGCCGGGCATCGGTCATGCGTTGTTACTTGATGGCGTTGACAACGGCGAGGGCTTCCTCGGCCATCGACGTTGCGAGCGGTGCCGATCCAGCTGCCGAAGCGGCCGTGGCCTGACCCTCGGGGCTGAGGATGTAGGCAAAGTACGCCTTCACGTTTTCAGCGACGCCAGCCTTGGCGTACTCGTTGCAACCCATGAGGTAGCTGACGAGCACGAGCGGGTAGTGCGTTGAGTCAGTGGTGGTGCGGTTGATCTTGATGGCGAGGTCTCCTGCGCCACGACCGTCAACCGGCTTCGACTCTGCGACGACGGCAGCAGCAGCTTCCGGCGTGTAGGCGACGAACGTGTCGCCAACCTTGATCTTGGCGATGCCGAGCTTGCCGGCCTTCGAGGCGTCGGCGTAGCCGATGGTGCCCACGCCGTTGGTCACAGCGTCAACGACACCCGAGGTGCCCTTGGCGCCTTCACCGGTGGCGAAGGGGAAGGTGTCAGCAGGCTTCTCGATGGCCCAGTCTGCCTTTGCATTCTGGAACAGGTAGTCGGAGAAGTTCTTCGACGTACCCGAGTCGTCCGAGCGGTGCACGGGCGTGATGGCCAGGTCGGGGAGCTTTGCGTCGGGGTTCAGCGCAACGATGGCTGCGTCGTTCCAGTTCGTGATGGCACCCGTGTAGATCTTGGCGATGGTGGATGCGTCGAGGTTGAGCTCGGTGACACCCTCCACGTTGAAGATCACGGCGATCGGCGAGATGTAGGCGGGAACCTCAAACGCGGTCGTGCCAGCAGCACATGCCGCGAACGTCGAGGCGAGCTCTTCGTCGTTGAGGTAGGAGTCGGAACCAGCGAAGTCAGATCCGCCGGAGATGAACGTCTTGCGGCCAGCGCCCGAGCCCGAGGGGTCGTAGGTGATGGTCACGCCGGGGTTGCTGGTCTGGAACGCGGCAGTCCACGCTTCCTGTGCCGAGCCCTGGCTGGATGCGCCGGCTCCGACGAGCGCGCCGGTCAGCGTGCTGGTGGGCTCGGGTGCTGCACCCTCGTTGGCTGCGCAGGCGCTCAGGGTGAGCGTCGACACGGCGACGATTGCTGCAAAGCCGGCGATGCGGCTCGTGCGAGTGATGTTCACTGAAGGATCCCTTCGAATCTCTTGTCTGTCTTGGTGTGATCAATGCGATCAAGAGTCACGCTAGGTCGCATATCTATACGGAGCGCACACGCAAGGTGAACAGGAAGTGAACGATTCTTATCGCATCCGCGACACAACGTGGCCCGGCCGCGTTAGCTAAGTGAGTCGTGCGTTTCGACTGCCACGATGCCGGCCGAGGGATGCTTTGCATTCAGGTGAAACACCGAAAACGAGGCCGTGTCGAGAAGCGCCGCACGCGTGTGATCGGTCAGCAGCGGGGTCCCCGTCGCGAGTGCGAGTTCACGCAAAATCTCGGGCAACACGGGGCCGTGGCTGCAGAACACGGTGGTTTTTCCCTTGCGAATGCGCTTGCCAATCAGTGCGCGCACGGCGGGGTGATCATCCACGAATGCGTGTTGGCTGATTTCGGTGACAAACGTGACGTCCTTGTTCAGCTCATGAGCGAGCGGAGTGATGGTCTCAACGCAGCGCAAGCTCACACTCGAGATGAGCTTCTTCGGGCCGAAGGCGGCGACCGAGGGACCCGCGCCGAGGGCCTGTTCGCGTCCGCGCGAGGTCAACGGTCGGTCCTGATCGGGGCCTACGAATTTGGACGGGTCTTGTGCTTTTGCGTGACGCAGCAGGATCATCGCGAAAGTTTCCGTGATGCCTTGGTCAACGTACGAGGTGAAAATGTCGAGCACTTCGCGATCGACGTCGTAGTGAAGTTCGCGCCGGGCTTTTTCGATGGGTAACCATTCGAGCGCTGCCACTTCACTGTTGGGTCGAAAAGTTGATTTGGCGATGGCCTTCTCGGTGACGTGTGCCGCCCAGTAGTGCACTTCTTTGGGTTTGCCGTTCGGTAGTGAGTAATGAGTGGCGCCGAGCGGAATTCCAAGCGACACGCTCAGGCCGGTTTCCTCTTTGATTTCGCGCACGGCAGTTTGGGGCAATGATTCGCCCGGGTCGACCTTGCCCTTCGGAAACGAGATGTCGCGTCGGTCGTCCCGGTGAATGACGAGCACGTGCACGACGCCATCGATTTTCCGCCAGCACACGGCACCGGCCGCCATTACGGCTTTTGAATTCATCGGGCTGAACTTCCTCGTCGGCGCTGACTCAGGGTCACCATGGTGGCATCTTGCAGGTCGGCAAGTCGTTTCTTCGCTTCCATTGTGTGGCGTGTCCAGTTTCCGCGCGAATCGAGATGCCACGACGACGTGAGGTCAGACATGCCGAGGTTAAAGTGCTCAGACAAATAGGAAACGTGCTGGGCGTCCGTGAGCCGCACGAGCGCCTCGACTCGACGGTCGAGGTTGCGGTGCATCATGTCTGCGCTGCCAATGTAGGCGACCGGTTCGTCGGCATTTGCGAACAGAAAAATCCGAGAGTGCTCGAGGTAACGACCCAGAATCGATCGAACACGGATGTTCTCACTGACCCCGGGGACACCCGGGGTGAGGGCGCAAATGCCGCGCACCCAAATGTCAATCGGAACGCCCGCGTTGCTCGCGCGATAGAGCGCGTCGATGATTTTCTCGTCGACCATTGAGTTGAGCTTGATGCGAATGCCGCTCGGCAAGCCCGCCGTCGCGTTGCGTCGCTCCTGCTCGATGTGACGCAAGAGCCCCTTGCGCAGGTGCAATGGCGCGACAAGCAGACGCTTGAACTTCTTCTCGATCGCGTAGCCCGAGAGTTCGTTAAATAAGCGCGTCACGTCTTTGCCGACCTGCAGGTCCGCCGTCAGCAGCCCCAAGTCTTCATAGATGCGGCTGGTCTTCGGGTTGTAGTTTCCCGTTCCGATGTGCGTGTAGTGACGCAGTACGGAACCTTCTTGTCGAATGACGAGCGCGAGCTTGCAGTGGGTCTTGAGCCCAACCATGCCGTAGACGACGTGCACGCCGGCCTTTTCGAGCTTGCGCGCCCATCCGATGTTGGCTTGCTCATCGAAACGCGCCTTAATTTCGACGAGGGCAAGCACCTGCTTGCCGGATTCGGCCGCCGAAATCAGTGCCTGCACGATGGGGCTGTCTCCGGATGTGCGGTACAGCGTCTGCTTGATGGCGAGCACCTGGGGGTCTCGAGCTGCCTGCTCGAGAAAGGCTTGCACACTCGTCGAGAACGATTCATACGGGTGGTGGA
>CANGKD010000051.1 GCA_947454495.1 Actinomycetota bacterium
TGATGAGCTGAGTCCTGTCTGCACGAACAACAAGACGGTCGGAATGTGTAGATGAATCTATAACTATCGAGCCTTATTTGTCCCACAAAGTGCGTCGCGGTTTCAGATGTCGTCTGCGCCTCTCAGTTCGGCTAAAGTCCAAGATTGGGACTATGCCGCAACCCCGAACGCCGTTCCGATGGCGTAGGTGACGGCGAGTGCGCCCGCGCCACCAATGGTCACACGGGCAATCGAGCGCGGAATCGGACTTCCACCGATGTACGCTCCGACTCCACCCGTGATGGCGAGGGCGACGAGTGAGGCGACGACGGTCGCGGGGATCCGCCAATCGACCGGTGAGAGCAACACGGTAGCGAGCGGTAGCGCGGCACCAACCAGAAACGAAATGGCCGACGACATGGCCGCATGCCAGGGGTTCGTCAGTTGATCCTCGGAAATGTGGAGTTCCGCCTCGAGGTGGGCGCGCAACACGTCATGCTCCGTTAGTTCGGTCGCGACCTGGCGAGCTGTCTCGGGAGTCAGTCCCTTGGCTTGATAGATGAGCACAAGCTCTTCAAATTCTTCATCGGGCATCTCGGCGAGCTCGCGGCGCTCCTTGTTGATGAGCGCCCGCTCGCTGTCACGTTGGCTACTCACGGAAACGTATTCGCCAAGTGCCATTGATGTCGCACCCGCGGCCACACTCGCAATTCCAGCAATCAGAATTGCCACGGAGTCCGTTGTCGCCGCTGCAACGCCGACCAAAAGTGCCGCCACCGAAACGATGCCGTCGTTCGCGCCGAGCACGCCCGCGCGCAACCAATTCAGTTTTGATGCGAACGCCAGGTCGTGCGGTTCGAAGTCGTGTTGTGCCATACGTCCAAGCAAACCACAGGCCGACTCAAACGCAGTAAAGTCATACCAGCAACTATCTCGACGTCAAGATACTTTGTAAGGGAACCCACGTGGATTTATACGAATATCAAGCCCGCGACCTCTTTGAGAGCTACGGGGTTCCCGTACTCGCGGGAATCATCGCCGACACTCCGGCCGAGGCCCGAGCTGCGGCCGAAAAACTTGGCGGCGTTGTCGTCGTCAAGGCTCAAGTCAAGGTCGGTGGCCGCGGTAAGGCCGGTGGCGTAAAAGTCGCCAAAAACCCCGACGAAGCCGAAGAAGCGGCTCAGGCCATTCTTGGTCTCGACATCAAGGGCCACGTCGTCAAGCGCGTCATGGTCGCCGCCGGCGCGCGAATTGCCGCCGAATATTACTTCTCAGTGTTGCTCGACCGAGCAAACCGCTCCTACCTCTCGCTCACCAGCTTCGAAGGTGGAATGGAGATTGAGCAGCTCGCCGTCGAAAAGCCCGAAGCACTCGCTCGGATTGAGGTGGACCCCTCGGTTGGGATCACCCTCGCGAAGGCGAAAGAGATTGCGGTTGCCGCAAAGTTCCCGGCCGACCTCGTTGACAAAGTTGCTCCCGTATTCGTGAAGCTGTACGAGGTCTACACGGGCGAAGACGCGACGCTGGTTGAGGTCAACCCGCTCGTGCTCACCGAAGAGGGCGACATCGTTGCCCTCGATGGAAAGGTGTCGCTCGATGAGAACGCCGCATTCCGTCACCCGAATCACGAGGCCCTCGAAGACAAGGCCGCGGCCGACCCCTTGGAGGCAAAGGCGAAAGCCCTCGACCTCAACTACGTCAAGCTCGACGGCCAGGTCGGAATCATCGGAAACGGTGCCGGTCTCGTGATGAGCACGCTCGACGTGGTCGCCTACGCCGGTGAAAACCACGGTGGTGTCAAGCCTGCGAACTTCCTCGACATCGGTGGCGGCGCATCCGCAGAGGTCATGGCGGCTGGTCTCGATGTCATTTTGGGCGACCCGCAGGTCAAGAGCGTGTTCGTCAACGTCTTCGGCGGCATCACGGCGTGTGACGCCGTGGCCAACGGAATCGTCTCGGCTCTCGAAATCTTGGGGGATGCCGCAACCAAGCCTCTCGTCGTGCGCCTCGATGGCAACAATGTCGAAGAGGGCCGTCGCATTCTCAACGAGGCCAACCACCCGCTCGTGACGCTCGCAACCGGCATGGACGAAGGCGCCGACAAGGCCGCCGAGCTCGCCGCTCGATAAGACGACTTAGACAAGGATCACAGGAAAAAGACATGTCAATCTTTCTGAACAAAGACTCCAAGGTCATCGTCCAGGGCATCACCGGTGGCGAAGGATCGAAGCACACGGCGCGCATGCTGGCCGCGGGCACCAAGGTTGTGGGCGGCGTGAACGCACGCAAGGCCGGCACGACCGTCACGCACGGTGATGTCGAACTTCCCGTCTTCGCAACCGTGGCCGAGGCCATGGCCGCGACGGGAGCCGACGTTTCGATTGCCTTCGTTCCTCCGGCGTTCTCGAAAGACGCTGCGGTTGAGGCCATCGATGCGGAGATTCCGCTGCTGGTTATCATCACCGAAGGCATTCCGGTGCAAGACTCGGCCGAGTTCTGGGCCTACGCCCAGCACAAGGGCAACAAGACGCGCATCATCGGCCCGAACTGCCCCGGCATCATCACGCCGGGCGAATCGCTCGTCGGTATCACGCCCGCAAACATCACGGGCAAGGGTCCCATCGGCCTCGTTTCGAAGTCGGGCACGCTCACGTACCAGATGATGTTCGAGCTGCGCGACCTCGGCTTCTCGACCGCCATCGGCATTGGTGGTGACCCGATTGTGGGCACGACGCACATCGATGCGCTCGCCGCATTCCAAAATGACCCCGAGACCAAGGCCATCGTCATGATCGGTGAAATCGGTGGTGACGCCGAGGAGCGCGCCGCGGACTTCATCAAAGCGAACGTGACGAAGCCGGTTGTTGGTTATGTCGCCGGATTCACGGCTCCCGAAGGCAAGACCATGGGTCACGCCGGAGCAATCGTCTCGGGCTCCGCGGGAACCGCGCAGGCGAAGAAGGAAGCCCTCGAGGCTGCCGGTGTCAAGGTCGGCAAGACGCCGTCGGAAACCGCTCGCCTCATGCGCGAGGTGCTCGCCAGCCTCTAGGCTCGAAAACATGAGTGAAGAGTCGCGCCAGCCCGGGTTGGCGCGACTCTTTCTCGTTAATCCCGACTCCATTCTGGGGCTGATGATTTTCAGCGTCGTTCTCGCAATTCAAGAAGAGACCACACCGCCGCTCGTCTTGGCGTTGGTATCGATGGCGGGCGTTTTTGCGCTCTGGGTCGCGCACGTCTTCGCGCACACCGTGGCCGGGCACTCCATCACGCAAGACCACCGCGTTTCGCTCGTCACCTCGTTTCGACACAGCGTGGCGGATGCGTGGCCCATGTTCGCCTGGACAGCCCCGAGTGTGAGCGTGCTGCTGGTGGCGCCGCTCTTCGGTTGGACGGGCCCGGAGGCGGCGAACATCTCGCTGGACGTGATGTTCGGCACCCTGTTTGTCTTTGGCTATCTCGTGTTTGCCTATCGCCGCCGCCGGTTCGTGGTGCGCGTTCTGGGAGGACTCGCGACCGCCCTCGTGGGCTCGTTTGTCGTGGGCGTGGAGTTAGTGGCGCGCTACATCCACTAATTCGAACGCGACGTGTCGTTCAAGAACTCGAGCACGGCGCTGACGCGCGCATTTGCACCCTCGGGAATACCGAGTGCGGTGTAAATCGAGCTCAGGTGGTTCACGACCGAGTTGGCCGCAATGCCCAAATCATCGGCAATCGCCTGGTTTGAGAGTCCGCGGGCCACCATGCGCAAGATTTCGAATTGGCGGCGCGTCAACGAACCGACGGGTGTTCCCGAGCGCGCGCGACTTCGGTCGACGAGCACGGGGTCGATGACGGTCGTTCCCTCGGCGGTCTTGCGGATGACGCTAACCAGTGTTTCGAGCGAGGTCGTCGACGTCTTGGATAGGTAGCTCCAGCCCATGCGCTCATGGTCGGGCAACCCAAGCAGCAACTCGATCATGTCGCGACCTGATAGCAAGACGATTCCGAGGCGGGGGTCGGCACGGCGTAACGAAACGCCGAGTCCGATTCCATTGCCGTCGGCGAGTTCAATGTCGAGAATCGCGACGTCGACCGCCCCGGGATGAATTGCTTTTTTGGCTTCACTCGACCCCGAAACGCAGGCCACCACGGTGATGCCGGGCACGTTCGAGAGAGACGATTCGAGAAGGTCTCGGTAGAGAACGTGGTCTTCGACAATGGCGACCCGCACGTTCGCTTCCGTTACTGACATGCGCCAATTATGTCGGTCGTTTGGGTGGGTTTTGCCCTGTGTTGACTGGTGCGCGTGGCACGCTTCGTGTGCGAACCTTCACCGGCTACGGTTACCTCATGTCAATTTCTGCTGCCCCGTCACGACCCAGCCGCGGACGCGCCTGGCTCTCCGGACTTCTCATTACCCTCGCGATCGTCACCACGCCCACGGCGATTGTCGCCAACTGGGCGGCCATGCAGGTGTCTGACACCCAACTTTTCGTGAAGACCCTCGGTCCGTTGGCCTCGAACCCGACGGTTCAGGCGGCCATCGTTGACGAGGTCACCACGCAGATTAATGATGCGGTCGACGTTGACCAGGTCACGTCGAGCATCATCGACGGTCTCGGCAGCGCCCTCGGACTGCCCGCCGACGTGAAGAAGTCACTCGGTTTCGTGTCTGACCCGATTGCCTCGGGAGTGAAGGGTCTCATTCAGCAGGTCGTGAGTGACTTCGTCAAGTCGCCCGCGTTCGCCGATGCGTGGACGCGCGTGCTCACCGTCACGCAAAAGGAAACCGTCGCACTGCTGTCTGGCGACCCCAACTCCATGTTTACGCTCACCAACGACGGCACGCTGACGTTGCCGCTCAAGCCGATCATCGTTGAAATCAAAAAGGCGCTCATTGACCAGGGAGTGCAGGTCGCAAGCATCATTCCCGAGGTCGATAAGAGCATCACGATCGGACAAGTTCCCGAACTCGCTTTGGCTCGTGTCGTTTACCAAGTGGGCACCGGGGTAGGTATGTGGCTTCCGTGGCTTACCTTCTTCTCGCTCGTCATCGGTCTCGCGGTTGCCAATCGCCGCCCGCGCGCACTCGTTGCCACCGGTATCGCTCTCGTTGCCGTGACGGGCGTCATGCTGATCGGTTTCAGCACCGGCGCGCTCTTCTTGCCGGCGCTCGTGCAGCCGCCCTTTGGTGCCGCCGCGGGAGTCATCTTTGATGCCGTCGTGCTCTATGCGCGTGATGTCGCCGGTGGTGTGCTCGCCGCGGCCATCGTCATGATTTTGACGGGATGGGCGCTCAGCCCGTCCGCCGCGCGCGCTCGCGCCTGGCTCGCCGGTCGGTTCGATGCGGGTCGTTCCGGCCTCGACCAGGTCGGCGCAACGATGGGCAAGACCGGCCGAGTTCTTGGCACGCAGGTGACGCCCATCCGGTGGTTTATCGTCGCGCTCGGAGTCATCGCGGTGGCCTTCACGCGCCCACTCACCCCGGGCAGTGTGACGACCTGGACGCTGGTTGTCCTTCTTGCACTGACCGTGTTCGAGCTCGTCTGGCGCCGCCCGGTTGCTGCTCCCGCAACCTCCGCCAAACCGTCATCCACCGCGTCGAAGGCCCCGACGAAAACCTCGTCGGCGTCGACGTCACGCACCTCGAAGTCAACCGGCACGAAGACCACTCGTACGTCGACTAAGTGACGTCTCGATTGGTGATCACTAGTCGGTTATGAGGCCACATCGCCCGTTGGTAATCGCCATGTCAGCGCTCGACGCGCTGCTGGCGCTTGCCATCGGTTTGGCGATTCCGTTGCTGCCGCTCACCGTTTTGTGGGTCACCCGGTTCGACAACGGCCTGAGTTGGGATGTGTACTACCGCGCATCTGCTGACATCTGGCTGCTCGGTCACGGTGTCGACATGCGGATCACGCTCGATCCAGCTCTCGCGGGCTCATTGGGTGTGGCTGGTGCCGACGTGCCGTTTGTCGTGACCATTGCCCCGCTCGCGTTTGCCCTGATCACCGTCTTGCTCGGGCTTCGCCTCGGACGACGCGCCGTCGAGGCGGGCACGACCTACATCGGGCCGACCGCCGCAATTGTCACGTTTACTGCGCTCGCCGTGCTGGTGGCCCTCAGCGCCATTCACCCGAGCGTGTCGCCGTCACCGTGGCAATCACTCGTTCTGCCCAGCCTCATCTTCTCGGTCGGTGTGATCATCGGCGCCCGGGGAGAAATTGGAAGGTCGGGAGGTCGAGCGCAGAGCGTGCAACGCGCCGTCACCACCTGGGTGACCGGATTGCCGGACGTATTGCGCGCATTCACGCGTCTCAGTGTGCATGCCGGGGGTATTGCCACCGCACTTCTCGTGACTTCGGCCGCCGTGGCGCTCGCCGTGGCCATTCTGGGCAATTTCTCCACCGAAATCAGTCTGTATGAGGGGCTCCAAGGTGGAGTTGCGGGCAGCCTCGCCATTACGGCCATCCAACTTCTGTTCATGCCGGTGTTTGTCGTGTGGGCGGCCGCCTGGCTCGTCGGACCCGGCTTTGCCGTGGGCACCGGATCGTCGGTCTCGCCCATGGGGTCGCTCCTCGGGCCGGTTCCCTCGTTGCCCATCCTTGGCGCGCTCCCCGCGACCACGTTGACAATCGGCTTTATTGGCCTGATTGTGCCTGTCGTTGCGGGCTTCATTGCCGGATACGCGGCGCGGGGTCGAAGCACCAGCGAGTTTGACTTTGCCGGCGACCGTCAGCGCCGGCTCCTCCGAACGCTCACTCCCGTGGGTATCGGCGTGGTCGGCGGAATCTTCATGGGCCTGGTCTGCTGGCTGGGCTCCGGCGCCGCTGGCCCGGGCCGCCTTGCCGATGTCGGACCCAACGGACTCGTCGTTGGCGGCGTGTTTGCAATCGAGCTCATCGTGGGGTCTGCGCTGGGAATGGTCGCCCCACGACCGCGTAAACGAACCTAAGTAGACTGGGGCGCGTGCTCGACGTTCTCGTCTTGATCTCTGGATCGGGATCTAATCTCCGCGCGCTCGTGGAGGCCTGCGCTGACCCTGAGTACCCCGCGCGAATCGTGGCGGTCGGCAGCGACACCGAGGCTCCCGGTTTTGCGCATGCCGCCGAGCGCGGCATCCCGACGTTCATCGTTGAACCACGTGCGTTTGATTCGCGTGACGCGTGGGGCGACGAACTTCGTGCGCAGATTGATGCCTGGACTCCCGATCTCGTGGTGTGTGCCGGATTCATGCGCATCCTGCCGGCCGGGGTCGTGCGCGCCTTCACGCCCAACATCATCAACCTGCATCCGGCGCTTCTCCCGCTCTTTCCGGGGGCTCACGCGGTACGCGACGCCCTCGCCGCGGGCGTGACCCAAACCGGTTCGACCGTGCACATCGTCGATGAGGGTGTCGACACGGGTCCGGTCATTCGGCAAGTCACGATTGCGGTTGAGCCCGGTGATGACGAAGCGACGTTGCACGAAAAGATCAAGCACATTGAACGCCCATTACTCGTCGACACCGTGGGTGCTATCGCCCGTGCCGACATCAATCTGAAGGAGCTGGTCGCGTCATGAGCGGACCTCGTCACGACCCCTCGTTGTACAGCACGCGCGACGTGGTGGCCGTGCACCGCGCTCTCATCTCGGTCAGTGATAAGAGCGGGTTGCTCGACCTCGCGCGCGCACTTGCGCAGGCCGGCGTTGAGATTGTGTCGACGGGGTCGACGGCATCCACGATTCGTGACGCGGGAATCACCGTGGTCGATGTCAGCGAGGTCACTGGATTCCCCGAATCGCTTGATGGCCGGGTCAAGACCCTGCACCCGGGTGTGCACGCGGGCATCTTGGCCGACCTGCGCCTCGAGTCCCACGAGCAGCAGTTGCGCGATCTCGACATTCGTCCGTTCGAACTCGTTGTCGTCAACCTGTACCCATTTCGCGAGACGGTCGCTGCGGGGGCGCCTGAGGCCGACGTCATCGAGCAGATTGACATCGGTGGGCCGGCGCTCGTGCGCGCATCCGCAAAGAATCACGCCAACGTCGCTATCGTCGTCGACCCCGCTCGCTACACCGAGGTCATCGCCGCGGTGCGCGAGGGAGGAACGAACTTAGCCCAGCGTAAGAATCTTGCGGCCGCCGCGTTCGCGCACACCGCCGCCTACGATTCGGCGGTCTCGGCCTGGTTTGGGCGTGACGAGAAATTCCCGCCCGCGTTCACGATGGCCGCCACTCGCGAATCGATTTTGCGTTACGGCGAGAACGCTCATCAAGAAGCCGCGCTTTACATCGAACAGGGCGGACACGGGATTGCCCAGGCGGAACAGCTCGGCGGAAAAGAGATGTCGTACAACAACTACGTGGATGCCGATGCCGCCGTGCGCGCCGCCTACGACTTCATCAACCCGGCGGTGGCGATCATCAAGCACGCCAATCCGTGCGGTATCGCTGCCGGACGTGACAAGGCAGTCGACCAGATTGCGTCGGCTCACCGCCTCGCGCATGAGTGTGACCCGGTCTCGGCGTTCGGTGGTGTCATCGCCGCGAACCGCACGGTGACCCTCAAGATGGCCGAGCAGGTGTCCGAGGTGTTTACCGAAGTCTTGGTCGCTCCCGGTTTTGAGCCCGAAGCACTGGCGCTGCTTCGCCAGAAGAAGAATCTTCGCCTGCTCCAGCTGCCCGCCGACTTCGGCCGGTCACACCAGGAGGTGCGTCAGATTTCGGGTGGTTTCCTGGTACAAGACGCCGATCTGTTCGATTCGACCGTCGCGGTCGGGGCGCTCACGTCGACATGGCAGCTCGTGTCGGGCGAACCCGCCGATGTTGAAACGCTGACCGATCTCGAGTTCGCCTGGAAGGCGTGCCGTTCCGTCAAGTCCAACGCCATTCTGCTTGCCCACAACGGCGCATCGGTGGGTGTCGGCATGGGTCAGGTCAACCGCGTGGATAGTTGTCACCTCGCCGTTTCTCGCGCGGGTGCGCGAGCGGCCGGTTCGGTGGCGGCCTCCGATGCCTTCTTCCCGTTTGCCGACGGCCTCGACGTGTTGATCAAGGCGGGCGTGCGTGCCGTCGTTCAACCGGGTGGCTCTGTACGCGATGATGAAGTAATTGCTGCGGCAACCAAGGCCGGCATCACAATGTATTTCACCGGCGAACGCCACTTTTTTCACTAACTTTGCGGCTCTTTGCTCCGCGCGTTTCATATACCCGCTCCGTTCTCACCGCCCCTCACAAACCAGAAAAGAAAACTTGAGATGACTCCTGTGCTTCGTCGCCTACTCGCCTCGGTCGTTGCCGCGTTTGTCGTGACCTTCATCACGATCGATGTGAACGGTCTCGCCTTCTTCATTGGCAACGGCTTTGATTTCACCGTCGTGGTTTCGGCGACAACGTATTTCTTGCCCTCGATTGCCTTCCTGCTTCTGTTGACCGCGGCGGCCGGAATGTTCGGCTGGTTCGCGCGTCGCCGTTGGTCGTGGCTCGTTGGACTTGGGGCGGGTCTCATCTCGGGCCTGATTGGCGCGATTTTGACGGTGTCGTCGCAGGGGGCATCCTTCGATGCCGCGGTCTGGGCCCAGATCTTCGGGTCGTTCGTGGGCTTCAACCTCGTTTACGTAGTGGCAACCACGGTTGCGTCGGTCACGGCGGGAACCTGGGTGTACCGCCTCATCTCTGCAGCGCGATTTGCGCGTGCGGGTCGCCGCATCGCGCTCGTGCGCGCTCCGGCCGCCTCGCTCGCCGACGGCATCGTGACCCACATCAAGCGCAAAAAGATTGACCTCGACCTGGCGAATGACCAGTGGGATGGCTACGTCGCGACACTGGCCGCGAACGGATGGAACATCGTCGAGGTCGCACCACGCGACGAGCTCGCCGACTCGGTATTCGTCGAAGACACGGTCGTTATGCTCGACGGCGTCGCCGTCATCACGAACCCCGGCGCGGTGTCACGCAAGGCCGAGATTTTCGGCACCGAAGAAGCCGTGCGCGGTCTGGGCCTGCCCGTCGAGCGCATCCTCGAACCCGGAACCCTCGACGGTGGCGACGTGTTGAAGGTCGATCGCACAATTTACGTGGGCACGGGTGGTCGAACGAACGGCGAAGGTATTCGTCAGTTCCGCGCCATTGCGGCTCGCCTTGGCTTCACGGTCGTCGCGGTTCCCGTCTCCAAGGCCTTGCACCTGAAGTCGGCGGTCACGGCTCTGCCCGACGGCACGATCATCGGACACCCGAAGCTCGTGGATGCGGATTCCGTGTTCCCCCGCTTCCTCGCCGTGCCCGAAGAAGAGGGCGTGGCCGTCGTTGTGCTCGAACCAGACACCCTGCTCATGTCGGCCTCGGCACCCAAGTCGGCCGAACTGATTCGCTCGCTCGGCTACCGCGTCATCACCGTCGAGATCAGCGAGTTCGAAAAGCTCGAGGGGTGCGTCACCTGCCTCAGCGTGCGGGTTCGCTAGTGCGGGTTCACGAGAGCGCGAGCATCCCGATCACTTCGCCGTACTGAGTGAGTCCGGTGGGCACGAAGCCCTGGCGTTCGAAGAACCCGCCCGGGCCTTCGTCGCCGGGCTCCCACAACACGGTGATGGCCGGCTTGCCGCGTTCGCGCGCCTCAGCGGCGGCGGCGCTCACGGCGAATTCGCCGACGCCCTGACCCTGGTGCTGTGCACCCACGTTGATGCGCCACAGGCAACTGGCGAATTCCGGCTGCGTGCCGGCGTCGTCGAAGTGCGCGCGCACGTAGCCGACGACCTGATTGTCGTTCATGATTACGCGCGACCAAAAGTTGTCGGGAGACGTCAGCCCCTCGGCCAGCGAATACGACGGCGGCGCAATGAACTGTTCCTGTCCCGGTTTAAGCGACAGTCCGTTAACCTCCGCCGCGTTTGTTCCGGACAGTTCCTCGACGCGCAGTGCTCCCATGGGGCTCACGCTACCCACACCCAGGGACGTACACGTAACGGGTTTGTAAAAGATTGGGAACATTGTGGGTACGCAAAGGGTCTCGTCGTCGAGATAGAGCCGCATGTCTGACTTAAAATTGGCAAATTGCCGATAGCGGATGCGCACGCATTCGTTGTGAGGAGTTTGACGTGGATAAATTCAAGGTTGTCGGCAATCAGGCCCCGATTTACTTCACCCGCGTGCGCACCATTGTGCGTCGGTTCTGGGCGCTCGGCGGCGCCGTTGTGGTTGCCATTCTTGCGGAAGCGTTTGCTCTGCTCGGTTGGGAGCTCACCGCCCGCATCCTGATTAGCGCCTACGCGGTGCTTATCGCAGGCGTCGAATCGGTCGACATGGTCAAGTCGATTCTGCGGCGCCACTTTGGCATCGACATTTTGGCGGTCACGGCCATCATCGCGACCGTGGTCGTGGGTGAGTATTGGGCGAGCCTCATCATCGTCCTCATGTTCAGCGGGGGCGAGGCACTCGAGCAGTTCGCCGAGAATCGTGCCAAGGCTGAACTGACCGCGCTGCTCGATCGGTCACCGCGGTTCGCGCACCGTCAGGTGGGTGAGACCGTCACCGATGTGGTCGTTGCCGAGGTCAATGTCGACGACGTGCTGCTAGTCAAACCGGGTGAACAGGTGCCAGTCGACGGTGTACTGGTGTCGGATGCGGCCA
>CANGKD010000052.1 GCA_947454495.1 Actinomycetota bacterium
AATGTCTCACAACTGAGGGGTAGCACATGATTGATTTTTCAAATGCTCGGTTCATCAAATTAGGCGAAGTTGATAACGCCGAAGGTCAAAAACTCATCGGTGATTTACTCATTGAAGGTGAGCAAATCATGTCGAGCTACAAGGGCGCTCGCGACATGGTCATTTTCACCAATAAACGATGTGTCGCGGTCAACATCCAAGGGCTGACCGGGAAAAAAATCGATTACACCTCCTTGCCCTACAGCAAGATTCAGGCGTGGTCTGTCGAAACGGCCGGCACGTTTGACCGTGACACTGAGCTCGAAATGCATTTCAGTAGCCTTGGCAAAGTGCGCCTGGAATTCAACAGTCGCTTCGATGTAAAAGCGTTCAACCGTTTTCTCGGAAGCTACGTACTTTAAGAGGCCTTAGTCAGTCGGAAGGTTCGGTTACCGTGACCGAACCGGCCGGATCGACCGTAATGATGGTGCCGTCATCGAGCTCACAGACCGGTCGCCCTTCGAGCCACGTCAGCGTCCAGCGCCACGTCGACGCGTCGACCGAGAGCTGAGCAATCTCGGCTTCAACGGCGACAATGCCCGCAAGAATGGGGCCGGAGAGGCGGGACGGGGGAGTCGTGCCCAATGTCCAGCGGGTTCCGAGCTGCACGCGCTAGACGTCCGTTTCGAAAACAACCCAGTCGGTTTGGCGGCCGAGTCGATCCGACATTCCGCGCGCAACGCGGTTGTCGGTCGCGACGGCCCAGGCGACGTTGGCCGCTCCTCGAGCGCGCGCATCCATCTTCACGGCTTCGATCAGCGCCTTCGCGACACCCTTGCGACGCACGGTGGGTTCGACATAGTGATCTTGAATCTGCATTTGGACATCGGCGTGCAGGGCGCGAGTTACCGCACAGAAGTGAATGAAGCCAACAAGGTGAGACGTCTCAAGTGTCGTCACCTCTCCCTTTTCGTTTGTCATTTCGACGGTGCGTTTCTGCTCAGCCACGAACGCGAACAGGTTTTGACGAGGGTCCGTTAGCCATCCCCAGATAGTGAGGGAGAGCTCGTCGGGAACCGGGTGACCGTAGAAGGTGGCGTACTGCTGGAACAACGGCTTCCACTCAAAGAAGTCGTCGCCGTCCATGCGTCGGACCGTTATCGCCATCGGGACAAATCTATCCCTCAGTTGGCGCAAGCACGATTGAAGCCACGCCGATTTCGTCACCAGACGTGAACGACAAGCTCGCAATTCGTCCGACCGCCGCGAGATCACCCGCGGCGTGTTCCATCGCCACGAGTTGATTATGCGGAACCGCAATCACGGCGGTGAGCACCTCGGTCTTTTGTGAGGCTTTGGCGTCGGTCTTGGCGCGGCGAATTCCGATGAGTGCGGCGGACGCTGCCGTCAACACGCTCGTGTCTCCATCCGAGGGAAATTCATCCACGCTCGGCCAAGCTGCCCGGTGAACGGATCCGTCTTGGAACCACGACCATGACTCGTCGGTGGCAAACGGAAGCACTGGGGCGAACAGTCGCAAAAGGACGGTCAAGGCCAATCTCAATGCCGACGCGGCCGATGCCTGTCCCGGGTGCGCCGAGTTGTACGCCCGCTCCTTAACCAGTTCGAGGTAGTCGTCGGTGAACGTCCAGAAAAAGGATTCGGCAACTTCGAGTGCACGAGCGTGGTCGTAGTTGTTATAGCTGACGGTCGCCTCGGCAACAACTGATCGCAGATGAGCCAACATCGACAGATCAACCGGATGCGTGATCGCGTCACGCAGGTCACCCGCGGGAACGTCGAATCCGAGAATGAATTTCGACGCGTTGAGCACCTTGATGGCCAGGCGTCGCCCAATTTTGATTTGAGTCGGGTTCTGTGGGTCGAAGGCGGCGTCGGTTCCGAGGCGGCTCGAGGCGGCCCAGTAGCGAACGGCGTCAGAACCGTGTTGCTCCAGCATGTCGGCGGGTGTGACGACGTTGCCCTTGGACTTCGACATCTTCTTTCGGTCGGGATCCACGATGAATCCCGAGAGCGCCGCGTGGCGCCAGGGCTTCTCGTTGGACTCCAACGTTGCACGCAACATGGTGGAGAACAGCCACGTGCGAATGATGTCTTGACCCTGAGGACGAAGGTCAAATGGCCACACGAGCGACCACAATTCGGCATCGCGTTCCCAACCACCCGCGAGTTGGGGTGTGAGGGATGACGTCGCCCAGGTGTCCATCACGTCGACTTCGCCTTGGAAACCACCGGGCTTGCCGCGTTGGTCCTCGGTATAACCGGCCGGTACGTCGCTCGACGGGTCAACCGGCAACTGGTCGCGCGTCGCCGAAATGGGCTCATCAAAGACGGGATTCCCGTCGCCGTCGAGCGGATACCACACCGGAATCGGCACGCCGAAGAACCGCTGACGCGAGATAAGCCAGTCACCGTTGAGGCCGTTGACCCAGTTCTCGTAACGAACGCGCATGAAGTCGGGGTGCCATTCCAACTCTTGCCCGAAAGCGATGAGCCGGTCGCGCAGGGCCTCGTCTTTGGCGCTGTTCGAGATGTACCACTGACGCGTCGAGACGATTTCGAGGGGCTTGTCGCCCTTTTCAAAGAACTTGACCTGGTGCACAATCGGCTTCGGTTCGCCAATCATGCGCCCGCTTGCTTGCAACAATTCGACGATGGTTTTTTGCGCAGTGAACGGCGTCTTTCCGGCGAGTTCGGTGTAGGCAGTGCGGCCTGACTCCGACGAAATTGCGTCGGGCGCCTCCGTCACGAACCGACCATCGAAGCCGATGACGGCGCGAGTCGGAAGCGACAACTCGCGCCACCACACAACGTCGGTGACGTCACCAAACGTACAAATCATGGCGATACCCGTGCCTTTGTCGGGTTGGGCAAGGTGATGGGCCAGCACGGGAACCTCAACGCCGAAAAGCGGCGTGCGAACGGTCGTTCCGAAGAGCGCCTTGTATCGGTCATCATCCGGATGCGCGACCAGCGCCACGCACGCCGGCAGGAGTTCGGGTCGTGACGTGAGAATCTCCACGTCGCCACTGCCATCGGACTTCTCGAACAGCACCTGGTGGTAGGCGCCGGGAACCTCTTTGTCTTCGAGTTCCGCCTGAGCGACGGCCGTGCGGAACGTGACGTCCCAGAGTGTTGGGGCCTGCGCCTGATATGCCTCGCCCCGTTCAATATTGCGCAAGAATGCGAGCTGACTCGTCGTGATGGATTGGTCAGAAATGGTGCGATACGTCTGAGTCCAGTCCACCGACAATCCGAGGGCACGCCAGACGTCCTCGAACTGCTTCTCGTCTTCGATGGTCAGCTTCTCGCAGAGCTCAATGAAGTTGCGACGGCTAATCGGAAGCTGATCGGCGGCCTTGGAACTTTTGTTATCGCCGCCCTCAAAGGGAGGGACGAAATCAGCCACGTAGGGAAGCGTGGGATCGCAGCGCACGCCGTAGTAGTTCTGCACCCGACGTTCGGTCGGCAGGCCGTTGTCATCCCAGCCCATGGGATAGAACACTTCAAAACCCTGCATGCGCTTATATCTCGCGACGCAATCGGTGTGCGTGTAGCTAAAGACGTGACCGATGTGGAGCGAACCTGAGGCGGTTGGCGGGGGTGTGTCAATGGAGAAGATGGAGTCGCGGGATTGGCCTTCACGCGCGAAACGGTAGGTGCCTTGCGTCTCCCATTTCTCGTTCCACAGCTTCTCTAATCCTTCGAGGGCGGGCTTCTCGGGAACCTGGGGCGTGGTCGACATTTCGTCTCTTTCGTCACGTGAGTCAGTAATCTCTCGATGCTACCGGGGCGAGCGGAAGACTCACGCGCAGTGCCGAACCGGACGTCGTCTTCTCGACCTGCATTGACGTCGTGATCGTCGTCAGTGAGAGTGTGCCCAGCCCGCTGGTTCCGTTTTCCGGCCACGGCTCCCCGTCGTTTGTGACGACCAGCTGAACCTCGGTCGGCACTTCTCGACTCGCTGAAATGATGACGCGAGATGCGCGACCATGCTTGACGGCGTTATTCACCGCTTCGTTGATGACGTCGAAAAAGATAAAGCGTCCCAGCGGATCTGCGTCGAGTGCCGTGCATGCGTCGTCAGAAATGTCGATAGTCACATCGAGAATGCTCGACCAAGGTCGCGTGACCGACTCGAGGCCCTCGAACACTGAGGGTGGGTCGATCGAATCGAGGTCGGCGAGCGTGATGTCATCGAGAAGCTGTTCGATTTGTGTGCGCACCGCTTCGACGGATTCGCCGGCGGCGAGACGAGTACTGACCAATAACGAGGCGGCAATGAGCTGGCCTTGCACGCGACCATGCAAAAAATGCGAGACGGCTCCCTGTGTGCGCATTCTTTGCGCATTTACGCGAGCAAGAACGCGCGCAATGTCAGCATTCGTTTTCTCGGCGCTCTCGAGAATTTCTGCTGTCGAATCGGAAAGACCGCTTCCAAGTCCCACGCAGGCGGCGATTGCGAGAGCAAAAATTGGTGCGACGAGAAACTGGGTGAAGGCGGGAACGTTGAATCCCGGCCCGACGATGCCCGTGACGAAGCTGGCGCCTTCGGCTGCCAAAAACGTCGAAAGATAAAAGAAGATTCCTTGAACGGCAGCGTGTCGGTCGCGCATCGGCCAAATGAGTCGATGAGCCCATCGTGCAACGAAAAGCAACGCGGCCGTCACGGCAAACCAGACGCCGATCAACGCCATCGCAATGGGCGCATTTGTGGAGCGCGGAAGTATTCCGTACATCATCGTGCCCGCGGTCAACGCCGAGACCAAAAGTGGTGCATAGACGTTGCGAGATGCGGCGGCCCGCAGCAGGTCCCGGGTGTGCCACAGGGTCGTCGAATCCTCCCTTTCGAGGTCCACGCGCGACCAACGTTGCGCATATTCTCTGCTGAGGGTTCGGATGCGGTTCGTTGAATCAAGTGTGATGACGTCGGCAAGCCTCTGGAGTTCTGCCGAGTCTCGTGGGTTTGACAGGTTGCGTCGAATATCCGAAATGACGTCATCAATCATCAGGCGCACGTCCGAATCGAGTCGCTGAGCGGGGCGACCGAGTTCACATTGCGCGAGCTCCAGTGCGCCTCGTAACCGCTCCCGAGTCGCTTCTGCCTGGCTAATGGCCTGTTGGAACGCCCCCACGACGTTGATGCTGAATGAGACGACGATCAGAATGCCAAAAGTGACGACCGTTCCATAGGGGCGGAAGAGAGGGTTATTCATTTCGGTCGGGTTGATCGCGTCGACGAAAAGCGAAATGAATACCGGGCGAACCGTGGCCACGACGGCGTAGGTGCCGAGCACGGTCACGAGACGGAACCGGCTCTGGCGGCTCGCAATCTCGTTCACGATCAGCATCAGGATGAGCGGCGGAATGCTGGCCAAGAATGGCACCCACGCCATTGCAAAGGAATCCCGAAAATTGACGTACGGGTCGGAGACGAGGTTGAGCACACTCGTCGCGCCGAGTCCCCACAGACCCACCCGCCAGTTGAGGGCGCGTGGACCGCTGATTGCACCGAGGAATCGGCGATAACGGGAGGGCTCGAGCACACGCATGCGCACCACGCTAGCGACTCTCTGCGCCCGGTAACATGGGAGGCACAATGGCTTACCCCAAGAATTCTTCGTTTGGTCCCGCTGCAGACCACGTCGTTCCGTCGCCCTCGTTCCCCGCAATCGAGCGGGAGATACTCGATTTTTGGAAGCGTGACGACACGTTCCGCGCATCCATCAGCAATCGTGCCGACGCCGGAGCCGACGAGTGGGTCTTCTACGATGGCCCGCCGTTCGCCAATGGGTTACCCCATTACGGTCACTTGCTCACCGGCTACGCGAAAGATGTCTTTCCGCGCTTCCAGACCATGCGTGGCAAGCGCGTCGACCGTCGCTTCGGTTGGGACACCCACGGTCTGCCCGCTGAACTGGAGGCCATGCGCCAACTGGGCATCACCAAAAAAGACGAAATCGAGGCCATGGGCATCGAGACATTCAATGCCTCCGCTCGAAGCTCCGTGCTCGCATATACAAAAGAGTGGGAAGAATACGTCACCCGCCAGGCTCGCTGGGTCGATTTTGAGAACGATTACAAGACACTCGACATCACGTTCATGGAAAGTGTCATCTGGGCGTTCAAGCAGCTCCATGACAAGGGTCTTGCCTACGAGGGCTTCCGCGTGTTGCCGTATTGCTGGAACGACGAGACGCCGCTCTCGAATCACGAGCTTCGCATGGACGATGACGTCTACAAGATGCGCCAAGATCAATCCGTCACGGTCACGTTCCCGCTGACTGGCGACAAGGCACACGAACTGGGGCTCACCGGTGTCAAAGCCCTCGCCTGGACCACTACGCCCTGGACACTTCCGACGAACGCCGCGCTCGCCGTGGGGCCTGAAATTCGCTACGCGGTTGTGCCTGCCGGACCGAACGGTGCGGCCGACTCCTCCGATGCGTCGGGTGGCAGTGGTGAGTATCTCATTGCGGCCGACCTTCTTGGCAACTACGCCAAAGACCTCGGTTACGAATCGGTCGAGGATGCGCGGGCGGCCGTCTCACGAGAGGTTCACGGTCGGCAGCTCGAGGGAATCACCTACGAGCGACTGTGGGACTTTTATGCCGACGACGAGGAATACGACGGACGCGCGTGGTGCATCCTCGTCGCCGACTATGTCACGACCGCAGATGGCACGGGAATCGTGCACCAGGCACCCGCGTACGGTGAAGAAGACCAGAAGGTGTGCGAGAGTGCGGGCATCCCCGTTCGAATCTCCGTCGATGATGGAGGAAGGTTCCTGACGCGATTTGGCGCCATTGCCGGCATGCAGGTTTTTGAGGCCAACAAGCCGCTGACGCAAGAGCTTCGAACCATGGGTCGTTTGCTTCGCGTCGCGAGCTACGAGCACTCGTACCCGCACTGCTGGCGCTGCCGTCAGCCACTGATCTACCGCGCAGTCTCAAGTTGGTTCGTTCGCGTCACGGATTTTCGAGACCGCATGGAGACGCTTAATCAAGACATCAACTGGGTTCCCGAGAACGTCAAAGACGGACAGTTTGGAAAATGGGTCTCGAACGCGCGCGACTGGTCAATCAGTCGCAATCGTTATTGGGGTTCGCCCATTCCGGTGTGGAAGAGCGACAACGCCGACTTCCCGCGGATTGATGTCTATGGCTCACTCGATGAAATCGAGCGCGATTTTGGTGTGCGGCCGACCGATCTTCACCGGCCCTTCATCGATGAGCTGACTCGACCCAACCCCGATGACCCGTCGGGACGCTCGACGATGCGCCGCATTCCCGACGTGCTCGACGTGTGGTTCGACTCGGGTTCGATGCCCTTCGCGCAGGTGCACTATCCGTTCGAAAATCGCGAATGGTTCGATTCGCACAGCCCGGCCGACTTTATCGTCGAGTACATCGGACAGACACGCGGGTGGTTCTATACGCTGCACATTCTGTCGACTGCGCTGTTTGATCGTCCCGCGTTCCGCAACGTCGTGAGCCACGGCATCGTTCTCGGCAATGACGGCCAAAAAATGTCGAAATCGTTGCGCAACTATCCGGATGTTTCGGAAGTGTTCGAACGCGACGGGTCGGATGCCATGCGCTGGTTCCTGATGAGCTCGCCCGTTTTGCGCGGTGGAAACCTCATCGTGACCGAAGAAGGTATCCGTGAGGGAGTGCGGCAGGTATTGCTTCCGCTCTGGAACACGTGGTACTTCTTCTCGCTCTACGCGAACGCGGATGGCTACGACGCTGTGCGCCGCACGGACTCCACCAACGTGCTTGATCGTTACCTCCTGGCAAAAACGCGCGACCTCATTGTCGACGTACAGGGACACCTCGAAGCACTTGATTCGACCAACGCGTCGGCATCGCTGCGCGACTTCGCTGACGTTCTGACGAACTGGTACGTGCGTCGATCGCGCGATCGATTTTGGACGGGCGGCGAAGCGGCTCGAGATGCCTTTGACACTCTCTTCACCGTGCTCGAAACGTTCTGCCGTGTGGCCGCTCCACTGCTTCCGCTCATCACCGAGAACGTGTGGCAGGGACTCACTGGCGGGCGTTCTGTCCATCTTGAAGACTGGCCCGATGCGGCAGAGTTCCCGGCAGATCCCGCGCTGGTGGCAACGATGGATGCTGTTCGCGAGATCACGTCGGCATCCCTGGCGCTGCGCAAGAAAACCGGGCTGCGCGTGCGCTTGCCACTCGCCGAACTCACGGTGGTGAGCGCGCACTCGGCTGCACTGGGTGAATTCAGCGACATTCTGCGCGACGAGCTCAACGTCAAGGTCGTGTCGCTGGTCGAGCTCACCGACACGTCGGCGCGCGACTTCGGCGTGACGTCGCGACTGTCGGTCAACGCGCGTGCCGCGGGCCCACGACTCGGCAAAGACGTGCAACGCATCATCGGCGCGGCCAAAGCCGGAGATTGGTCGGAGTCCAACGGTGTCGTCACGGCCGGGGGAGTCGAGCTCGTCGAAGGTGAGTTCGAACTCACGCTCGAAACGGAATCCGATGGCGAAGGATCGCGAGCCTTGGGACTCGTTCCCAGTGGTGGTTTCGTGTTGCTCGACACCGCGACCACGCCCGAACTCGAGGCAGAAGGTTTGGCGCGCGATGTGATTCGCGCCATTCAAGACACCCGCAAGTCGGCGGGCTTCGACGTGAGTGATCGCATCCACCTCGACCTCATTGTCTGCGACAACGCGGATGCGCGCGCGCTGGCGCTCGCTCACGACGTCGACATTGCCGGCGAAACGTTGAGCGTCAATGTGACGGTGCACTCACCGGCCACCGTGAACGACCTATCGGGACTCAGTTCCGGATTGGCCACCGAGTGGGTGCCCGCTCTCACCACAGTTGCGCCCGAGCACATCGGTGACGTCGCGGCGGGTCAATATGCGAACACCGGACGAGTGCTGATTGCCGTTTCGCGCGTGAATCGTGTGCTCGATGTCTAATTCGCCGTCAGGTGATGACGATGACTTTGCACGAGCCGCCCGCCTCGTGCATGAAGAACTCGCCGAGCGCACGGGCGAGAAAACCCCGCAGCCACGGCTGGAGCCCACGCGGCGCGTGGCCGATCTACTAGGCGACGTTCACCTTGCATTCGATGTGATTCATGTCACGGGCACCAACGGCAAAACCAGCATTTCGCGCATGATTGAGTCGATCTTGCGCGCGTACGGTCTGCGTACCGGCCTTTTCACCAGCCCACACCTAAGGTCGTTCAACGAGCGAATCTGCATTGGCGGTGAACCAATTCCCGACGACGTGCTGGTCGCAAACTGGCTCGACATCAAGCCCTACGTCGAGCTCGTTGACGCCGAGCTCGTTGCCAAGGGCGAGCCCCGACTGACCTATTTTGAGTGCCTGACGGTATTGGCGTTTGCTTGTTTTGCGGACGCCCCGGTTGATGTGGCTGTTGTCGAGGTCGGCATGGGTGGCGAATGGGATTCGACGAACATTGTCGAGGCCGACGTTGCCGTTTTTGGCCCCATCGATATTGACCACGCGGACAAGCTTGGCGGCACACTTGACGCAATCGCCAAGACCAAATCCGGCATCATCAAGCCGTCGAGCATCGTCGTCTCGGCGCCACAGCAGCCCCTCGTCGAGGAAATTTTGCGCGACGCGGCCGAAATCACCGAGAGCACCATCTATTTCGTTGACACGGACATCGTGGTCAGCGACCGCGCCATGGCGGTTGGTGGTCAGGTGTTCTCAATCAAGGCCGTCTCGGGCGAATACGATGACGTCTTTCTTTCGTTATTTGGTGACCACCAAGCGCAAAATGCGGCCGTCGCAATCGGTGCCGTCGAGGCATTCCTGGGTGGAGGAACGCAACCACTCAGTGTGGAGGTGCTTGCCGAGGCATTCGCGACCGTCGAGTCACCGGGACGTCTGCAACGCATCGCCACTGAACCTCCCGTCATCATCGATGCGGCGCACAATCCTCACGGCGCAGCGGCGTTGGCCACGGCCATCGGAACCTATTTCGATTTTGACGATGTGACACTCGTTTTTGGTGCGTTCGATGACAAGGACGCGGCGCAGATGTTGCGCGCCCTCGCCCCCGCCGTAGCGCGCGTAATCCTCACGACGGCGCCGAGCGACCGAGCGCGGTCACCTTTCGAACTCGCCGAGATTGCGCGCGATTTCTTTCCCAGCGCCGATGTCTCGGTAGATACCGAGCCCATCATTGCCTTCGAACGAGCTCGGGTGATGGCACTGGCGGCAGACCGTGGTGGCGTTCTCATTGCCGGATCAATCAGCTTGCTCGGGGCTGCGATGACGGCTGCGACCGAACATGGATGGAGCTAAACATGACCGAACGAGACGACTCGGCATCGGTTGACGCGGGGCTTCCAAAACAGCCACGACGCCGTCAACGAACTTTGGTTGAGAGCCTGGGCGCCATCGTGCTCATCTTTGAGTCGGTCGTCATGTTTCTCGGAGCTCTGGCGATTTTCGGTCTCAAGGCACTTCCGCCCGCCCAAGCCCTCGGTGGTGGAGCAGTACTCGTGCTCGCGCTCTTTATCTGCGCCGGTGTGGTGCGGTGGCGAGCAGGAATCGTGCTCGGTAGTGTCCTACAGGTTGCTGTTATGGCGACCGGCTTTTTCGTTCCCGCAATGTGGTTTGTCGGGGGCATCTTCGCGATCCTTTGGGCCTACGCAATTTACACCGGCGTCAAACTCGACACTGAAAAGAAAGAATCTGCATCATGACCGCACACGTCGAAGAATCTCTCGTTCTCATTAAGCCGGATGGCGTTGCCCGCAACCTCACCGGTGAGATTTTGCGTCGGATTGAATCGAAGGGATACGTCATTGTTGACCTTCGCATGGTGCAGGCTGATCGCACGCTCTTGCACGCACACTATGCCGAGCACGAGGGCAAGCCCTTCTTTGACCCGCTCGTGGAGTTCATGCAGAGTGGCCCCGTTGTTGCGGTGCGCCTGGCCGGAAATCGTGTTATTGAAGGATTCCGCTCGCTAGCCGGCACGACCGACCCGACGACCGCAGCCCCTGGAACGATACGTGGCGACCTTGGTCGTGACTGGGGCGCCAAGGTGCAACAGAACCTCGTTCACGGATCGGATTCGCCCGAATCTGCAGAGCGCGAACTCGCGCTCTGGTTCGGCTAGTTCGCCTCGGTCTAGAGGTAGCTCAGCCACTCCAGGCGCACCTGCGCAACGATGGCGACCGCGAGATACGACGCCAGCACGATTGTCGGGCTCCACGAGAGTAAGCGAGCGCCGAGTGACTTTGCGCGCTCGTTCGATGTCCACACTCCGTGCTTGAGGTTCCAGAAACTAGATACCCAAAACAATGGGATGACGACCGACCAGGTCACCATGCA
>CANGKD010000053.1 GCA_947454495.1 Actinomycetota bacterium
AGCCACGAGGCGCGCGCTGCCAGAGCTGCGATGACGGCATCCAGCGCGTCGGCCGACGAGATCATGAGTTCGTGAAATCCCGCGACGTCGAGCCACGGAGCGTCTGCTTCGAGAGCGGTCACGAGTCGCTCTCTCGCGCCCGTTTCTGTTCGATAGCCCGACGTGTCGAGCCCCCACCGCCGGATGCTGGCGCCCGGGTAGACCTCGACCACCACGCCGGTGCCAGAACGGTCGACGTGGATGCCCGCGGCGACCATCCGTGTCAGCAAGCCCGCGCAGCGCAGGGCGGTTAGCCCTAGTCGGTCCGTCGACACGCTCAGCGGCCATCGGCCCGTGATGTCACGCACGTAGCGATCCGTGTGGCGGTAGGCAAGTCGTCGGCGCCAGTCCATACCGCCATCCACCTGCCGTGTCGGCAAAGAATCATTCCCGTACTCCACCATGAACTCGACAAAGTCGTGTGGCCAGCCCAGGGCACAGTCGATACCGATTTTGTCGACGCGAGTCGCGATGTCGACGATGGGCTCATCCGTCACGCCGAGTTGAAGCTGGATGAGGCGCGCGCTGCTCTGCGACCATTCGATGACGGCGAGTGCAGTTCCCCGCGGCTCGGCCGCTAAGTCGACGCCTGCCGTGAACACAGAGTCAGGCTACCGCTAGGGTGGGGTCTCTATGGAGCCACGTGAACTTGCCCTCACCGACGACACTGTCGGGATAATCGCACGTGACTTCGCGGGGCTCTTTTCGGGCGACGTCGGGGTGAGTTCGATTGCCGGCGGCCAATCCGCGGCAGATCGCGCCCTCGCGCAACTTGACATCACCAACTACGCCCGGCAGCGGTCCGAGGTATTGCCGCGCAACAGGCGGGGCGCATCCGTGCTGTCACCCTATATTCGGCACAACCTTCTCACGCTCGATCAGGTCGATCGTGCGGTCGCATCGGCGCCGTATCAGGATCGTGAAAAGTTTCGCGACGAGCTGCTGTGGCAGGAATACGCGCGCCACGTGTACGCGCGGCTGGGAACGCGATTGTTCGAGAACTTGCGCTTTGCCACGCCGCCACCAACCACAGGCGCCGGCTGGAACCGCGATATGAAATGCCTCGATGAGGTGTTGTCGGAGCTCGAACGCGACGGGTGGCTCGTCAACCAAACACGAATGTGGCTGGCATCCCACTGGTCGGTGCGAAGCTCGGCCGAATGGCAGGCCGGCCAAGAACTCATGTATCGCCAACTCATCGACGGATCACGCGCGGCCAATCTACTCGGGTGGCAATGGACCATCGGCGCGGGAACCGGCAAGCCCTATGGATTCGCCCGATGGCAGGTCGAGAAGCGGGCTCCCGGACTGTGCACCTCATGCCCGTTGTCGGCGGCGTGTCCGATTCAACAGTTCCCCGACGAGACGTCGCCCCGGCCACTGGCTTCGGAGCCGCTCCTCGACCACGACACTCAACTCGAGACGACGACGGGGCCTCTCGAACCTCGGCTTACCGACCACCCCGAGGTCGTCTTGCTCACCATCGATTCACTCGGGGATGCGGACCCGGCGCTCGTGGCGCATCCCGACCTGCCCGTGGTCTTCGTCTTCAACGTCGTGGCATTGCAACGATTGCAACTGAGTGCCCGGCGCATTGGGTTCTACTTACAAACCTTGCAGGACCTCTCGACCAGACGCGAACTCCGCGTTTTTCTCGGCGACCCGTATGACTTTGCCCTTGAGACCAAGGTTGCCGTCACGCATGCCCCCGTGCCC
Organism: Actinomycetota bacterium; assembly: GCA_947454495.1. Lineage (GTDB taxonomy): Bacteria > Actinomycetota > Actinomycetes > Actinomycetales > Microbacteriaceae > RFQD01. The sequence continues at coordinate 1,756 of CANGKD010000053.1, forward strand.
TCATTTTCGAAATTCGTCCGGCCCGCTGAGGTTCACCCGTTCCCGTGGCTCAAACTCCCCCACGCGGGATCAATCCGGAGTTTCTCCGCGTGGCGTCGCGCCGGCGGGTACTAGTGTTGGGCGCGCTTGGGTAAGAACGAGGCGACTCCGAGGAACACCACGACCACGGCAACCTGCACAATGAGCGCCGTGCGAAAACCGACGTCAGCCTGCCCGACCAGCGCGTAGGTGAAGAAGACGGTACCGAACACGGCGACGCCGACTGACGAGAACACGGACTGCACGGCGGAGAGCACCCCGCTTGCGGATCCGCTCTGCTGCGGCTCCACGGTCGACAAGATCGTGTCAAAAATGGGCGCCGCAATGAGGCCAGTGCCGATACCCGAGATCACGAGCCCGGGCACCAACTGCCAAATCGAGAAGTCGGCAAGCGAGGGCAGGGCGAACCACAGCAATGCAACACCAATGAGTTGCACGACCGCACCAATTTGAAGCGTGAAACGCCCTCCGATTTTTTCGGAGAGGAATGCGCCACTGATGGTTCCACCAATAGCGGAGCCCAGCGCAATCGGAATGTTTGCCAAGCCAGCCTCCGCCGACGTGAACTTTTCTCCGAACTGTAGGAAGAGCGTCAGAATCAGATAGACGCCCGTGAAGCCCGCGAAATAAACGCCGAGACCGACCAGACCCAGCGTGTAACCGCGATTGGTAAAGATCGTCGGATCAATGAGCGAAGTCTTGCCCTTCTTGCGGGCGTTGAACTCGAGGCGCGCGAAGAGCAAGAACCCGGCGAGTGAGGCGACGAGCATGGCGTACGTCCAGAATGGCCATCCGGCTTCTTGGCCTTGAATGAGCGGGTAAACCAGCAGTCCAGACGAGACCATGACCAAGAGCGCGCCGAAAACGTCAATCTTGATCGATTTGTCCGGAGCCGATTTTTGAACGTAGCGAACCGAAATCACGGTTGCGATGATTCCGATGGGGACGTTAACCAGGAACACTGCGCGCCACCCGAGGTCAAAAACGTTGGCCTGAATGAGAAAGCCGCCGATGACCGGTCCCAAAATTCCGCCAAGACCAAAGGCCGGTCCGTAGGCCGCAAACGCCTTGCCGAACTCTGCCGGCGGGAAAGCGTCGCGAATCAAACCGAAGCCCTGGGGCAGGAGCATCGCACCGAGGAAGCCCTGAACGAAGCGCAGGATGATCAACACGAGAATTGACGGAGCGAGCGCACAGGCCAATGAGGCGAGCGTGAATCCAATGAGGCCGAAGAGGAACATATTGCGACGTCCGAACCGGTCGCCGAGGCGTCCGCCGAGAATCAGCCCAGAGCCGAGCGCCAAAGCGTAACCGCCAATGACCCACTGAAGCTCGGTGGGAGTGGCGTTGAGCTCGGAGGCAAGCGCCGGGCCACCCACGTTGACGATGGTGGCGTCGAGTAGGTCCATGATTTCGGCGACCAACACAACGGTCAGCACAATCCATCGGTACTTGTAGCCCTGGAGTTGTTCGGTTGCCATTGATTCGCCGTTCGTCGAGGTGAGCGTGCAAAACCCCCGAAGATTCGGGGGTTTTGAGTGTTTCGCGGAGACGAGAGGAGCCGTCGGCAACCCACTGGGTTGCCTCCTCCCAAATCCTCGCAACAATTTCCCTACAAAGTAAATGAACCGCCAAACGGCGGTTCATTTACTTTGCGGAGACGAGAGGATTTGAACCTCCGAAGGGCTTTAAGACCCTTACCTCATTAGCAGTGAGGCGCACTCGACCGGACTATGCGACGTCTCCAGCGCGCCCGAAAGCGCAGCGAAAGAAGTCTAACCGCTCGTCGCCGGTGAGGCTAACCGACTTACTGGTCGTTAAGCGTGCGGCCCTTCGAACAGGTGTAGTCGTTTGCGCTTTGTCCGTGAATGGCGTCGGGGAGCTGCACCTTCGGCACGACAACGGGAGCTTCGGTTGCTGCGGGAGTCGCTTCGCCGGTCTCCGGAAGCTTCGGGCTCGGAGTCGCAGACGACTTGTTCTTCTTGGCCTGGGCCGCAGCCGAGGCTTTCGCCTTCGCCGCAGCCGCTGCCGCATCGTCGGCCGCGCGCTGCGCATCCGCGTTGGGATCGACCGTCGAGCCAACACCCGTTCCGCCGCTGACCGCAACGGGCTGGTCGGCGAGAATCGCCGCGAAGAGTTCGTCAGCGGCCCACTGGATCGGAGCGACCTTACCCGTGTAGACACCGTCACCGCCGGTCGAACCGGGGTACTGCACGAAGACGACGCTGTCGAGCGGAATGTTGCGCAACGCCATTCCAATGGACACCATCGTGTCGACATTGTTGAGGCTGTTCGACAGTTGCATGTTTCCAAGCGCGGCCTTGGCAATGCGGTACAGCTTCACCGGGTCGGTGAGCGTCTCACTGCTCTTCAGCTTGCGCACGAGCGATGAAAGGAATACCTGCTGGTTTGAAATGCGGCCAAGGTCCGAACCGTCACCCACGCCATGGCGAGTGCGAAGGAACGCGAGGGCATCAATGCCATACAGTGTGTGCATTCCCGGGTCGAGGAACGTACCCGTGTACTGGTCTTCGATGGTTTCGGCAACGCAGACATCAACGCCGCCGATGGCGTCAGCCATCTGGATCACACCGGCAAAGTCGATAAGCGCGGCGTAGGGAATCGAGAGCCCCGTGACCTGTTCGACGGTCGCCACGACGCAGGGTAATCCGCCCTCATTCATGACCGCATTAATCGGGCCGGTCCAGCCACCGCCGTCGCTTTCGCCGTCTCCGTTGGAGTCGGGACAATCGGCCATCGGGAACACCATGTCGCGCGGAATACTCACGGCAATGGCGCTCGTGTGGTCGGCGGAGATGTGCAGAATCATATTGACGTCATTGAGCACGCCGCCGTCTTCTTCAAGACCGGTGTTGGCGCGGCTGTCGCTTCCGACGAGCAGGATGTTCACGCCACCCTCAATCTCGCCAATCGAGGGAATCACCTCAGGCTCGTTGGCCAAGGTGACACCTTCGTGCACCGAGCGCGACACATCCCAGACCGCAATGGCGGCCACCGAAGATGCGCTCACCAAAACCACGGCGAGGGCCGATGCGACAATCGACACGACGAAAGTAATCGGTCCGCGCGGACGCACTCGCCCGTGGCGTGCGACGGGTCGTCGAGTGCCCGATCGGCGTGACGTCGATTCGCTCATCTGGTCTTCTCCAAACGCGTGTGTCTTGAAACTGAGGTGTCGTGTGCGGAGGGCGTGGGATTCGAACCCACGAAGCATTGCTGCTCACTGGTTTTCAAGACCAGCTCCATCGGCCGCTCGGACAGCCCTCCCGCTGACGTGCTTGTTCCGTTACCGGCGTCACACAACAACGGTTAATGCTACCCGACGAGGTTCGTCATCACCCTGCCATGTGAGTCTGGCAAGGTTCTGTGCGCGGTACCCGGATTAGCGGAACGACTTGAGAACCGTGAGTACGCCATTCTCTTCAACCGAGGGACACATTTCGTTGGCAACGGTTGCGACCTCCAACGGAGCCTGGCCCATGGCCACGCCCCGCCCCATCGACGCCGCCCACTCCAACATTTCGACGTCGTTGCGTCCGTCACCGATGGCCGTCACGTGTGAGCGGGGAATTCCCAACTTCTCGCGAATGCGCTCGAGACCCGTCGCTTTGTTCACGCCATCGGGTGCGATGTCAAGCCACGCGGTGTAACCGATGGAATAGCTGACGCTGTGCAGACCCATCTTGTTGACCATGCCGAGGAAGTCCTCCATACCCGTGTCATGGTCGGGTGAAATCACCACCACGCGCGTGGCGTTGATGAAGAGGAGGTCGTTGAACGGAACCTTGTGACTCTTGGGGGCGTTGGCGTATCCGGGAAAAGGTTCGGTGTAGTAATAATCGCCATGCTCGTCTTCGACCGCGTACTTGCCCTCCGGCAGGTACGGCTGAATCGTGGTGAGGACCGTTGCCGGGCTGAACGTCTCAACCCATTCGTAGGCATAGCCGCTTGGCTCGATGGGGTCTCGTCGCAACACGGTGGCGCCATTCGTGCACACGACATACTCGGGGTTGATGCCGAGCTGGTTCAAGATTGGAAAGGTGTCCGCGACCGACCGACCCGTCGCAAGTGTCACCTCGTGTCCGAGGTCAGCCACTCGTCGAATCTCTTTCGTCACGGCCGGGTCGACATCGCCGCGCTTCGACACGATGGTGCCGTCAATGTCGAGGGCGATGAGCCAGCGGTACAGCGGATCAAACTCAACCATTAGGCACCAATCGGGGTTAAAATCTCGAGGCCTCCCACATACGGACGCAGCGCCTCCGGAACAACAACTGAGCCATCGGCCTGCTGATGGGTTTCGAGCAGGGCCACCAGCCAGCGCGTCGTCGCGAGGGTGCCGTTGAGCGTGGCGACGGGCTCGGTCTTGCCCGATTCGGCGCGGAAGCGCGTCTGGAGTCGGCGAGCCTGGAAAGTTGTGCAGTTTGAGGTGGACGTGAGTTCGCGATAGGCGCCCTGGGTGGGAATCCACGCCTCAATATCGAACTTGCGGGCCGCCGACGAACCGAGGTCGCCCGCGGCAACGTCGATGACGCGATAGGCGAGCCCCAGCTTTTGCAACATTGCTTCTTGCCATGCAACGAGGCGATCGTGCTCTGCTTCGGCCTCACTCGGATGCGCATAGACAAACATCTCGAGCTTGTTGAACTGGTGCACGCGGATGATGCCACGCGTGTCTTTACCGCTGGACCCGGCCTCGCGTCGGTAACACGTCGACCAGCCGGCGTAGCGCACGGGCCCGGCGCTCACGTCGATGATCTCGTCGGAGTGGTATCCCGCGAGCGCAACCTCGCTCGTGCCCGTGAGGTAGAGGTCGTCCGCGGGGAGGTAGTAGATCTCGTCGGCATGTGCGCCGAGGAAGCCCGTGCCGTTCATGATTTCGGGTCGCACGAGCGTGGGGGTGATGAGCGGCGTGAATCCGGCCGCAATCGCCTGATCGAGGGCCATGTTCATGAGACCGAGTTCGAGGCGAGCGCCAACGCCTTTCAAGAAGTAGAAACGAGCTCCCGAAACTTTCGCACCTCGAACGGTGTCGATGGCGTCAAGACCCTCGCCGAGCTCCACGTGGTCTTTCGCTTCGAAATCGAACGTCGCCGGTGTGCCGTGCGTACGCAAGGTGACAAAGTTCTCTTCACCGCCGGCGGGAACGCCCTCAACAACGATGTTGCCTAACCGCGACACCGCGCTCACGTAGGCCTCTTCGGCCTCGGTGGCCGCTGCATTGGCGTCTTTGACTCGTTGGGCCAGCTCCGCGACGTCGGCGAGCAGCGCCTTCTTTTCATCACCCTGTGCCTGGCCGACTTTCTTGCTGAACACGTTCTGCTCGGCACGAAGGGTTTCGAAGAGCGTCAACGCAGCGCGACGTGCAGAATCGGCGTCAATGGCAGCGTCAACGAGGGTCACATCGTCGCCGCGGACCGTTTGCGAACGGCGAACGGCGTCGGGGTTCTCGCGAAGAAGCACGGGGTCAATCACGAGTGCCAGTCTACCGAGGGGAGTTGGAGCCCAAGATTCCGCTCAGCCACGCACGAGCATCCACGAAGACCTGGTCGGCATAGCGCTCTTCGTGCACGATGGGCGCGCGGTCGGCACGCGGGTACGAGCCCAAGAAGATGACCTTGGGGCTGAATCGCCGCAAGCCCAGAAGTGCATCCGACATGCGCTCATCTCGCGCGTGGCCGTCCGCATCGATGACGAATCGATACCGCCCAAACTCGTCTCCGATGGGGCGCGACTGAATGAGGCTCAGGTTGACCCCGCGAGTGGCGAACTGTTCGAGCATTTCGAGTAACGCACCGGAACGGTCATCCGGAAGTTCGATGATGAGGCTCGTCTTGTCATGCCCCGTCGGTTCGGGCAAATCTGTTGTCTTGCTCACCAACACGAATCGGGTTTGCGCGTTGGGGTTATCGCCCACGTTTTCGGCCAACACCTCGACGTCGTAGTGCGCCGAGATACCGGGGGGTGCGATGGCAGCATCGGCGGTCTCGGCCGTGAGCAGGTCGGCCGCCGCCGCCACGTTGCTCGGACTTGGAATGTGCCCGTGATGCGGCACCGATTTCTCCAACCACGCGCGGCATTGGGCGTACGCGACAGGATGCGCGTTCACGACGGTGACGTCGGCCAACGTCGTTCCGCGGCGGGCCACGAGGTCGAAGCGCACGGGAACGAGGTATTCGCCCACGATGCGCAGTCCCGGAATATTGGCGAGCGCATCCTGTGTGGCGGTCACCCCACCCTCAACCGAGTTCTCGATCGCGATCATGGCTGCGACGGAGCGACCCGTCACCACGTCATCGAGCGCCTCGCCCACGTTGTTCACCGGGCGCCAGTCTTGACCGGCCGCTTGCGGAACCTGCGCGAGCGCAGCTTCGGTAAACGTGCCGGGAGGCCCGAGGTAACTGAACGAAATTGACATTCCCTAGAGACTACCTGCGGTGGCAAACTGACGGGCATGACAAACCGCGCGGGTCAGCCCGCCACATCCGACGATTTGGTTGATGTTTCTGCGCTCACTGCGGCCTATTTCGATCTCGTGCCCGATGTGACAAACCCCGACGAACGCGTCGCATTTGGCACGTCGGGTCATCGCGGGACTTCTTTTGCGCGCGCGTTCAACGAGACGCACATTCTTGCCATCACGCAGGCCATTTGCGAGTACCGGGCCCTGCAAGGCATCACCGGTCCCCTTTTCATCGGTATTGACACGCACGCGTTGTCTCGCCCTGCACAAACCACGGCACTCGAGGTGCTGGTGGCGAACGGTGTGACCGTGCTGATGGATGCGCGCGACGGCTTCACGCCGACACCGGCCGTGTCGCACGCGATTCTGCGCCACAACGCACGTTCGGCCGAAGACGGCGCTGTGCGTGCCGACCTCGCGGATGGCATCGTCGTGACGCCGAGCCACAATCCGCCCGCCGATGGCGGGTTCAAGTACAACCCGCCCCACGGCGGGCCCGCAGACTCCGACGCGACGAACTGGATTGCCGAGCGAGCGAACGACATCATCGCGGGTGGCCTGGCCGACGTGCGCCGCGCTGACCCCGAGGGACTCGTCGGAACGTACGACTTTCTGGCGGAGTACGTGAATGACCTGCGCAATGTCATCGATGTGGATGCGATCGCCCGAGCCGGGGTGCACATCGGCGCCGACCCCATGGGTGGGGCATCCGTCGCCTATTGGGGTGAAATCGCCCGCACGTATGAGCTCAATCTGACGGTCGTCAACCCCGACGTCGACCCCGCGTGGGGTTTCATGACGCTCGACTGGGACGGCAAGATTCGCATGGATCCCTCGAGTCCCAACGCGATGGCGTCGCTGATTGGCAAGCGCAACGATTTCGATCTGTTGACGGGAAACGATGCCGATGCCGATCGACACGGAATCGTGACGCCCGACGCGGGCCTCATGAATCCGAACCATTTCTTGGCCGTGGCCATCGACTACCTCTACACACACCGCCCAAACTGGCGACCCGACGCGCGCGTGGGCAAAACGATGGTGTCCTCGTCCATGATCAACTACGTGGTTGCTGCCCTGGGGCGCGAGCTGTGGGAAGTGCCCGTCGGCTTCAAGTGGTTCGTGCCGGGGCTCGTCGACGGCTCCGTCGGATTTGGCGGCGAGGAGAGCGCGGGCGCATCTTTCTTGCGCCATGACGGCACGGTGTGGACGACCGACAAAGACGGCATCTTGTTGTGCCTCCTGGCCGCCGAGATTCTGGCCGTGACGGGTAAGACACCCTCGGTGCTCTATCGCGAGTTGGTCGCGCGGTACGGCGACCCCGCCTATGAGCGAGTGGATGCGCCCGCCACGCGCGAGCAAAAGTCCAAGCTCGGCAAACTCGACGCGTCGTCAATCACCGCCACGGAACTCGCCGGTGACCCGATCACCGCCACGCTCACCCACGCGGTGGGTAACGGTGCCGCGTTCGGCGGCCTCAAGGTCGAGACCGAGTTCGCGTGGTTTGCCGCCCGTCCGTCAGGCACCGAAGACGTGTACAAGATTTACGCGGAGTCGTTTCGCTCCGCAGAGCACCTGCGACTCGTTCAGGCAGAGGCGAAACGCATCGTGGATGCGGCGCTCGCCTAGCCCGGTTTGGCGCTCGCCTAGCCCTGGTCGGGATACCGCGGCGCGGGTTCGAGGCCGAAAAAGTCCTCGAGAGTAGGGGTGCCCGTGTTGTGCATCTCGGTTGAGAGATCGGTGCCGACGAAACGGTAGTGCCACGGTTCGAATTCGTATCCGGTGGTGTCGATGTAACCGTCGGGGTACCGCAAAACGAACCCAAACTGCCACGCGTTCGCTGCGAGCCACTGGCCCGCCTGCATGTCGGCGAAACACGTCTGCACGGCGCACTCACCAGAAATATCGCCGATGTCGGCGGCCAGACCCGTTTGGTGCTCGCTGTACCCGGGGCGTGCCGTCAAGGTGTCGTCGCCCTTGTACAACTCGGCCTGAGTGTCATAGCTGCGGTAGACGCTCTGCAACATCATCTCGCCGCCGGTCTCGGCCGTGTAAGCCGCAAACATGGCGGTCAGGGCATCCGCTGCCTCGCTGCGCATGGTCGATGCGTACGCGTAGGAAACCGGCGCATCGCTCAGCGGGCTCGGCACGTAGGTGGGATCGGCAAGCGGACGATGCTTGTTGACAATCACCCACAAACTATTCGGGTCGTCGATGGAGAGCGCCTGTTTGTTGAATCCGACCGGTGTCGGGGTCGGAGTGGGCGTTGGCGTCGGGGTTGCCGTGCGTGATTTTGTCGCCGACGGGGAAGGTGTCGTCTTGACAAGCAGGGAACCGGTCGTCGGACCGAGCACGGCAATGCCCGCGACGACGGCAGCGATGACAACCACGCCGGAGACAATCCACCAGGTAGAGGGACGGCGCCAGAACGGCGTGACGGGTCGTTGCGCAGAAAAACTCACGGCGACATTCTCGCGTATTAGGCTGTGCGTTCCGTCTGCAGCGTACCGTCGGTCTGCCGGGCCGATTCGATTCGCGCGTCAGCGTCCGACTCGGCGGCGATATGCCCATCAGCCTCGCGTTGCGCCAGATGACACGCGGCATCATAGGTCTG
>CANGKD010000054.1 GCA_947454495.1 Actinomycetota bacterium
AGAAACCCCCATTGGCGCGGTTTTCGGCGCAAACGGACCGAGCGCAACGAACAACTTCCTCAAAATCGAGTCAACCACGACGACCACGGACCTCGTCACACTGACCGTCACGTTTGCTTCTCCGACCAAAGCTAACGACCTTGGCGTTGCGGTCTCCGACCTCGACTCGGACGAAGTGACCGTTTCGGCCACCGATGCCAACGGTAACGCGCTGACCGGCGCCCAACTCGTCGGCACGGCCTCGCCGGATGCTTTCAACTGGTGCAACGTGGCGAATTCCCCCGGCGGATGCACCGACACCGACACGCCTAACATCACGGTCAACGCATCTGACGTTTTCGCTGCCGGAGCACAACAAGGCACAGATGGTTCAACCGCCTGGTTCCAGCCGAGCGTGGGCGTAAAGACGATCACCTACGTCTACAAGAACGATGACACCAACACTCAGACGAGCACGGTTCGTTTCTGGTTGGCTCAGAAAGAATCGGCGTTGCCCAACACGGGTGTCTCGGCATCGAGCATGCTCGGCATGTTTGGTTTCGGTGCAGCTCTGCTCGCCGCTGGCGCGCTGATTGTGGTTCGCCGCCGCCGCGCATAAGCGAACAAGTCCGCTGTACGAAAGTGGGGCATCCGATTCGTCGGATGCCCCACTTTCGTTGTGTCGTGAGTTAGGCGGCGCCGTCAAAGAGGTTTGTGACGGAGCCGTCGTCGAACACCTCACGAATTGCGCGCGCAAGCAAGGGTGCAATCGGCAAAATCGTCAACGTGGGGAACCGCTTTGCCTCGGGAATCGGCAATGTGTCGGTCACGACAACAGAGTCGATTGCCGGATTCTGCAGAATCTCGGTGGCCGGGTCGGAGAACACCGCGTGCGTCGCCGCCACAACCACGCCGATGGCACCGTTGGCCTTGAGTGCTTCGGCCGCCTTGACGATCGTGCGACCGGTGTCAATCATGTCGTCGACGAGGAGGCAGACGCGGCCCTTCACTTCACCGACGATTTCGTGCACGGTCACCTCGTTGTGCACCTTCGGGTCACGACGTTTGTGGATGATGGCCAGCGGGGCACCGAGCTTCTCGCTCCAGATATCTGCCACGCGCACGCGACCCATGTCGGGTGACACGACCGTGAGCGTGCTCGGGTCAAGTTGGGCGCGGAAATGCTCGAGCAACACCGGCATGCCGAAGAGATGGTCGAACGGGCCATCGAAGAATCCCTGAATCTGCGAGGCGTGAATGTCGATACTCATGATGCGGTTCGCGCCGGCCGTCTTGAACAGGTCAGCCATGAGTCGCGCCGAAATCGGCTCACGACCGCGACCCTTCTTGTCTTGACGACCGTAGGGGTAGAACGGCGCCACAACGGTCACGCGTTTGGCCGACGCGCGCTTGAGCGCATCGAGCATGATGAGCTGCTCCATGATCCACTCGTTTATCGGCGTGCCATGAGACTGCAACACGAATACGTCGGCACCACGGATGCTCTCGCCGTAGCGCGCATAAATCTCGCCGTTCGCAAACGTGCGCAGGTCGGTTTCGGTGACCTGAATACCGAGTTCGGCCGCGATGTCATTGGCCAGTTGCGGATGCGCTCGCCCAGAAACCAGAACGAGTTTCTTCTTGTTCGGTGTGGTGATCTCGCTCACGGTTCTTCTTTCGGCCGGGTGGTGCATTTGTGTGGTGCGTAGGTGTGAATCAAAGGTGAAGTCTTATGTGGTGGATGCGCCATCCGACGCCGAGCGTTCGGCGGCGTTCGCTGCGGCGGTGCCGGGTCGGTTCGCCACAACCCAGCCGTCCATGTTGCGCTGGGGGGCGACGTTCACGGCGAGCGCACCGGCGGGAACATCCTTTCGGATCACCGTGCCGGCTCCCGAGTAGGCGCCATCACCGATGGTGACGGGCGCAACAAAGACGTTGTGCGAGCCGGTGCGCACGTGCGATCCCACGGTTGTGCGGTGCTTGTTGACGCCGTCGTAGTTGGCCACGATGGTGCCCGCGCCGATATTGCTCTTTTCTCCGACTTCGGCATCGCCGATGTAGGAGAGGTGAGGAACTTTGCTGCCGGCACCGATGTTCGCGTTCTTCGTTTCGACGAACGCGCCAATCTTGCCGTCGGCGCCGAGATAGGTGCCCGGTCGCAGATACGAGAAGGGGCCAACCTCGGCATCGGGGCCGATGACGGCGAGCGTGGCGTCGGTTCGCTTGACGATTGCGCCCGCGCCAACCTCGGTATCAAGGAGCGTCGTATCGGGACCGATGATCGCGCGCTCGTCGATGGTGGTGGCGCCCAAAATTTGCGTGCCCGGCTTGATCTCGACGTCGAGGGCTAGCTGCACCTGCATGTCGATCCACGTAGTGGCCGGGTCGATGACCGTCACGCCGTGAAGTTGCCACCCGCGAATAATCATGGCGTTCAGCCGCGCCGCAGCCGATGCGAGCTGGGCGCGGTCGTTGATGCCCTCAACTTTCCATGCCGGGCTCACCGGCGATGCCAAGACACTCAAGTTGTCACCGCGCAGAATGGCCACCACGTCGGTGAGGTACTTCTCACCCTGCGAGTTGCCCTGCGTGATTCGCGCGAGCGCCAGGCGTAGGGGCTCGGCGGCAAAGACGTAAATGCCCGCGTTGATCTCGCGCACAGCGAGTTCGGTATCCGACGCGTCGGCGTGCTCGACGATGCGGTCGACACCGCCGTCGCCTCCACGAACGATGCGGCCGTACCCGTGCGCGTCATCGAGGTGAGTGGTGAGCAGCGTGGCGGCGACGCCCGACTCGCGGTGCGACCGGAGCGCGGCGACTAACGTCTCGGCATCAAGGAGCGGCACATCGCCGTTGAGCACGAGCACTTCGCCCGCGAAGTCGGCGGGTAGCGCATCCATCGCCTGTTCGACGGCCCGCCCGGTGCCAGGAACATCGTCTTGGTCGACGATGATGCTGCCGGGCAAATCGACCTCGATGACCTCGACGAGTCGATCGCGTTCGTGTCGCACGACCGTCACCACGTGCGCCGCATCGAGTTCGCGCGCGGTGGCCAACACGTGACTGACCACGGTGACCCCGGCCAGCTTGTGGAGAAGTTTCGGCGTTGCCGACTTCATTCGCGTGCCCTTGCCCGCGGCCAAAATCACGATGGCGAGGTTGCTGTCGGTCACGTGGTCTCCTTACGCTCCGCCACCAGGACTCGAACCTAGACAAACAGCTCCAAAGGCTGTGGTGCTGCCATTACACCATGGCGGAAAAGTGAACTCCTCGCGAGGATGAGCGCACGCGTCAAGTCTGCCAGATTACGCCGGGCAATAATGGTCGTGTGAATGCAATTCCTGCCGATTCAACTGAGGATGCCCCCGACGAGGTCGACCGCATCGTCTCGGCGTGGCAAAGTGAACGCCCCGACCTCGACTTCACGCCGCTCCAGGTGTTGTCTCGCGTTGGTCGGCTCGCGCGGTTGCTCGATCGAGCTCGACGTCAGGCATTCAGTCGGTCGAAGCTCGAGGCGTGGGAATTCGATGTGCTCGCAGCGCTACGTCGTGCCGGAACGCCATTTCGACTCAGTCCGAAGCAACTCTTGCAACAGACCTTGGTGTCGAGTGGGGCGATGACCAACCGTATTGACCGGTTGGTCGAAAGTGGGCTCGTGGTGCGTCGCGACGATCCGAACGATGGTCGAGGCGTGCTCGTCGAGATGACCCCCACGGGTCTCACGCGTGTTGACGCCGCCATCACGCGACTCATCGACGCCGAGGCTGCCATTTTGGCCGGTCTTACCCGAGCAGAACGGAAGAAGTTGGCCGAGTCGTTGCGGCGACTGGGCCTCAGTCTCGACGAGGTTACCGGCGACTAGGTTACGGGCGACTAGCCAACAGGGGCCTCAGCACCGACACCCAGGCGGCGTACCCCGCCGGCGTCAGGTGCAGGTTGTCGCGAGTGAACTCCGGCCGCAGGGCCCCGTCGACCGCAAGCACCGGCCACAGGTCAACGTAGGCCAGGGAGCGAGTGCGGGCGACACCGTGCAATTTCTTGTTGAGGGCCGTGATCGTCTCGCTCAAGAAAGCGGTGCGCGGCAGCACACTCGTCAGCAGAATTTGCGTCGAGGGTGACACGTCGGCGATGTGCGCGACGATGTCGTCGATCCGCGATGCGATACCGTCGACATCGCGTAATTCGTGTGCCGCGTGCAGGTCGTTCGTTCCGATGATGAGTGACACCACGGCGGGCTCGTTCAGTGACTCATCGAGTCGTTCGCGAAGGTCGACCGTTGTGTCGCCATCTATGCCGCGATTCGCCACGGTCAGATGTGGAAACCACTCCTGCCAACTTCCTCGCATCGCCAAGCTGTCGCCAAGAAACAACACCGAACCCCGTGGCGGTTTGTCCGCCGCGTACCGAGCACGCCGAGCCGTGGCGCCGGGGCGACCGATTTTGAAGAAAAGTGGCACGACAGCCAGATAAATCTTGTCGGAGTTCATGACGTCCTTTCCAGCCGACCCGTCGCGGTGTGCGCGGACTGTTCTACCGGCTCGCCTCAATCTGCTCCGAGAGCTCGAGCCACCGCGACTCGAGCGACACGACTTCGTCGGCTAAACGGCTGGTCAGGGCGGTGAGCTCTGCAAGGCCAGTGAAGTCGCTCTGATCGTGCGAGGCAAGTGCTTCGTGACCCCGCGCGATTTCGTCTTGCAGTTTCGTGATCTTGCGGTCGATGGCGGCCACTTCTTTTTCGGCATTGCGCAGGTCGGCGCCGGTCAGAACGGGAACGCGCGCCGCCTTGGGTGCGGTCGCTCCGCCACCGGATCCCCCGGATGACCCACCACCCGCCTTCTTGGAGGCGGCTCGCAGTTCGAGGTACTGGTCGACGCCACGCGTCAGGTGACGAAAGTGGCCATCGAGCACGGCGAACTGATTGTCGGTGATGCGCTCGAGCAGGTAGCGGTCGTGCGAGACAACGAGCAGCGTGCCAGGCCACGTGTCGAGCAGATCCTCCATCGCCACGAGCATGTCGGTATCGAGGTCGTTCGTGGGTTCGTCGAGAATCAGCACGTTGGGCTCATCCAACAAAATCATGAGCAGCTGAAGACGACGCTTTTGTCCGCCACTCAAGTCTTTGACGTGCGTCGCGAGTTGCGCCGACGTGAAACCAAGTCGCTCGAGCAACTGGGCGGGTGTGATCTCTTTTCCGCCCGCGACGTACGACGTGCGCTTGCGCGCAATGACCGCGCTGACGCGATCTTCTGCGAACTCCGCGAGTTCGGCAAGTTCCTGACTAAGCACCGCGATCTTGACCGTCTTGCCGCGCTTGATGCGACCCGAGGTGGGAGTCACCGTTCCCGCGACCATGCCGAGCAACGTCGATTTACCGGCACCGTTGACGCCGAGCACACCGGTGCGTTCACCGGGCGCGATGCGCCACGTGACGTCGGCGAGAATCGTTCGGTCGTCATAGACGACGCCCACGTTCTCGAGATCGACCACGTCTTTGCCCAGTCGTTGCATCGCCATCGATGCGAGCTCGACCGGGTTTCGGGGTGGGGGTTCGTTGGCAATGAGTTCGTTCGCCGCGTCAATGCGAAACTTAGGCTTCGCGGTGCGGGCGGGCGCACCGCGGCGCAACCAGGCCAATTCCTTGCGCATCAGATTCTGGCGCTTGGCTTCGCTCGCGGCCGCCGAACGGTCGCGTTCGACGCGCTGCAAGATGTAGGCCGCGTATCCACCCTCGAACGGTTCGATGATGCGGTCGTGCACTTCCCACGTCGTGTTGCACACCTCGTCAAGAAACCAGCGATCGTGCGTGACGACGACGAGTCCACCCTGGTTGGAAGGCCATCGGTTCTTGAGGTGCGCCGCGAGCCACGCGATTCCTTCGACGTCGAGGTGGTTTGTGGGCTCGTCGAGAAAGATGACGTCCCAGTCACCGGCGAGCAGGGCCGCGAGCGCAACTCGTCGCCGTTGACCACCCGAGAGCGTCGAGATGCGCGCGTGCCAGTCAATGTCGCCGAGCAGGCCGGCCAGCACATCCCGAACGATGGCGTTGGATGCCCACTCGTGCTCCTGGGCATCACCGACCACTGCGAACCCCACGGTCAATTCGCCGTCGAGAGTGTCGGACTGATCGAGCATTCCGATGGTGACGCCACCTCGACGTGTGACCTGACCGCCGTCGGGTTCGCGTCGACCGCTCAACAGGCCGAGCAGGGTCGATTTGCCGTCACCGTTGCGACCGACAACGCCGATGCGGTCACCTTCCGAGATGCCAATCGTCACGTCATCGAACACGACGCGCGTGGGGTATTCGAGTCGGATGCTTTCCGCGCCGAGAAGGTGCGCCATTATTCGACGACTCGCGCGCCGTGCACCGGACCGGTGGCGCGAACGACATTCAGTCCCGAGGTCGCCAGCGCGCGGTGGAGTTCGGCAGCTGAACCCGCGTCTTCGGCCAAGAAGGCCAGTGTGGGGCCCGATCCCGAGACGATGCCCACGAGGGCACCTCGCTCTTCGCCACGCTCAAGAAGAGCAACCAAGCTCGGGTCAAGATGCAGGGCGGCCGCCTGCAAGTCATTTTGCATCGACTCGGCAAGCATGACCGGGTCACCTTGGCGCAGCGCAGTCAGAACCGCGGTGTCGACAGAGGGCGACTCGGGGGCAGGGGCGATGTCATTCACGTGGCGCGCGCGATGCGCATCCAATTCGGCATAAACCGATGGTGTCGAAAGCCCGGAATCGGAGAGCACAATGACCCATTCAAAATGGCCCGACGCGAGGGCGGGGCTCAGCCGGTCTCCACGACCCGTGCCGATGGCCGTGCCACCCATGAGGGCAAATGGAACGTCGGCACCGAGTTCGCTGGCCAGCATGACAAGTTCTTCGCGAGAAAGGCGCGTTCCCCAGAGTGCATCGCACGCGACCAGTGCAGCCGCCGCATCAGCGGACCCACCGCCCATGCCCCCGGCGACGGGTACGTTTTTCTCCACCTCGAAGCGGACCCCGCCACGGTATTTGGCGTGCTTGGCGAGGAGTCGCGCCGCACGGATTGCGAGGTTCGAACCGTCTGTGGGGACACCCGAAATATCGACAGAGCCCGTGATTGTCATTGAAAAATCGTCGGCCGGGAATGCATAGATCTCTTCGTACAAGCTGACCGCTTGATACGCACTCGCGACTTCGTGATAGCCATCGTCCAAGAGCGCGCCAACGCGGAGAAGAACGTTGATCTTTCCGGGTGCTCGAACGTGAACCATTTCACGCGTGCTCGACCCTGACATGGCACTTAATCTACCCGCCCGGTGACGGCCCTCAGACCACGCGAGCGAGAGCCACGAAGTCGTCGAGCACGAGCTCCTCGCCACGTCGAGTCGGAGCGAGCCCCGCGCCCTCAAGTGCCTGCGACGCGGCCGCACTCGAACCAAAAATGTCGGAGAGGGCCTGACGCAACATCTTGCGTCGCTGCCCGAAGGCTGCATCCACAAGCTCAAACGTGCGGCGGCGCAGTACCTCATCGCCGGGCTCGGAATGGCGCTCGAACGACACGAGTACCGAATCCACATTTGGCACCGGCCAAAACACCTGCCGACTCACCGTGCCCGCGATGCGCCAGGAGCCGTACCACGCCGCCTTCACGCTCGGGCTGCCGTAAATCTTTGAACCTGGCGTGGCGGCGAGCCGATGCCCCACCTCGGCCTGCACCATGACGACGCCAGATCGAATGCTCGCAAAGTGTTCCATAAAGTGCAGCAAGACCGGAACCGAGACGTTGTACGGCAGGTTCGCCACCAGACGCGTGGGATCGCCCGGTAGCACCTCGATGATCAGCGCATCCTGGTGGATGACCGTCAGCGCGCTTCCCGGGGCGAACGCCTCAACCGTACTCGGCAGGGCGGCCGCGAGTCGCGCGTCAATCTCGACCGCAACCACACTCGCGCCCGCCTCGAGTAGCCCGAGCGTGAGTGACCCCAACCCCGGTCCGACCTCGACGACAGTTTCGCCGGGTTGAACGCCCGCGCTCTTGACAATCTTGC
Source organism: Actinomycetota bacterium (assembly GCA_947454495.1). GTDB lineage: Bacteria > Actinomycetota > Actinomycetes > Actinomycetales > Microbacteriaceae > RFQD01. The sequence goes on from CANGKD010000054.1 coordinate 8,007, forward strand.
GCACGGTGTTGGCGTCGATGACGAAGTTTTGGCCGAGCTTCTTCGTGGGTGCGACATCGAGTCTCTCGGCGAGTTCGCGAATCTCGGAGGGGCCGAGCAGTCTCATGCGAGCCCATCCGCCCACGAACCGTAGGCGCGCTCGGTGTTGGATGCAACCTGTGCGCACAGATCGCCGAGGTCGGCGTCGAGCACCTCAGCCATTGCGCGCATCGTGATGGGCACGAGATAGGGGGCGTTCGGTCGGCCACGGTAGGGCGTGGGGGTCAGGAAGGGGGCATCCGTTTCGACCAGAATCAGCTCGCGCGGAATCACCCGGAGCGCTTCGCGCAGGTCGTCGTTTTTCTTGAACGTGATCGTGCCCGAGAACGACAGGTACCAGCCGTGGTCGGCCGCGATGCGAGCCATGTCGGCGTCGCCCGAGAAGCAGTGAAAGACGGTGGTGTCGGGAGCGCCGACGCGCAGCAATGTGGCGATGACGTCGTCGTGGGCATCGCGGTCGTGAATCTGCATGGCGATGTCGTGCTTCTTAGCTAACCCGATGTGCGCTTCGAACGAGTAGTGCTGTGCCTCACGCCCGTCTTCGCCGGTGCGAAAGTAATCGAGCCCGGTCTCACCGATGGCACGCGTGCGGGGCATCGCGGCGAGGTCATCGATTCGCGCGAGTGCGACATCGAGCGTTCCCGCGGCGGCGTAGTTGGGCGCTTCGTTGGGGTGAATGGCGACGGCTGCGAGCATGCGCGGTTCGATGGCGGCCGTGTTGGCGGACCACTCCGACGTGGGTACGTCGCCGCCGACCTGAACGACGCCGATGACGCCGACCTCGGCCGCTAGGTACACCTGCTCGTGAAAGTCGAGAGGTTCGTCACCATCGGAAATTTCGAGGTGCGTGTGGTTGTCGTACACTGCGACTGGCAGTGGCTCGGGGGCGGGCGGGTACGACAGATCACGCGTCTGCCCGTGTTCCGCCGTCGTGTCGCGATGGCGAATGTATGCGGATTCCGACATGAAACTATTCCGGAATGGTTTCGCTTGCGCTGTCGGCATCGATGCGCGGGAAAAGCGGCTCGAGTGCAGACACGCGTGTGCCCTGAGGCAACTGGCCCCAGCGTCCCGCATCGCGAATCGGTTGCGCGTCGAGCGCACCAAGCGTGGTCTCGGCCCCAAGCGCCGACCACAGAATCGTCGTCGCCTTCGGAATCACCGGTGAGAGGGCAACGCTGAGCACACGCAATCCCTCGGCGCACGTGTTGAGCACGGTCGACAAGCGGGCCGCGTTGGCCGGATCCTTCGCGAGCGCCCACGGTGCCTGCTCGGTGATGTACCCGTTGAGGGCGTCCACGAGAGTCCACACCGAGGCAATCGCCTCGTGGATGGCAAGTCGGTTAATGGCGTCGTCTGCCTGCGCCACCGCAGCGAGCGCAACATCGGCAATCGCCTTATCGGCCGGCTGCACATCCACCGCTGCCGGTATCACCCCGTCGAAGTATTTCTGGGTCATCGCAATCACGCGCGAGGCGAGGTTTCCGAAGCCGTTGGCGAGCTCGGCCTGATAGCGCGCCGAGAGGTCTTCCCACGAGAACGAACCGTCTTGACCGAATGCGATGGCGCTCAAGAAGTAGTAGCGGAACGCATCCGAACCAAAGGTGTCGGTGATGTCGTTCGGGGCGATGCCCGTGAGTTTCGACTTCGACATCTTCTCGCCACCGACAAGTAACCAGCCGTGACCGAAGACCTGGTGCGGCACCTCGAGTCCGGCGGCCAACAGCATCGCCGGCCAAATAACGGCGTGAAAGCGCAGGATGTCCTTACCCACGACGTGCGTGGCGGGCCACAGTTTCGCGAGCTTGGCGTCGTCGCTGCCGTAGCCCGCGGCGGTGATGTAGTTGAGCAGGGCGTCGAACCACACGTAGACCACGTGCGTGTCATCCCACGGCAACTTGATGCCCCAGTCAAACGTGCTGCGCGAGATGGAGAGGTCAGCAAGCCCCTGCTTGACGAACTGCACGACCTCGTTGCGGGCCGACTCGGGCTGCACAAAATCGGGACGGGCCTCGTAGAGGTCGAGCAACGCTTGAGTGAACTCACTCATGCGGAAGAAGTAGTTCTTCTCGTGCAAAATCTCGACGGGCTTCGAGTGAATCGCACAGACCTGCTGACCTTCATACTCGCCCGTGCCGTCAACCAGGTCGCTCGACTGCTTGTATTCCTCGCAGCCCACGCAGTAAGCACCCTCGTATTCGCCCGTGTAGATGAATCCCTTGTCATGAAGCAGCGACAGGAATTTCTGCACGTTGTCTTCGTGACGCGGTTCTGTGGTGCGAATGAAATCGTCGTTGCGAATGTCGATCGTGTTGAGAAGTGGCTTCCACGCGCTCTCGACCAGACGGTCGGCCCACTCCTGCGGTGTCGCGCCATTGGCCGTGGCGGTGCGCAGAATCTTCTGTCCGTGCTCATCGGTACCGGTGAGCAACCAGGTCACATCGCCGGATTGGCGGTGCCAGCGCGCAAGGACATCGGCAGCCACCTCGGTGTAGGCGTGGCCGATGTGCGGCACGTCGTTGACGTAGAAAATCGGCGTCGTGACGTAGAAGGTGGAGCGCTCTGACATGCCTAAAGTCTAAATCTTGGGGCGCGCGGCCAACGCACCCTGGTAGAGGTCCCGCTTGCTCAAGCCCGTGAGCTCCGCAACCTGAGCGCTGGCCTCCTTGAGACCCGTTCCGCTCAGCGTGAGCCGGGCCACCTCGGCGAGCGCATCCGCCATGGTGACGGATGCCCGTGCCGGCGCTCCCCCAATCACCACAACGATTTCTCCACGCACCTCGTCGCGGGCCCACTCGGCCAGCTCGGCCAGCGTGCCGCGCCTCACTTC
>CANGKD010000055.1 GCA_947454495.1 Actinomycetota bacterium
CATCCTCGAGTGGGGGTTTCGCCACATTATGGGGAAATCCCCACCCGAAGCCGGCGTTCCTTGCAACCATGCCACTCAACCGCAGGAGAGGAAAACCCCACAACGCAGGCACGCCGGAGTGGAGCAGTCCGTACACTTTGACCCATGATCATCGGAAAAAAATCGTCATTTTTTCTCTCGTTAGCCGCGGTCGTCGCACTTATCTCCGGCGCCTCACCTGCTCAAGCTACGATACCAATCTTGAACGGCACGCTGACGGTCACAGTTCCCGGAACATCCACTCCGATTACCCTCAATGACAACGGTCCAAGTCCCGCGATGACACTGACGTCGATTGGTGTCGGGCTCAGCGGTCGGGGATTTGGCAATACTCTCCTGACCCGTGTCGAGATTCACCCCAGCACCGGCCTTTCGTGGGCCGCTGGAGGTTGGTCGTTCCCCGCTTCGTGCCCGACGACACCGACAACAACGCTCAGTGACTGCGGGGTAACGGGCGTCTTCGTCAACGGGGTCGCCATTTCAAACTTGCAAGTCAGTGGGGTGGCAAGTTCGAACTTTTATGTTCCGGGAATGTTGCAGATTTCCAGCACGTCGGGGAATTCGATGGTCACTGACATTGATATGAACGGCACGGTTCGCGTCGAACTGGCAGCCGGTGCGTGGGATCTTGCCGCAGGCGCCGCCACCAATCGTGGTTGGGTGGTTCAGGTGTTAAGCTCTTCGGCCATTCAGGGCAACGCCTATACGACCACCAACACGGTCACGTTTGACGGCAACGGGGCAGTCGAAGCTGATTACTTTCAGACTCAGAATATTGGTGCCTCTGCAGCACTGTCGGCCAACCAATTCACGCGCTCCGGTTACACGTTTGCAGGCTGGGCTACCTCGCAGAGCGACGCCGATGCGGGAACGGTGGCGTACACCGGTGGGCAAAGCTTCACGTTCTCGTCCTCGCCCACTCTGTATGCGGTCTGGACGGCTATTCCAACCCCGGTGTTGTCACCGCAAACTCAGACCCCCGACAACGCCAAAGTCGGGACGCCATTTACGTCATCTCCGATGACCGCGACGAACTTTACGTCGGCGGTGACCTACAGCGTTGGGCCGGCCCTTCCCGCAGGTTTGACGCTCGATCCCCAAACGGGTGTCATCTCGGGGACTCCCACCGGCGCGAGCCCGGCCACCACGTACACGATCACAGCGACGGGAACCGATGTCCTGACGGCGACGATCACCTTCGGCGTTGACGAGGCTGGCTCAGACTATGACCCTGCGTTGCCCAACACCGGCTTCCGAAGTGAAGGTTTGCTGGCGGGATTGATCTCCGCAATATCGCTCGTCGCGCTCGGCGTCGCGATTCGTGCGCGATCGGTTCGCAAGGGCTAGACCTAGGACCAGACGGCCCTCGACAATGGCCCTGTTTTCGAACCTCAGGTTTGGAAAACAGGGCCATTATCCCAACGTCAAACTACTGGGGAGCAACCGGCGGTAGCGGCGGAGAAATGACCCACATGACTTGGCTCGCCGACTCACGTGGATTGAACCAGTTGTGTGGGGTGCGTCCAGAGAAGGTCGTCGAATCACCCACCGATAGTGTGCGCACCTCGTCGCCGACTTCGAGAGTCAAGGCACCCTCCAGCACAATGACAAAAATGGTCTCGGTTTCAAGCGAGTAGGCGCCGCCGGAGCCACCACCGGGCAACATGACCGTGCGCATGACCTGCACCCATTTCTCGTTCTGCGGGGTCAGCAAGTACTCCTGAAGGTTTTCACCACCCATGTACATCGGTATGCCACCGTGCACGATCGGGTTGTCGGGATAGCTAAAAAGTGAGCCGATGGTGACCCCGAGAACATCGCAGATGCGCAACAGCACGGGGACGGACACGCGGGTCTTGCCACGCTCCGCCAGACTCAGGAAGCCCTTCGACACGCCGGCCTGCTCGGCGACTGCGGTCACCGACAAGCCGCGGGCAAGGCGCCGACGCCGCAGTTGCGGCCCGACGTCCTCCATGCCGCGACTCTGCCCCCCGTTTGGTTCCATACGAACATTGTGGCGTAGCGACGATGCAGAAGGTTGTGCGTAAGCGGGAAACACGCCACGATGTGTTTAGTGGTGTTAAACACCACAAGCATCTCGCGCAAACATTGGAGTTCGCATGCAGGCGGTCGTATTCGATGGAGAGCGCGTTCGCCTCACAACTGTTGACCTCGCGAATCCGGGTCCGGGCGAAGTGCGCGTGCGCGTTGTCGCGGCCGGCGTATGTCACTCCGACCTGCACGTCATTCGGGGCGAATGGCAAGTTCCGCTCCCGCTGGTGATGGGTCACGAAGGCGCCGGAGTGGTCGACGCGCTCGGGGAGGGTGTCACCTCACTCGCCGTCGGTGATCACGTCGTGCTGTCGTGGGTCCCCGGGTGCGGCGAGTGCCGCTATTGCCTACTGGGTCGCCCCGCCCAGTGCGAACTCGTGGCCACGGTGGTCGCGCCGAACGGCGTGCTTTATGACGGCACGAGCCGACTATCGAAAGACGGCGAGGTTGTTCACCATTACCTGGGTGTGTCGTCGTTTGCTGAAATGGTTGTGGTCCCCGAATCCGGCGCCATCAAGGTTCGATCGGATGCGCCACTCGACGTCATCGCACTCATCGGGTGTGCGGTTGCCACGGGTGTGGGTGCCGTGCGCAACACGGCCAAGTTTGTGGCGGGCTCGACGGCGGCCGTCATCGGATGCGGCGGGGTGGGACTCTCGGTCATTCAGGGTGCCAAGTTGGAAAAGGCGAGCGTTATTCTCGCGGTCGACATTTCCCAGGAAAAGCTCGACATCGCGACCAAACTCGGAGCGACGGCTACTCTCCTCGTCACCCCAGGCATGGACGTGCCCGGAGCCATGAAGGCGCTTGTTCCAGCGGGTATCGATTACGTCTTTGACGCCATCGGCAAGATTGCGACAACCGAGCAATCGATTGCTGCCTTGGGGCTCGGCGGCAGCGCGGTGGTGGTGGGATTGCCTCCGACCGGACAGACTGCGAGCTTCGATCCTCTCGCGCTGGCGGAAGCGGACCAGCGCATCCTGGGCTGCAACTACGGGTCGACGGTGCCGCAACGCGACATTCCCCGACTCGTTGACGAGCTCATGATGGGTGAGCTCGATCTAGAAACAATGATTTCGGCACGTCGGCCCCTCGGCGATGTTGAATCGGCACTCGCAGATCTTGATGCGGGTGGCGCCCTGCGGCAGCTCTTGCTGCCGTAAAAACCGACACGGAGAAGGAAGAAACTATGTCAACTTCGACAGATCATTCGGGCGGATTGGCGCGACGAAGCGTCACTCCGTTTGAAGTTTTGGCGCAGAGCGTGGCCAACATCGCGCCCAGTGCCGTCATCGCATTTACTCCCATGTTCATGGCCGGATCGGCAGGCAACGGCGCCTGGTTCTCGTTCGCGATTGGCATGGCGATCATCCTCATCATCGCCCAGTCCGTGACCGCGATTGCTCGTCGTCGCGCGGGTGCAGGTTCGCTCTACTCATTGATTCGCCCGGCAATCGGCCCGTCGGGAAGCTTTGTCACCGGATGGGGCCTCTTCATCGGTGCCATTTGTATCGCGGCCGGTTCTCTCGCCGGGGCCGGCTTCTTCGCTTCCGAGTTCCTCAAGGGGTTTGGCGTCAACGTCTTTGACAACCCCACGGGTCAAGTCATCCTTGACGCCGTGATTCTTGTCGTCGCCATTTGGGTCACCATCTCTGGTGTTCGTATTGCGGCCCGGGTTTCGGCCACGCTCGAGGTGATTTCGATCATCCTCATCGTGATCGTGCTCGTCATTGTTCTCGTGCAAAGCGGAAACATTATTGACACCGCGCAATTGACGCTGAGCGGCGCGACGTTTGACGGCATGATTTTCGCCGTTGTTCTCGCCATTCTTGGTTTCGTTGGATTCGAATCGGCCGCATCGCTGGGTGAGGAAGCTAAGGACCCGTTCCGCGCGATTCCTCGCGCGATTCGCGGTGGCGCAATCTTTGCGGGCATCCTCTACATCTTTGCGACCTACGCACAGGTGGCAGCAATCGATGGTGGTGCCGAGGGCTTGGCTGCATCGGGCTCGCCGATGGACGCCCTCGCGTCGCAGTACGGACTCGACGGATTTGTCCCGTTGCTGAACCTGGGCTTCACCGCGTCGTTCGTCGCCGTGGTCATGGCCTGCATCACAGTCGCCGGTCGCCTGCTGTTCTCGTGGGGTAATGAGGGCATCATTTCGAAGCGATTCGGAACGGTCCACCCGAAGTACCGCACGCCGTCGTTTGCCATTTGGATTACGATTCCGATGATTTTCATTCCGACGGCCTACGAAATTGGAATCGTGCAAGAGGTGCCGCTCAATGTCACGACGTACATCGACACCATCGGTGTGTTTGGTTACATGATCGCGTACCTGCTCGTCTGCATCTTTGCGCCGTTCTTCCTGCGCAAGGTCGGGGCGAAGAACGTTATTGTCACGCAGATTCTCGGTCTGGTCGGCGCGGCGGCACTGCTCTACGTGTACTGGGTCAACATTGTCGGCACGGTCGAACCGTTCAACCAGCTGCCGATCTGGTTCATCGCATCGATGCTGGTTGGCATCGGACTCTTTCTCGTCGTTCGCGTTCGCAACCCGAAGGCTGCCGAAGCCGCCGGCACGTTCGCCGATGACAACGCCGAGGTCGTTTCCTAACTCGCATTTCGCGCACTGATTCGGCGCCGGCCGTCCTGAATGTGGGATGGTCGGCGCCGAATCTCGTTTCAATCGACCGGCACCTTGCTAGGCTCTGGACAAGTGTTCTACTAGAGGAGATTCACATGCCCGCTGATGTCATCGTCAAAGCCAAGTCCATCATCACCGTCGATAAGGACATGTCACGAGCCGAGGCTGTCGCCATCGATTCGTCGACCGGGTTAATCACGGCGATTGGCACACTGGCGGAGGTGCAGGCATCCGCACCGTCGGCGAAGGTGACCGATCTGGCCGACAGCGTTCTCCTTCCTGGTTTCGTTGATTCGCACAACCACCCCGTCATGAGCGGAATCGTCTGCATGGAGCCCAGCTTCTGGATTGCTCCCTACGTGGGTTTCCCTCACTATGACGACGTCAAGAAGTTGTTCGTCAAGGCCAACAAGGAACAGCCGGCCGGTGCGCCACTTCTCTTCAACGGTCTCGACCGTTCGCTTCAGGGAGTCGGTGAACTGAGCAACACCGACCTGGACGAGTTCTTCCCCGATCGTCCTGTCGTCGTTGCTGACAACTCGGGTCACGAGGTCTACTTCAACACGGCTGCAATCACAGCGTTGGGTTGGGTCGACAACAAGCCACCGGCTGACCCGGCCGGGTCGCGATTCGGCCGCAACGAGGATGGAACATCCAACGGACGCGCGTACGAAGTTGGCGCCATGCTCATCGTTTCCGGAAAGTTCATGGCCGAAGCAGTACCGCATCCGTTGCTCTCGGCCGCAAAGTGGCTTGAAATGATGGCGCGAAATGGCGTCACGATGACGAGTGAGCACACGTACCAGACCAGCATGCAGAAGGCGCTCATCGGCCTGACGATGGTCCCAGCGGCTCCCATTCGAGTGTCGCTCTACCACATGTCAACCGACGCAGATTGTGGCGATGATTTTGTCTCGCCGGTCCCGGAGGCGATGCTGAAGAAGAACGGTGTCAAGCTCTGGGCCGACGGTTCGCCCTGGGTAGGCACAATTGCCTCGACGATTGCGTATCTTGACAACCCCACTGTGGTCAACGCCGGAATCACGCCGGGAACGCACGGCGAAGAGATGATGAACTACTCCCGCGCGCAAATCGACGCGGTCATCGAGGCACAGGGCGGTAAAGGGCTCCAGTTTGCTTTCCACTGCAACGGTGACATCGCCCTCGACATCGTGCTCGACGCTTTCGAGTATGGGCTCAACAAATTCAATCTTGTCGGCACCGACCACCGTTGGCGCGTCGAGCACGTAGGTGCGGCGCGTGCCGACCAGTTTGCGCGGGCCGCGTCACTCGGCGTGTGCGTCTCGATGTCGCCGTTCCAGTACATCTACTGGGGAGACATTCTCGACGGCACACTGTTTGATTCCGAGGTCGGTTCGCAGTGGCAGCGCGTCGGCGACGCCGTCAAGTCGGGTGCGAGTGTCTCGTTCCACAACGATGGATCGGTGAGCCCGCCCATCCCGCTGCTCAACATCAAGACCGTTGTCACGCGCCTGACTCCCTCAGGCAAGCTACACGGCCCGGAACAGAAAATCAGCCTGGACGAGGCGCTGCGTTGCCAGACAATCAACGGCGCACATCACCTCAAGCGTGACCACGAGGCAGGCTCGATCGAAGTGGGCAAGTTTGCGGACTTCGTTGTGCTGGAGAGCGACCCCTACGAAGTCGACCCGGCCTCGATCGACCAGATCAAGATTCAGGGCACATGGTTGGCAGGCAAGCCGGTTGACGGCGACGCTTACCTCGCGCAAATCACTGCAATTGACCCGAGTGAGCACAAAGACCTACACGAGGTCGTTGCGAGCAAGCCCCACAACTGCTGAGAGCGCGTAACGGGCGGTCATAAATCGTCAGAGTTCGACATAAAAATACCGGAATTTTCTCCATTTATTACCGTGTCACTGAGTGAGGTGCCGTACCTCACTCAGTGACACGGAGGTAGAAAGATGTCTGTACTCAACGACGTGCTCAGTGCCAACGAGCACTATGCAGAGAACTTTGGTGACAAGGGAAGTTTGGCGCTTCCGCCCGCGCGTGGTTTCGCGATTTTGACGTGCATGGATGCGCGCTTGGATCCGGCCAAGTATGCGGGCCTAAGCGAGGGTGATGCTCATGTCATTCGAAACGCGGGAGGGCGTGCATCCGACGATGCAATTCGCTCGCTTGTCATTTCATACAAACTGCTGGGCACAAAGGAATGGTTCGTCATTCACCACAGTGACTGCGGCATGGAGTTCTTCACGGATGACGTGATGCGCGGCTTGCTCGCGAACAGTCTCGAGACTGCGGCACTCGGAGCGAATGGCTTTACGGATGTCGGCACGGGCCCGGGATCACCGGAAGCCAAGTGGATTTCGTGGTTGACCATCTCGGATCAGGCGCAGAGCGTGACGGAAGACGTGGCTCGTATTAAGGCAAGTCCGCTCGTGCCCTCACGTATCCCTGTCTACGGATATATCTACGACGTCACAACCGGTCGACTCATCGAGGTTCCCAGCGCGACGGAGGCGGGTAAGGCGAAGTAGTACTTTGGGCTACCAAAGCCCTGATAAGAATGCTCAGTCCCGCACCACACTCTCTGTGGGGCGGGACTGAGGCTCTTACACTCGATACGGTCTAGACCTCTTTGTACTTGGCCTTCGCTTCGGCCTTGTCCTTCTTGTCAGCGCGCTTTTCCTTCAGCGACTTTGCGGCAACGGTCTTGCCGTTACCCTTCTGCGGACTCTTTTCGGCCATGATGGCCTCCTATCGCAAGCCACGGTGACTCGTTGCCTGAGCCTACGCCCGAAGACTGTGCATTAGCGGGACGTCGGCGACTGCGAGCGTCGGCGTTGACTCACCGCAGGAGCGCCACCCGTGCGCGCGCCGCCCGTGCGTTGGCCGCCGGCACGCCCATTCGAAGCGTGTGCGCTTGTCGGCCGTGAGCCCGTCGAAACCGAATCCGTTGAGCGGACGGTCGATGCGCCGGGACGACCGGAACGGTCGCGCTGGTCCCGGTTGGCGCGTTTACGTTGAGCGTTGGCGCCCGTCGAGGTGCCTTGGCGCACCGGTTGCGCGGCTTTCGGTTGAGGCTTCACGAAGGGAGCGACCTCACCGATCAGGGCAATCACCTCGGGTGAGGAGGCCGTGACCTGCACAGGGGTCACGGTGATGGCGGCCTTCTTGAGGAGCGCCGCCAGGTCCTTCTTTTGTGTCGGCAGGCAGATGGTCACGACGTCACCGTCACTACCCGCACGTGCGGTGCGACCCGAGCGGTGCAAGTAGGCCTTGTGTTCCATGGGCGGATCCACGTGGATGACCAGCTCGATGTCATCGACGTGCACGCCGCGTGCGGCCACGTCGGTGGCGACAAGCACCTTGACGGCGCCCGAGGAGAACGCGGCGAGATTGCGGTCGCGGGCCGGTTGTGACAGATTGCCGTGCAGGTCGACGGCGGGAATCCCCGATGCCGTCAGCGCTTGTGCAAGTTTTTTGGCGTGGTGCTTCGTGCGCATGAACAAAATGCGACGACCCGTGCCCGATGCGAGCGCCTGAACGAGCTGCTTCTTAGATTCGACGCTCATCGTCTCGAACACGTGGTGCGTCATCGCGGCAACGGGGGAGTTTGCTTCGTCGACCGAGTGCAGAATCTCGTTGTGCAGGTACCGTGAGACGAGCTTGTCGACGCCATTGTCAAGCGTGGCGCTAAACAAAAGTCGCTGGCCATCGGCCGGAGTGGCGTTCAAGATGCGTGTCACCACGGGCAAGAACCCGAGGTCGGCCATGTGATCCGCCTCGTCCAGCACCGTGATTTCGATGGCGTCGAGAAAGAGTAGCTTCTGCTTCATCAGGTCTTCGAGTCGCCCCGGCGTCGCAACGACGATATCAACGCCGTCTCGCAGCGCGGCAACCTGACGGTTCTGTGACACGCCACCAAAGATGACGGTCGTCTTGAGTTGGTATGCGGCAGCCAGTGGCTTGAGCGTGGCGTCAATTTGAGTGGCAAGTTCGCGCGTCGGAGCGAGAATCAGACCAACGGGATGCCCCGCGCGACGACGCCCACCCGACAGAGTTGTTCCGAGCCGAGCGGCCATGGGGATACTGAACGCGAGCGTCTTGCCCGAACCGGTTTTACCGCGACCGAGCACGTCGCGCCCGGCAAGCGTGTCGGGAAGCGTATCCACCTGAATAGGGAAGGGCGTGTCGATACCCGAGGCTTCGAGAACCGACACGAGGGGGGCGGGCACGCCAAGCGCGCCAAATGGATTGGTAGACAAAAGGTGTTCCTTAGTTTTGTGAACCCCGGTGCGACCCACACGAGGGCGCAGAAAAAGGGTAGTAATGGCGAAGGCGCCAAGTGTGGCGCATCCGTTCGCCGCAAGAAAAATGTCAATCAGCAGTGGTGCCGATGAGGGAAGAAACTTCCGACGTGCGCTTGCCATGAACCGGAAACTACAAGCGAATCCGTAGCGAGCACGTAGACCAACCCTAGCGTGTCGGGCGGTGTCATCGAGTCCGATCGCGCCGACACAGGCAAACACACAGGAACTCGTCGTAGCGTGACGAACGTGACCGCCGGTTGGCGCCACGTATGCATAACTAAAAATCGAAGGATACGTAACTGAAGATGTCAAACATTGTAGAAACCGCAGTTGGAGCAGGAAACTTCACCACTCTCGTCGCCGCCGTCACCGCAGCTGGACTGGCCGAGACGCTCTCGGGAACGGGACCCTTCACGGTCTTCGCTCCGACCGATGAGGCATTCGCCAAGCTTCCTGCCGGAACGGTCGAGGGACTCCTCAAGGACATCCCGACCCTCACCACGATTCTCAAGCACCACGTTGTTGCCGGCAAGGTCATGGCTGCAGATGCAGCCAAGCTCACCGCGGCAACGCCCCTCGACGGTGGAGATCTGGTCATCAGCGCGACTGACGGCGTGACCGTCGGCGGCGCCAAGGTCGTCACGGCCGACATCGAATGCGACAACGGCGTCATCCACGTCGTTGACGCGGTCATCCTGCCGTAACGATTCACCTCAGCACGACTGGAGCGGGCTCACCCATAACGGGGCGAGCCCGCTTTCGCATGCCCGGGTAGTCTTGAGCCATGGCAGGTGAGGGGAAGATTCAGCAGGTGCGACCGCGCACCGAGGGTTGGTCTCAACGCACCACCGAAGATGGCCGCCCGCTCTTGCAGTTTGCCGAACCCAAGCGCGCTCAGCCGCCCGTGCACCTGGCAGACCTGACACCCGCCGAGCGGACCGAACGGATTACGGCTCTGGGTCTCCCCGGGTTTCGGGCCAAGCAACTCGCGACTCATTACTTCACGCACTACACGAGCGACCCGGCAAAAATGACCGACCTCCCGGCTGACCGCCGTGACGAAATCGCGGCGGGGTTGTTGCCGCCCCTACTGACCGAGGTGCGCAAAATCGCCACCGACCGTGGCGACACGATCAAGTTTTTGTGGCGTTTGTTCGACGGCGCGCTCGTTGAGTCCGTGTTGATGCGTTACCCCGGGCGAATCACGCTGTGCGTTTCGTCGCAAGCGGGGTGCGGAATGAACTGTCCGTTCTGCGCCACCGGTCAGGCGGGGTTGACTCGCAACATGTCGGCGGCCGAAATCGTCGAGCAGGTTGTGCGCGCAAACGAGGCGATTGCTGCGGGCGAACTGGGTGGCAAGCGCTCCGACGATCACTCTCTGGAACGCGTGAGCAACATCGTGTTCATGGGCATGGGGGAGCCACTGGCCAACTACGCCCGCATGATGCACGCCATTCGTGTGCTTGTTGAACCGCAGCCGAATGGCCTCGGCATGTCGGCACGCAACATCACGGTGTCATCGGTCGGTCTCGCGCCCAGCATCCACAAGCTTGCCGACGAGGGTCTGCCACTCACGTTTGCCCTCTCGCTTCACGCTCCCGACGATGAACTTCGTGACGAGCTCATTCCCGTCAACTCGCGGTGGAAAGTCGACGAAGTACTGGATGCGGCACGCGCCTATTTCGAAAAGACCGGCCGTCGCGTCTCCATCGAATATGCGCTCATCAAGAACATGAACGACCATGCGTGGCGGGCCGAGTTGTTGGGCAAGAAGCTCAATGACCGCGGGCGTGGGTGGGTACACGTGAACCCC
>CANGKD010000056.1 GCA_947454495.1 Actinomycetota bacterium
AGTCCATCGCCGCGCACGTTGGTCACAAGGTCGTCTTCGACGGTCGAAATCTTTTTGTGCCGAGCGACGTGGCGGCAGCCGGCCTCACGTACTACTCGATTGGTCGTGCGACCGTTGGCTAAGCGCATCCTCATCGCCGGTGGTGCCGGGTTCTTAGGCTCGCACCTCGCCGACCGCTTGCTCGCTCAGGGCCACGACGTGCTGTGTGTCGACAATCTCTTCACCGGACGCAAAGACAATATTCGTCACCTGCTGGCGCATCCCAACTTCGAATTCCTGCGTCATGACATCACGATGCCGCTCTACGTCGAGGTCGACGAAATCTACAACCTTGCCTGCCCGGCCTCGCCCGTGCACTATCAGCGCGACCCCGTGCAAACCACAAAGACGAGTGTGATGGGTGCCATCAACCTGCTCGGTCTGGCGAAGCGGCTGGGTGCCCCGATTCTGCAGGCGTCGACGTCTGAGGTCTACGGCGACCCGGAGATTCATCCGCAACCGGAGTCGTACTGGGGCAAGGTCAACCCGATTGGCGTTCGTTCGTGTTACGACGAAGGTAAGCGCGTGGCCGAGACGCTCTTCTTCGACTACCACCGCCAACACGGTGTGGCCATCAAAGTAATGCGCATCTTCAACACCTACGGCCCGCGCATGGACCCGTCCGACGGTCGCGTCGTGAGCAACTTCATCGTGCAGGCACTGCGTGGCGACGACATCACGATCTACGGCGACGGTGCGCAAACCCGGTCGTTCTGTTACGTGGATGACCTGCTCGACGGCATGGTGCGCCTCATGAACTCCGACCCCGCATTTCTCGGACCGGTCAACATCGGCAACCCCGGTGAGTTCACCATGCTCGAACTCGCCGAACAGGTCATTGCGCTCACCAACAGCTCCTCCAAAATCGTGCACCGTCCGCTCCCGTCGGACGACCCGCGACAGCGTCAACCCGACATCACACTGGCAACCCGTGAACTCGGTTGGCGGCCCACGATTGCGCTGGCCGACGGCCTGGTACCCACAATCGAGTACTTCCGAACGCTCGCTGACAGCGACGCGGTGACACCCGCGCATCCGGTTCGCTAGGGCAGCGACCAGTCGAGCGGTTGCGCGCCCAATTCCCGCAACGCCTCGTTGGCTCGACTGAACGGTCGACTGCCAAAGAAACCGCGCGAGGCCGACAACGGGCTCGGGTGCGCCGACTCAATGCATCGAATGAACGGATGCCCATCGAGCCGTTCCCCCGAGCGCACGGCCTCGCGTCCCCACAGCAACGCCACGAGTGGCACGTCTCGCTCGACCAATCCACCCAGAATCGCGTCCGTCACGATGCCCCAATCGCGAGACGCGTGCGCAAGGGGCTTTCCGGGCTCAACCGTCAGCGTGCGGTTGAGCAATAACACACCTCGATTCGCCCACGCAGAGAGATCCCCTGTGCTCGGCACCGTGACACCCACGTCTTCGTGCAGCTCGAGGAAAATGTTGCGCAGCGAACGCGGAAGCGGATAAACGTGCGGCGCCACGGAGAACGCGAGCCCCATCGCGTGTCCCGGCGTGGGGTACGGATCTTGAGCCAGGATGACCACGCGCACGTCGGGCAACGGCAACCCGAGTGCGCGAAACACAGCGTCGGCGGCCGGAAGAAACGGCACCTGTGCCAACTCGCCCGCGAGCGCCTCAAGAGTTGGTTCGACCGGGCGCAGCGCATCCACCCAGCTCTGATCGATTTCGCCCCGACTAACGAGCCCGTTCACCGACCAGTCGAGATTCATGCCGACGGTGGGTTCTTTTTCGCCTGCTTGTTCGACACGGCACGCTGATAATGCACGGCGCGCTGGCGAGCCACCACGACTCGCTCGTTCATCGCCGAGACAATCGTGGCCGTCGCGGCACCCACGATGGCAACGCCCCCGAGCATCAACATCACGGCGAAAATCCGACCAGGAATCGTGACCGGCACCATGTCGCCATAGCCGACGGTCGACACCGTGCACATGGCCCACCACAAGGAATCGCCAAACGAGACGATGGTGGCGCCGGGGGCGTGTCGTTCACATGCCAACACCGCAAGCGCAATGACGTAAATGAACAACACGGCCGATCCGCCCGCGTAAATGGTGATGCGCGCGCGCAGCGACGAGCCAGAACCGCCACTAAAGAGTCGGATTCGCCCGAGGTATTCCAGCAACAAGAGTGGTCGCAAGAGGGGCACGAGGAGTGAAAACAGGTCGATGAGGTTGTTGCGCACAAAACGAACGCGATGCTCCGACAGATGCATGCGCACGAAGAAGTCGACGATGAACGCGATGTAGGTCACCGTGATGATGGCAAGAATGAAGAGGTCAATGGTGCCGCGAAAGGGCTGGTCGTCGAGAATCATCACCGAGTACGCGACGAGAAAGACCAACGACAGCACAATCATGGGCCACGTCGTCGCGTTGTCCCAGCGAATCTCGCGCGGCGATCGAACATCCATGATGGTGTCGAGGATCGTCTCGGAATCCTCCGGCGCTGCCTTCGCGGCTTCCTTCGCCGCCGAAGTGCGTTCGGGCTTCTTCTCTGCCATGGCTCAAGGCTAGCCAATCGCTTCTATTACCGAGTGTTACCGAGCGCGTTGAGGGCGAGGGCCGTGCCGCAATACCGTCACTGCTAGACCACAACACTCGTTTTTTTCGCATTGATTCAAGGAGCACCTCATGACTAACCCCGCCGAATGGAAATTTGAAACCAAGCAGGTTCACTCGGGCGCGAGTCCCGACCCAGTGACCAACGCGCGCGCGACGCCGATTTACCAGACCACGTCCTATGTGTTCAACAGTTCCGAGCACGCGGCGAACCTGTTCGCCCTCGCCGAGTTCGGCAACATCTACACGCGCATTCAGAACCCCACACAAGACGTCGTGGAGCAGCGTGTCGCCGCCCTCGAAGGTGGCACGGCCGCCCTGCTCGTCTCGTCGGGTCAGGCTGCTGAGACGTTTGCCGTGCTCAACATCGCTCAGGCCGGTGACCACATTGTGTCGTCTTCGTCGATCTACGGTGGCACATACAACCTCTTCAAATACACGCTCGCCAAGCTCGGCATCGATGTGACGTTCGTGGAAAACCAGGACGACGCCGACGAATGGCACCGCGCCGTGCGTCCGAACACCAAGTTGTTCTTTGCCGAAACCATCGGAAACCCCCGCGTCAACATCCTCGACATCGAACTCGTGTCGAAGGTTGCGCACGAGAACGGAATTCCGCTCATCGTGGACAACACGATCGCCACGCCGTACCTCATTCGTCCGCTCGAGCACGGCGCCGACATCGTCATTCACTCGGCCACCAAGTTCCTCGGCGGTCACGGCACTGTCATCGGTGGCGTCATCGTCGACGGTGGAAAGTTTGCGTGGTCGAAGAACGTCGAGAAGTTCCCTGGTCTCACCGAACCCGACCCCTCGTACCACGGCGCGAGCTACACCACCGTGCTCGGTGACGCGATTGCGTACATCATCAAGGCGCGCGTGCAGCTGTTGCGCGACCTCGGTTCGTCGATTGCACCGGCGAGCGCATGGCAGATTATTCAGGGCATCGAAACGCTCAGCCTGCGTATCGAGCGTCACGTCGAGAACGCAAAGAACATCGCCGAGTGGCTCGAGAAGCACCCGCAAGTTGCCTCGGTGAACTACGCCGGTCTCAAGTCGAGCCCGTGGTTCTCGGCCGGCCAGAAGTACGCCCCCAAGGGTGTCGGTGCCATCGTGTCGTTCGAACTCAAGGGCGGCGTGGAGGCCGGCAAGGCGTTCGTCGACAGCCTCGAGCTGTTCAGCCACCTCGCCAACATCGGTGACGTGCGTTCGCTGGTGATTCACCCGGCTTCGACGACTCACTCGCAGCTCACGCCCGAGCAGGCGCTGACGACGGGTGTCACGCCCGGACTCGTGCGTCTTTCGGTCGGAATTGAGAACGTGGATGACCTCAAGGCCGACCTCGAGGTCGGACTGGCCGCCGCGGCAAAGGTGTCATAACCGACACTCCCCACTTGGTAAACAGAGTCAACGGCCCCGGTCGCACGTAAAAGTGCGGTCGGGGCCGTGTCTTTACGCGAAGATAGGACTCCTATGGATTGGCAGACCAGCGGGGACACGCTTCCCTCCACCTTCATTTCCGACGAGCAGGTTCGCTCCGTCGCGGGAAAGCCCCCTGCCACGGGGGCCTGGCGCGATGGCGACCCCGACGGCGATCGCCTGTTTGCCAACCTGGGCCCGATGGACTTTGAGCTCGGTGGGCACCTACCCCACGTGCGCATGGCCTACGAAACGTGGGGCGAGCTCAACGCGGCGCGCGACAACGCCGTGTTGATTCTGCACGCCCTCACGGGCGACAGCCACGTTGCCGGAAGTGCCGGGGGGAGTCACCGCACCGGCGGCTGGTGGGGCGACGTCGTGGGGCCAGGACTGGCCGTTGACACGAATCGCTGGTTTGTGGTTGCGCCGAACGTGCTGGGCGGATGCCAAGGCACGACCGGCCCGGCATCACTCGCCCCTGACGGGTACGAGTGGGCCTCACGTTTTCCGTTCACCACGATTCGCGACCAAGTGAGCGCTCAGGCGATGCTGACCGACTTCCTCGGCATCGAGAAATGGGCCGCGGTCATCGGCGGGTCCATGGGTGCGATGCACGTCATGGAGTGGGGACTCATGTTTGGTTCGCGGGCGGCGCGATTGGGCATCCTGGCCGCACCGGCTGCGACGAGCGCCGACGAGATTGCGCTCAACACCGTGCAGATTGAGGCAATTCGACTCGACCCACACTTTCGCGCCGGTCACTACTACGAAGCGGCGGCCGGTGAAGGGCCCCATCACGGACTCGCGCTCGCACGACGCATCAGTTTTCAGAACTTTCGCACGCCACAAGAACTCAACGAGCGTTTCGATCGCTCAAGTCAAAGCGACATCAGCCCGCTGGGACACGGGGGTCGGTTCGCCGTCGCGAGTTACCTCGATTTTCACGGCAACAAATTCACGCGGCGGTTCGACGCGAACAGCTACATCACGCTCGTCGAAGCCATGAACTCCCATGATGTGGGCCGCGGTCGCGGAGACATCGACGGCGTGCTCGCCGGTATTACGGTGCCGACTCTCGTACTCGGAATCGACAGCGACAGATTCTTCCCGTTCGTGGGGCAACAGCGCATTGCGCGGGCGGTTCCGGGAAACATCGATGGCGACGAGACGGTCACGCTACACAGCGAGTTCGGGCACGATGCCTTTTTAATCGAATCAGACTTTGTCGGCCGCCACATTAAGCGACTGCTCGACACGCCCGTCTAGCTCATTCGACGGGATGGCCCGCCACAGCATGCGCACGGCAAGGCCCAGAAGCACGAACTCCAACAGGTTGCGGATCGAGATGAGCCACAGCATTCCCGGTTCCACGCGCAACAATCCGTCGTAGCCGTAGGGGTAGATGGCCTGCGTCAGTGCGGCCATCACGAGTGCCAGAATCGCCGGGATGCGAAACGACCGCAGTCCGTAAGCCACACCGACCGCGAGCGGGGCCGCGAGCCATCCCATGAATTGCGGTGAACCGACCTTGTTGAACACGATCAATTCGACCGTAAATGCCAACGCCAGCGCGAACAACACGTTGCGCTGGTCGGCGCCGCGACGGATCCCGAAGATGCCCAGTGCCACCAGTCCAACGGTGATGAGCGCCATGACGACACTCGTCAGGGCACCCACGATTTCCACACCGGGCGCCGATATTTGATAGGTCAAAATCTGGTCGTCGTAGTAGACACCGACCTGAGGAACGCCGAAATACGCCTGCCACAGATATGCCGTCGCGGCGGGAGACTCAATCTGTAACCCGCGCGAGGTTTGCTGCGTGATGAAGCTCACGAGGTTGATGCCCGACCCCATCACCAACGCAATCGCGGCGACCGCGCCCGACGCGATGAGCGCGCCAGTGAGCACGGCCCGGCGCTCACGCATCGCAATGAACGCAGCGCCGGCGAGAGCCGCTGGCCAGACCTTGATCCACGCCGCGATGGCGAGCAAGGCACCCGCGGTGCGCGGGCGCTCCATCAAGAACAAGAGCCCGAGCAAGGCAACGGGAGTCGCGATGGCATCGATGCGCCCCAAGGACACGGGACCGAGGCAGAGGAGCAGGGCAAGCCACCACCAGGCGGCCGCCGCGCGCGTCGCATCCCGCACCCGCCCGATAAGAAAGAAATACACGACCGCGTCAATGAGGGCGACCAACCCGAGGAAAACGACGACGTAGTTCTCCATGCCAAACGTGCCGGAGATAAGAATCGGCACCAGCGCAACGACGGGGTACACCCACGGCGTGGTGATGCCCACGATGAAGTCGCCGGCGTAGGCATGCCCCGCCCAAAACGTATAGACGCCCGAGATGTCGCCGAGCGGATAGCCGGGACCATAGATGCCCAACCACGAGATCCACACGTGCACGGCCACGAATCCGATCCAGAGCGCGGCGGGCGCACGCCACAACGTGCGAATCGAAGCAATAGTTGTCACGTTGTGAGTACCTCACGCATCACAAAGGGAATGGCCTCGGCCACGTCGAGCGCGGTGATGGGCCCTCCCGCCGAAGCGTGAGCGGCAGCGCGACCGTGCAGGTACGCGGCCGTTGCCGCGCATCGGGCCACGTCGGCCAGCGTCACGGGTTGAGCGGTCGCCACAATCGCACCCATCATCCCGGCCAGCACATCGCCCGTGCCCGCGGTGGCGAGCCATGTTGTCGGTGACGTCACTTGAAAGACGGTGCGCACGTCCCCGGCGGTCGGGGCAGCCACGTACGTCACGTGACCCTTCAGGCTCACCACGACGCCCAGCTCATCCGCCACTCTCCCGGCGGCACCCAGCGGATCGCGGTTAATCATGTCGACCGCCCACTCGGAGGCTCTGCCGGTCAGAACCGTCATGAGGCGCGAGAGCTCGGCAACATGTGGGGTGATAATGATGTGTGAGGCACCACGCGGTTGCGCGACGATATCGAGGGCTCCCGCGTCGATGATGACGGGTGCCGAACTCTCGAGCGCGACCTGAATGGCCTGCTCTGCCGACGAGCTGCGATTCAACGCCGAAATTCCCGAGCCCACTACCCACGCACGTGCGCGACCGGCACCGAGCACGACTTCCGGTCGTCGCTGCAACACGAGCGTGCTCACCGCGTCGGGTCCGACGTAGCGCACCATGCCGACTCCCGTGCGGTAGGCCGCATTGACTCCGAGCACGGCGGCGCCGGGGTACTCGAGTGACCCTGTGACAAATCCCACGACTCCCCGCGAATACTTGTCATCTGTTGCCAACGGGATACGCAGCATTCCTCGCGCGTCAGCGGCGACGAATTCGTGTGCGGTGGGCAAACTCACATGTCAACGATAGTTTGTTGACATGAGCCAGCCCGCCCTGTTCGAACCCTTCACCCTGCGCGGTGTCACGATGCGCAATCGAATCTGGGTTGCACCCATGTGCCAGTACTCCTGTTTTGACGAAAACGGCATCATTGGCGACTGGCATTTCGCCCACCTGGGCTCGTTTGCTATTGGAGGTGCGGGGCTCGTCATTGCCGAAGCAACCGGCGTCACACCCGAGGGCCGCATCACACCGCGGTGCCCCGGACTCTGGAACGACGAGCAAATGGCGGCGTGGAAGCGCGTGGTCGACTTCATCGTGTCGCGCGGCGCCGTCGCGGGCATTCAGCTCGCGCACGCAGGGCGAAAGGGCAGCGACGCGCCACCGTTTGACTATGACGGTAAGTCGGGCACGGTGCAGGTGGTCGACGGAGGATGGCAATCCGTTGCTCCATCACCGATTGCGTACCCCGGCCACGACATGCCCCATGAACTGACGGTCGACGAAATCAACGAGATTGTGACCGCCTGGGCCGACGCAGCGCGCCGCGCTGTCGTCGCAGGTTTTCGCGTCATTGAGGTGCACGCCGCGCATGGCTACCTGCTGCACGAGTTTCTGTCGCCGCTCTCCAACGAGCGAACCGACGACTACGGTGGCGCCCTCGAAAACCGAGCTCGCATGCTCCTCGAAGTCACGGCCGCGATCCGAGCCGCGATTGGCGAAGAGATTGCCCTGTTCATTCGATTCAGCGCCACCGACTGGGCCGACGGCGGGTGGAACGAGCAGGAGACCAGCATCGTTGCCGATTGGGCACTCGAGCACGGCGCCGACCTCGCGGACATCTCCGCCGGGGGCAACATCTCCGGGGTCAAGATCAGCGTTGGTCCCGGCTACCAGGTGCCCCTCGCGATGTATGTCAAGGAGCACTCGCACATCCCCGTCACGACGGTGGGACTGATCACCGAACCGACCATGGCGAATGACATCGTCGAGAGTGGCAAAGCCGATGCGGTGATGATTGGCCGCGAGATGCTGCGCGACCCCCACTTTGCCCTGCGGGCGGCCGCCGAACTCGGTGCCGACATCTCGTACTGGCCGGGTCAATACGAATGGGCGCGGCCGCGAAAGAGCTAGTCGGCCGAAAGTACCGCCTCGGCGCGACTGCCCGAGCTACAGGCGTCGCCGCGTCGCGTCGTCGACGGTGCCGACGAGCTCTTCGATGATGTCCTCGAGAAACAGCACGCCAACCGTCACCCCGTTCGGGTTGACGACGCGTGCAAGGTGAACGCCGAGTCGCTGAAGCTGCGCCAGCGCATCCTCAAGATCCATGTTCTCGGTCACCGCGGGCAGTTGCCGAATTCGCTTGGCCGGAATGCGTGCATCCGCCGGCATGGTTCCCGACGCATCGTCGAAACTCAGAATGTCTTTGAGGTGAACATAGCCATCGATGTCACCCGATTCGTCGACAACGACGTAGCGAGAGAAGCCGTGCTTGGCCACGACCTGCTCCAAGTCGGCAACCGTGGACGTGGAAGTCAAAGTCACAAGTCGGTCGAACGGAATCGCGATGTCTCGCGCCTTCTTCGTGGTGAATTCAAACGCGGCACTCAGTGCGCCCGACGAGTCTTCCAACGTGCCTTCGGCCGTGGAATGCTCCACGATGGTGGCGACCTCTTCCAGTGTGAACGTGCTCGCCGCCTCGTCGCGGGGCTGAACCCGGAACAGCCGTAAGACGCCGTTCGCCGTTGCGTTCAAGGCAAAGATGACGGGGCGCGCCACACGAGCCAAAAAAACAATCGGACCGGCGAGCAGAAGGACCGCCTTGTCGGGCATAGAGAAGGATGCGTTCTTGGGCACCATCTCGCCGAATACCACGTGCAAGAAGGTGACGAGCAGCAGGGCAATCGCAAAACTCAGGCCCGCAACGGTGGCCGCATCCAGGCCGGTATTGGCCAGCGCGACCTCCATGAGGTGATGGATGGCCGGTTCCGAGACGTTCAGGATGAGCAACGAGCACACCGTGATGCCGAGCTGACACGTCGCGAGGATGAGGCTGACGTTCTCCATCGCCCACAGCGCCGTCTTGGCGCTGCGGCGGCCTTTGTCGGCCAACGGCTCAATCTGAGAACGGCGCGCGGCCATCACGGCGAACTCGGCCGCAACGAAGAATCCGTTCGCAACGAGAAGCACCCCGAGCCACAGTAATCCGGCGTAATCACTCACGACGCGTCTCCCGTCGATGGGTTCGTGGGGGTGAAGCGAATGCGGTCGATGCGCCGGCCATCCATTCGCATCACGCGAAGCATGCCCTGCTCGGTCACAATCTCGTCGTCGACCTTCGGCACGGTTCCCAGCTCACTCATGACAAATCCGGCCACTGTTTCGTAGGGGCCCTCCTCGGGAATCTGCAAGCCAATCTGGGTCTTCACTTCGTCGGGCCGCAGCGAACCGGGGAACGTGACCACGCCGCGGGTCGAGACGATGCCTGCGCGAGACTTGTCGTGCTCGTCACTCACCTCTCCGACGAGTTCTTCGACGAGATCTTCGAGCGTCGCGATGCCGGCGGTCCCCCCATATTCGTCGACGACGATGGCGACCTGATAGCCGCGTCCGCGAAGTTCGGTCATGAGCGCGTCGAGGGGCATCGTCTCGGGGACGCGCAATGGCTCGGTCATCATGAGGGCAGACACCGGCACGTCGTCACGCTTGTCTCGGGGAAGGGCAAGCGCGTATTTGACGTGCACGATTCCCACGACATCATCGAGCGTCTCATCAATCACAGGGAAGCGAGAGAAACCGGTCGATCGCGCGAGTTCGAGCACCGCGCGAGTCGGGTCACTTGCATTGAGCGCCGCCATGCGCGGCCGTGGCGTCATGACATCAGAGGCGGTCAGTTCGCTGAATGCCAGCGTGCGATTCAGCAGCGTGGCGGTGTCTTCTTCGAGCACACCCGCCTCGGCGGAGCGGCGCACGAGACTCGCCAATTCATCCGACGAGCGCGCCGCAGACAACTCCTCGCGCGGAGTGATCCCAAACGCACGCAAAACA
>CANGKD010000057.1 GCA_947454495.1 Actinomycetota bacterium
CACATCCGACTCGGCCGTTGCGACCTGGGATGCGTTCAACACGGACATCGCTGGAATAGAAGATCCGCTTCGCCGTCTCGGTTTCACGAGCATAAATTCTGCGACTATTGTCGGCGCGGGTGCCACCGCCAGTTCGGCGCTTGTCGCGCTCTCTCGACTGAGGTGTATCAACGTCGATGTTGCGGTTCGGGATGTCGCGCGAGCGAGGACACTGCGTGACCTCGGGTCCCGTCTTTCGATGGAGGTTCGTGTTCATCAGCTGGAAAACCTGCAGACGATTCCTCGCGCCGAGTTGACCATCAGCACGGTTCCCGGCGCCGCTGGGATCAATCTCGATTCACTCGCACGCGAGCCGGGGGACGTTCTGTTTGACATCGCATATGACGTGTGGCCAAGCCGAAATTCCGAAGAGTGGATGCGTCGCGGCGGGCGTGTGCTGAGCGGGCTCAGCATGTTGGCCGCCCAAGCACTCATTCAGGTTCGGTTGTTCGTGACGGGTAGCGTGCAAGACGAGCTCGCCCACGAGTCTCGTGTGCGATCAGCGATGAACCATGCGGTCGGCCTCGACGAATCGGGACTCATTGTGCGCTCGATAGGCTAGAGGGCATGTTGCGCTGGCTTACTGCGGGAGAATCACACGGTCCGGAACTCATTGCGGTTATCGAAGGATTGCCAGCCGGAGTACCAGTGGTTCGTGAGGAAGTTTCGGCAGATCTCGCGCGCCGTCGGCTTGGATTCGGACGCGGCGCCCGCATGAAGTTTGAGCAAGATGAGCTCAACATCAGTGGCGGTGTGCGCCACGGACTGACGTTGGGCGGGCCCGTTGCCTTGCGCATTGGCAACTCAGAATGGCCCAAGTGGGAGCAGGTCATGAGCCCCGACCCGGTCGACCCGAGCGTTCTCGAAAGCGGTCGCGGAGCAGCACTCACACGGCCTCGACCCGGGCACGCGGATCTTGTCGGAATGCAGAAGTACGGTTTTGACGAGGCGCGACCCATCCTTGAGCGCGCGTCCGCGCGTGAAACAGCGGCGCGGGTAGCACTCGGCGCAATTGCTAAATCTTTCCTGCGCGAACTCAGCATCACGACGGTGGCCCACACTGTGGCGATGGGTCCCGTCGCCGTTCCCGACGGTCTCCCGTTGCCTCACGTGACGGATCTTGACGCGATCGATGCCGATCCGTTGCGTTGCTTTGACCCGACAACGAGTGCCCTGATGTATGCCGAAGTTGAGGACGCGCACAAGAGCGGTGACACCATCGGCGGAGTGGTAGAAGTTCTCGCGTACGGAGTTCCGGTCGGATTGGGAAGTCACGTGCACTGGGATCGTCGGCTTGACTCGCGCCTCGCGGCCGCGCTCATGGGCATCCAGGCCATCAAGGGCGTCGAGGTCGGAGACGGTTTTGAAACGACTCGCCGTCGGGGTTCTGCGGCGCACGACGAGATGATGATGTCTGCCAACGGCATTGCGCGGGAGACAGGTCGCGCGGGAGGAATCGAGGGTGGCATGTCCACGGGTACCGTTCTTCGCGTGCGTGCCGGCATGAAGCCCATCGCTACTGTGCCGCATGCGCTCAAGACGGTAGATGTCTCGACGGGCGAGGAATCGGCCGCCCATCATCAGCGATCCGACGTTTCGGCGGTTCCAGCCGCGGGTGTGGTCGCCGAGGCCATGGTGGCGCTGGTGCTCGCCGAGGCCGTGTTAGAAAAATTCGGCGGCGACAACATCGTTGAAACGCGCCGCAATCTTGACAGTTATGTGGCCAATATTCCGGATGCGCTGCGCACCGCTGTCGACGTCTAGAGACGTGGGCGAACTCATGTCGGATTCCCCTCATCCTGTTCGAGCGGTGTTCATCGGGCCGATGGCGTCGGGTAAGTCAAAGCTTGGCAAACGCGTGGCGCGAGAAATTGGCGCACCATTTCATGACACCGACAAGATGGTTGTCGCGGCGCACGGTGACATCCCGACAATTTTCGCGACACATGGTGAGGACCAATTTCGTGTCTGGGAACGAGAGGCCGTGGTTGAAGCGCTTCGCCTCGGGGGAGTAGTGAGCCTTGGTGGTGGCGCCATCTTGAATCAACAGACTCGTTCTGACCTCACCGACCAGCCCGTCATCTATTTGCACATTACCCGGGACGCCGTGCAACATCACCTCTCGACAAGTACACGACCCTTACTTGCCGACGGGATTGATGCGTGGGAGCGCATTTTCAACGAACGACGCGCCCTCTACGAAGCGGTCGCGACGGTTGACTTCGATACGTCAAGCGCTCACGCCGAGAACTTGACTCGGCAAGTCGCCGGATGGATTCACCAACGAGAGGCGCGCCACGCATGAGCGAGATCACCCAAATCGATGTATCGGGCGGAGGCGACTACTCGGTCTTCGTCGGCCGGGATGTGCTCACGAACGGAGCCCTACTGATTCGCGATGTGCTCGTCGGAGCGAACAAGGTGATGATTGTGCATCCACCAACGCTCGTCGACGTTGCAAGTCGGTTGCGCGCCGAACTCAGTGAAACGTTTCAGGTGATCTTGGCTGAAGTTCCCGACGCGGAGGCCGGCAAGCGCGTTGAAGTCGCCGCTTTTTGTTGGCAGGTCTTGGGGCAAGCCGATTTCACGCGTACCGACGCGATCATCGGGCTTGGTGGTGGTGCCGTGACCGACTTGGCCGGTTTCGTCGCGGCTACGTGGCTTCGCGGGGTTCGCTTTGTCAACGTGCCCACCACGGTGCTCGGCATGGTTGATGCGTCCGTGGGGGGCAAGACGGGAATCAACACAAACGAGGGAAAAAACCTCGTCGGCGCGTTTTACGCTCCAGTGGCTGTTGTCTGTGACCTCGCGGTGCTCGACACCCTGCCCGTCAATGAAAAGTTGGCGGGCTTTGCCGAAGTCGTGAAATGTGGCTTCATTGCCGACCCGGCCATCCTTGACATCATCGAGAACGATGTTGAACTGGCAACGAATACGCACTCGGCCCAATTTCGAACCCTGATCGAAAAGGCAATCTCAATCAAGGCACGCGTCGTTTCGGAAGACTTCACCGAGCAGGGTCAACGCGAGATTCTCAATTACGGTCACACACTCGGGCACGCCATCGAGCATGCCGAACGGTATCAGTGGCGCCACGGTGCAGCTATTTCCGTTGGGATGGTGTTTGCGGCCGAACTTTCGGCATTAACCTCGTCGCTCTCCGCCGACGATGTTGACCGACACCGACGCGTGCTCGGACTTCTGGGTCTCCCCACGACATACATCGCCGGACGTTGGGACACGCTGTTGGCCACAATGCGGCGCGACAAGAAGGCGCGTGGCAGCATGTTGCGCTTCATCACCCTGAGCGAAATCGGAAAACCGGTCACGGTCAACGTGCCGGACACCTCGGTCTTGTTTGCTGCGTTTCAAGAGACTGCAACGCGCGAGTCAATAGACTGACAGTCGTGCGCATCCTTGTATTGAATGGTCCCAATTTGGGGCGTCTCGGCATGCGAGAACCCGATGTGTATGGCACCGCGACACTCGATGATTTGAAACTGATGCTCTCGGCGGACGCGCCAGAGCACGACATTGACCTTCGTCAAACGAACAGCGAGCCCGAACTCATGGGTTGGCTTTATGAAGCTGCGGACGCGAAGACACCCGTAATTCTGAACCCGGCCGCGTTCACGCATTACTCCTATGCACTCCGGGACGCGGTGGCGATGCTCACCAAGTCTGGCGTTCCCCTCATTGAAGTTCACATCTCGAACCCGCACGCGCGCGAAGAATTTCGGCACACCAGTGTTATTTCTGGCGTTGCGACCGGAGTAATTGCAGGGTTTGGCTTCGACTCTTATCGACTCGCGCTCAGTCAACTCATCCGTTAGGACTCGGATGAGTCTCGAGCGCCGGTAGAATTGCTCGGCGCGGTCACGGACGTCCGCTTACACTTTCTTTCCCAAGCAAGGAACCCTCATGGCAACAACTGCAGACATCAAGAACGGCGTCGTCATCAAAATCGACGGTCAGCTGTGGAACGTCATCGAATTCCAGCACGTCAAGCCTGGCAAGGGTGGAGCCTTCGTTCGCACGAAGATGAAAAACGTTATGTCGGGCAAGGTTGTCGACAAGACCTACAACGCCGGCACGAAAATTGAGACCGCGACTGTTGATCGTCGTGATTTTCAGTACCTCTACAACGACGGTAACGAGTACGTCTTCATGGACAAAGACACGTACGAACAGCTCTCGGTCAATGCGGCCACGGTGGGTGATGCCAAGAACTTCATGCTCGAAAACCAGGACGTGCAGATCGCGCTTCACGAGGGCGAGGCGCTCTACGTCGAGTTGCCCGCGAGTGTTGTGCTCGAGCTGACCTACACTGAGCCGGGCTTGCAGGGGGATCGGTCATCCGCTGGTACCAAGCCGGGCACGCTCGAGACGGGCTATGAAATCCAGGTTCCGCTCTTCCTTGAGTCGGGCACCAAGGTCAAGGTTGACACGCGCACGGGTGATTACCTCGGCCGCGTCAACGACTAGCGCGTGAGCTCCCGCCGCAAGGCGCGCAAACGCGCGCTCGATATTCTCTTTGCCGCTGACCTTCGTCAGGAGTCGTTGACCGAAGCTCTCGAGGCGGAGGCGGCTCGGGCTGCAAGCGAGCCGGACCGCGAAGCGTCGTGGTTGTATGCACGCGAGATTGTTGACGGTGTGCTCGACAACGGCGTCGTCATCGACGAGACCATTGAGACTCACGCGCGTGGATGGACGATTGCGCGGATGCCGGCCGTGGATCGAGCGATTCTGCGCATGGGCACGTGGGAATTGCTCTACAACCCAGACGTTCCGTCTTCTGTCGTTGTCAGCGAAGCGGTGGAACTCGCCACTTCCCTGAGCACCGATGATTCGCCGACCTTCATCAACGGTGTGCTCGGTGCCATCGCTGCCGCGCCACGCTAAGTCACACTCCGTCGACCGATGAACTCAGGTCTGATACGGTAGAGCGAAACGACATCCTTTAAGGCCGTCCTGTGAGGCGGGAAAGGGGGTCAGGTGACTGCACGCACACTTTTGCAGGCGGCTGATATCCAACGCGCACTGACTCGAATCGCGCACGAGATTCTTGAGTCCAATCGTGGCGCCGGTGACTTGGTCATTCTGGGCATTCCCACGCGCGGTGTTTTTCTGGCTCAACGAATCGCCGGCATCATCTCGAATATCGAGCCCGGGTCGCAGGTCCCTGTCGGTGTTCTCGACGTGACCATGTATCGGGATGATCTTTCCGACAATCCCACCCGCTCGACTTCACCGTCGCACCTCCCGGTGAATATCGACGGAGCAACGGTGGTGCTCGTTGATGACGTCCTATATTCGGGACGCACTGTTCGCGCGGCGCTCGATGCGCTGACGGACATGGGCCGCCCCGCAGTTGTTCGATTGGCGGTCTTGGTGGATCGAGGTCATCGGGAGCTCCCTATTCGCGCGGATTACGTGGGCAAGAACTTGCCCACCTCCCATTCGGAGCGCATCAACGTTCGTTTGGTCGAGACCGATGGAGATGACCTTGTTGAGATCGTGGGGGAGCGCTAATGCGACACCTGCTGTCGGCGGCTGACCTGAGTCGTGAAACGGCCATCGCTCTTCTCGATTCAGCCGAAGTGATGGCCGAAACGGCAGACCGACCTCACAAAAAACTTCCCGCTTTGCGCGGACGAACGATTGTGAACTTGTTCTTCGAGGATTCAACCCGAACACGTATTTCCTTCGAAGCAGCACAAAAGCGCCTGTCCGCCGATGTCATCAACTTTGCGGCAAAGGGTTCGAGTGTCTCGAAGGGAGAGAGCCTGAAAGACACGGCACAGACTCTCACCGCGATGGGAGTCGATGCCGTTGTCATTCGACACGGTTCATCTGGTGCTCCGCATTTGCTGGCGAACCGCGGTTGGATCGACGTACCCGTCGTCAACGCCGGCGACGGTACACATGAGCACCCGACGCAGGCACTGCTCGACGCATTTACACTGCGCCGCCGCGTTTATGGTCACGATTCACGTTGCCGAGGGCTCGATGGACTGCGCGTTGCAATTGTTGGCGACGTGTCGCACAGTCGTGTCGCTAGATCTAACGCATGGTTGCTGACGACCTTAGGCGCCACTGTGACGTTAGTCGGTCCGCCCACGCTGCTTCCTCATGACCGCTCTGCCTTTCCGGTCAACTTCGCCACCAATCTGGATGACGTGCTTCGCGAATCGCCTGACGCGGTGATGATGCTTCGCATACAAAAGGAGCGCATGCACAGTGCATTTTTTCCGAACGAACGAGAGTTTGGCCTCACCTGGGGACTCACCGCGGAGCGTTTCGCGGCGATGTCCCCGCACACGTTGGTCATGCATCCGGGGCCAATGAATCGGGGGTTGGAAATCTGCAGCGTGGCGGCGGACTCCCCGCAGTCGACCATCTTGGATCAGGTTGCCAACGGGGTATTTGTGCGCATGGCAGTGATGTTCGCCGTGCTAACCGGAAACGAGGACGTATGAACTCAGTAGTGGCATTTGTCGGAGCGATACTGCCCAGTGGTGAGATTGCGGACATTGTCGTGCGAGACGGACTTGTGGAGTCACTCTCGCCGGGTGCCGCACCCGCTGATGCGGAGGTAGTTGACGCATCCGGTCTGCGCGTGTTGCCGGGTCTCGTCGACTTACACACGCATTTGCGTGAACCGGGCTTCGAGGCGAGTGAAACTGTGCTCTCTGGCACGCAGGCGGCGGCGGCGGGGGGTTTTACAACCGTGTTTGCGATGGCAAATACGGATCCGGTTGCCGACAACGCCGGTGTCGTGGAGGAGGTTTGGCAACGCGGCGTCGACGCCGGGTACGCGACGGTGCGCCCGATTGGCGCCGTCACGCGCGGACTGGAAGGCGAGACGCTGTCAGATATTGCGGGCATGGCAAACTCTCGCGCACAGGTGCGGGTTTTCAGTGATGACGGCAAATGTGTCTTTGATCCCCTCGTTATGCGGCGGGCTCTGGAATACGTGAGCACTTTCGACGGTGTCGTTGCCCAACACGCACAAGAACCGCGACTCACGGTGGGGTCGCAAATGCACGAGGGAGCGGTATCGGCACGACTCGGGCTTACCGGATGGCCGGCCGTTGCAGAGGAATCCATCATTGCTCGAGACGTGCTTCTGGCCGAGTACACGGGATCTCGATTGCACGTGTGCCACCTTTCGACAGAACGGTCCGTCGAAATAATTCGGGCCGCAAAGGCACGAGGGATTCGCGTGACCGCAGAGGTGACTCCCCATCACCTGCTCCTCACGGATGAGAGCGCGCAGGGTTACGACGCTCGATTCAAGGTGAATCCGCCGCTGCGCTCCGAATCCGACGTGCTGGCCGTACGTGCGGGACTCGCCGACGGCACCATTGACATCGTGGCAACCGATCACGCGCCCCACCCGAGTGAAAGCAAGGAATGTGAGTGGGGAGATGCCGCGTTTGGCATGGTCGGCCTTGAGACGGCTCTGTCGGTTGTCCAACTCACGATGGTCGAGTCCGGACTCATGACGTGGAATGACGTCGCGCGAACGATGAGCACGACGCCCGCACAGATTGGTGGCATCTCTGACGTCGCGGGACAGATTGCAGTAGGCCGCATCGCCGACCTGACTTTCATCGATGAGAATGCGCGCCGCCAATTCTCCGTGGCCAGCCTCACCGGCAAGTCTTCAAATTCGCCATATGTGGGAAGAGAACTTCCCGGTCGAATCGTGCACACCATGCGACACGGATATTTCACCGTACGTAACGGTGTCGTCGTCGACACAGAAGTCGTTGCTGCGTCGGTTCGCAATCACGGCAGGAAGGCACAACACAATGGATAAGTTCTTCGGCGCACTCATCGTCATCTCGCTGATTGCCATTGCCTGCACGCTGATGTTTGTCTCTTGGCAGCGCCGTCGTCGGCGCGATCTGGCCATCATCACGTCAGGCGCTGCGTCCGCCTCGCTTCGTCTACTTGAAATTCGTTGCTTCTACGTGTCGACGACTCCAACGGAGGAGCCGCTCGAACGATTGGCGATACCGGGGCTCGCGTTTCGCGCGCGCGCCACAGTGTCGATCAGCCGAGCCGGCATCGAAGTGGAACCGCGCGGTGAATTTGCCACGTTTATTCCAAGTGAGCAATTGGTGCAGGTGCGAGCGGCCGATGCCACGATCGATCGATCGGCGGGGCGAGGCTCGCTCACGGCCATCGATTGGATTGCCGCGAATGGAACGAACGTGACATCGTTCTTTCGAATTCCGAGTCGACTCGAGCGAACGCTGTTTGTTGACACGGTCAACGCCACATTCACATCACCAGAACAACCCGCGCCGAAGGAACACACATCGTGACCGCATTGATGCAACCCGCCGTTCTCGTCCTCGAAGACGGCACCCGTTTTCGAGGTCGCCCATTTGGAGCTCTGGGGCGCACATTCGGTGAGATCGTGTTCGCCACCGGAATGAGTGGCTACCAGGAAACTCTGACCGACCCGTCGTACGCGGGGCAAATCGTGCTGATGACGGCTCCACATGTTGGCAACACCGGGATGAATGATGCCGACATGGAATCCCGGCGCATTTGGGTGAGCGGGTTCATCGTGCGCGAACCGTCGCGCGTCGTCTCGAACTTCCGAGCGCAACGCTCGCTTGATGACGACATGCTCAGCAACGACATCGTTGGGCTCGCTGGTGTCGATACCCGGGCAATCACTCGGCATATTCGAAGCAAGGGAGCAATGCGCGCCGGAATCTTTTCCGGCGACGACGCGACACTCACGCCGGAAGAGCAGCTCGAGGCCGTTCGATCTGCCCCGTCGATGTCGGGTCGAAATCTCTCGAACGAGGTGTCAACCCAGCAGGCATACGTTGTTCCAGCAATTGGTGACACGCTCGGTGCCGTCGCGATTCTCGATCTGGGCGTAAAGACGTCCACGGTGAATTACATCGCAGAGCGTGGATTCGACGCGCATGTTCTCCCGCAAAGCGTCACCATTGACGAGATTCGTGCGCTGTCACCGGTTGCGCTGTTTTACTCGAACGGGCCCGGTGACCCGAGCGCCTCAGATCGACACGTTGAATTGTTGCGCGAGGCCTTGCGCGAAGGCATCCCGTTCTTCGGCATTTGTTTTGGCAATCAGCTTCTCGGTCGTGCGTTGGGCTTCGAAACGTACAAATTGCCGTTCGGTCACCGTGGAATCAACCAACCGGTGCTCGACAAGGCGACGGGTCGCGTGGAGATTACGAGCCAGAACCACGGCTTCGCCGTGGATGCTCCCATCGACGGCGTCCTCGACTCTCCCGCGGGATTCGGTCGGGTTGAGGTCAGTCACTTCAGCCTGAACGACAACGTGGTCGAGGGCTTGCGATGCCTTGACCTCAATGCCTTTTCGGTTCAATACCACCCGGAGGCAGCGGCCGGCCCGCACGACTCAAACTACCTCTTTGATCGATTCCGCGACATGGTCGTGGCCACGCAAACTACTGGAGGTCGCAAGTAATGCCACGTCGCACCGATATAAATTCCGTTCTCGTCATCGGCTCAGGCCCCATTGTGATTGGTCAGGCCTGTGAGTTTGACTACTCCGGAACGCAGGCCTGTCGCGTGCTTCGCGAGGAGGGCATCCGCGTCATTCTCGTCAACAGCAACCCGGCGACAATCATGACGGATCCCGACTTTGCGGACGCGACGTATGTGGAACCAATCACTCCCGAAATCATTGAATCGATCATTGCGAAGGAACGCCCCGACGCGATCCTGCCTACGCTCGGCGGACAAACTGCGCTGAACGCGGCCATTTCTCTGCACGAGATGGGCATTCTCGAGAAGTACAACGTCGAGCTCATTGGTGCCAAGGTCGATGCCATTCGTAAGGGCGAAGATCGTCAGCTTTTCAAAGACCTCGTGCTTGAGGCCGGCGCCGATGTCGCCCGATCGCACATCGCACATACGGTCGAGCAGGCCATCGCCTACGCCGAAGATCTCGGATATCCGCTCGTGGTGCGGCCATCGTTCACCATGGGCGGGCTTGGCTCCGGATTCGCATACACCCGCGAGGAGCTCGTCCGCATCGTCGCCGACGGATTGCAATCGAGCCCGACGAGTGAAGTGTTGCTCGAAGAGAGCATCCTGGGCTGGAAGGAATACGAGCTCGAACTGATGCGCGATACCGCGGATAACACCGTCGTCGTGTGTTCGATTGAAAATGTCGATCCCGTCGGCGTTCACACGGGGGACAGCATCACTGTCGCGCCGGCGTTGACTCTGACGGACCGCGAGTACCAGAACCTGCGAGACATCGGCATCGAGATCATTCGACTCGTCGGTGTCGACACCGGAGGTTGCAACATTCAATTCGCGGTGGATCCGGCAAATGGTCG
>CANGKD010000058.1 GCA_947454495.1 Actinomycetota bacterium
CACTTATTGCGGCTCTCGACGAACTGTCGCAGGCCTATGACGCGTGCAAGATTGATCCCGCGTTTCAGGCCGAGCTTGCCGATTTACACCGGACGTACACCGGGCGCCCGTCGCTCATCACGGAGGTTCCCCGCTTTGCGGCACACGGTGGTAACGCGCGCATTCTCTTGAAGCGTGAAGATTTGAACCACACGGGCAGCCACAAAATCAACAATGTGCTCGGACAGGCGCTGGTTGCCAAGCGCATCGGTAAGACACGCCTCATTGCAGAAACAGGTGCCGGTCAACACGGTGTAGCGACGGCAACCGCGGCTGCGCTGTTCGGACTCGAGTGCGTTGTCTACATGGGGCAGGTCGATACTGAACGGCAAGCTCTCAACGTCGCGCGGATGCGTCTTCTCGGTGCCGAGGTTGTTCCCGTGACCACGGGCTCGCGCACGCTCAAAGATGCCATCAACGAAGCCCTGCGCGACTGGGTTGCCAACGTCGAAAACACTCATTACCTGCTCGGCACGGTAGCCGGACCACACCCATTCCCCTACATGGTTCGCGACTTCCACAAAATCATTGGCGAGGAGGCCCGCGAACAAGTTCATGCGCTGACAGGTCGGTTGCCCGACGCCGTTGCCGCGTGCGTCGGGGGAGGATCGAACGCGATTGGAATCTTCCATGCGTTCCTCGATGACCCCGAGGTGGCACTCTTTGGCTTCGAGGCCGCCGGGCGTGGCGTCAACACACCCGAGCACGCCGCGACAATCACCAAGGGCCGTCCTGGCGTTCTTCACGGGGCACGGTCGTACATGCTTCAAGACGAAGATGGTCAAACAATCGAATCTCACTCAATCTCTGCCGGACTCGACTACCCGGGTGTGGGACCGGAGCACTCATGGTTGCACGACATTGGGCGAGCAAGTTACCGTCCGGTAACCGATGACGAGGCGATGGCCGCACTCCGGCTCCTGTCGCGCACTGAAGGCATTATTCCTGCAATCGAGACCGCGCACGCGCTACATGGTGCCCTCGAGCTCGGTAAGGAATTGGGACCCGAGGGGATCATCCTCGTCAATTTGTCGGGTCGTGGAGATAAGGACATGGAGACCGTGGGAGCCTATTTCGACATTTTTGACGGAGCAGCACAATGAGTTCTCGTGTCGAATCAACACTTGATGCATGTCGTAACGAAGGGCGTGCCGCCCTCATCGGGTACCTTCCCGTTGGTTTTCCGACGCTTCACGAGAGCATTGAGGCCGCCGTGGCGCTCGTCGAAAACGGGGCTGACATTGTCGAGCTCGGGCTGCCCTATTCCGATCCCGTCATGGATGGGTTGGTCATTCAAGAGGCGACACAAACCGCCCTGGCCAACGGGTTTCGCTTGAGTGACGCCTTCACCGCGCTTCGTGCCATTACGGAGCGCGTTTCTGCACCAATTCTTGTCATGACCTATTGGAATCCGGTCGTGCAATACGGCGTCGAGCGTTTTGCTGCAGATTTGGCCGACGCCGGTGGCGCGGGACTCATCACGCCAGATCTCATTCCCGATGAGGCTGCGGAATGGATGGCCGCGAGCGAAAAGCATGATCTCGACCGAATCTTTTTGGCGGCGCCGTCGTCGACGCCGGAGCGATTAGCCAACACTGTTGCGGCCAGCCGTGGTTTTGTTTATGCCGTCTCCACCATGGGAATAACGGGAGAACGTTCCGACGTGGATTCTGCAGCTCATGGTTTGGTCGATCGTCTTCGCGAGGCCGGAGCCACTCACGTCGGTGTGGGTGTGGGGATTTCCACTGCGGCTCAAGTGAGCGAAGTGCAGGCCTACGCCGAAGGCGCCATCGTCGGGTCGGTTCTCGTAAAAGCCCTTTCTGACGGCGGGGTACCGGCCGTCGCGGAGCTTGCATCTACTCTGTCGGGCTCCGGGACGCGCGGATCTAGTTCGCCCGCCTAAACTCGTTAGCGCATATTTGTTGACTTCGAAACTCCACCAAAGGTAGTAGCCGTGCAAGGTTTTCTGACATCGTTCCACTCGAGCATTCCTAGCCCCACGTGGAGCTATTTTGACCTCGGGCCCCTCCGCGTTCACGCCTATGCACTCTGCATTCTGGCGGGAATTGTGGTCGCAACGCTCATCACGAATCGTCGCTTGGTTAGCCGGGGCTCGGAGAAGTGGATTGTTCTCGACGTCATCCTTTTCGCGATTCCCATTGGCATCATCGGTGCTCGTGCCTACCACGTGCTGACACACCCGTCCGATTATTTCTACGACGGAGCCGACCCGCTGCGCACTCTCTACATCTGGGAGGGCGGAAACGCCATCTTCGGTTCGCTTCTCGGCGGGGCAGTGGGTGCGTGGATAGGTACCCGCTTTGCTGGGCTCCGCTTTTGGTCGTTCGCGGATGCGCTTGCCC
Organism: Actinomycetota bacterium; assembly: GCA_947454495.1. Lineage (GTDB taxonomy): Bacteria > Actinomycetota > Actinomycetes > Actinomycetales > Microbacteriaceae > RFQD01. The sequence goes on from CANGKD010000058.1 coordinate 2,403, forward strand.
CCGCACTTCTGATTGCGCAAGCGTTTGGACGTGTCGGCAACTGGTTCAACCACGAGCTCTACGGACTGCCGACAACTCTGCCGTGGGGACTCGAAATCGAGGCAACAAATCCCGCGTATCCCATCGGGCTCCCGGCCGGTACGCTCTTTCACCCGACCTTTCTCTATGAAATTGTGTGGAACCTCATCGGTGCCGGGGTAATCGTGCTGCTCGAACGCAAGATTGCCTTGCGGTGGGGTAAGGCTTTCGGCGTTTATTTGATTTGGTACGGCCTCGGTCGCTCCTTCTTCGAGTCAATTCGCATCGATCCGAGCGAGACCTTCCTGGGTGTACGAACCAACATTTGGGCGGCATGGATCGCGATTCTCGTGGGAATCATCATCATCTACGTGCAGAATCGACGTCACCCGGGACTTGAAGAGTCTGTCTATCTGCCTGGCCGTTCACCCGAAGAGCGAAAGGCTGCCGCCACGCTAGACTCTCCTGCGGAGACGGAAACCCCCGGCAATGACGCCGCCGTCACTTCGAACGTCACGACCAAGGCACCGGCCACAAGCCGCAAGAAGAAATAGCCACAATTCGGTCGAACGAATGTCGCCCCACCGCACTGGCGACACGGTTTACCTGTTTTGGGCCGCTGGCGTCCCTCTGACGTTATTCAGATTTTTACGGAGGGTTTCATGACGCTTCCTTTACCGCACCAACGATTCGGGCTTCTTCCCGCGGCGTCGGGTCTTTATGATCCGACCGAAGAAAGAGACTCCTGCGGGTTCGCGATGGTGGCGACGCTGCGTGGCACGCCAGGACACGACATCATCGACGTTGCCTTGGGCTCACTTCGCAACCTCGAACACCGTGGAGCGGTCGGGTCCGACGCGGGAACGGGTGATGGTGCAGGAATCATGACTCAGATTCCGCACGAATTTTTCGAGGTCGTCACAGACTTTGATCTTCCGCAAGCCGGCGCTTACGCAGTTGGGAACGTCTTTCTTCCGACGGATGAGACGAACCGCCGTGACGTCAAAACGGTCGTTGAGGACATCGCACGTGACGAGGGCCTGACTGTCCTTGGATGGCGCACGGTTCCCACGGCTCCCGAGGTACTTGGAGATCTCGCGAGAGCGGCCATGCCCGTCATTGAGCAGCTCTTTCTGGGGACCCCCTCCTCAGCCCTGACGGGCATTGAACTGGACCGTCGCGCTTTTCGCGTTCGCAAGCGCGCCGAGCGCGACGTCGAGGTGTATTTCCCGTCGTTGTCCGCTCGCACCCTCGTGTACAAGGGCATGGTAACCACGCTCCAACTCGAGCCGTTTTTTCCCGACCTCAGCGATCCGCGCTTTGCGTCGACGCTCGCCCTCGTTCACTCGCGTTACTCAACGAATACCTTCCCCTCATGGCCGCTCGCGCATCCATTCCGCTTTATTGCCCATAACGGTGAAATCAACACCGTGCAAGGCAACCGAAATTGGATGCGCGCTCGTCAGTCGCAGCTGAGCTCCGAGCTCCTCGGCGACATCTCGGATGTCTTTCCGATTTGCACGCCGGGTGCCAGTGATTCCGCGTCGTTTGACGAGGTCGTCGAACTGTTGACGCTTGCCGGACGTTCGCTTCCGCACGCAATCATGATGATGGTTCCGGAGGCATGGGAAAACCAGCCCAACATGGAACCTAACCGCCGTGCATTCTATGAATTTCATTCGGCACTCATGGAGCCGTGGGATGGTCCCGCTGCCATTGCGTTCACGGATGGCGCGTTGGTCGGTGCCACGCTCGACCGAAACGGTCTACGACCAGGTCGCTACCAGGTCACAAACGACGGCCTGATTGTCGTCGCCTCCGAAATCGGTGTGCACGACGTCGACCCCGCGACCGTCGTAGCAAAGGGACGTCTGCAGCCCGGAAAGATGTTCCTCGTCGACACCGTTGCGGGGCGCATCGTGTCCGATGACGAGGTCAAGGCTGAGCTCGCGACCGCGAACCCGTGGGCCGACTGGATCGCGCAAGGCAAATACGAATTCGCCGATCTACCTCCTCGCGAGCACATCGTGCACACACCGGAATCTGTGCGTCGTCGTCAGCGCACATTTGGTTACACGCAGGAAGACGTTCGGGTCATGCTTGCGCCGATGGCACGCACGGGGCAAGAGCCTCTCGGTGCGATGGGATCCGACACTCCGATTGCGATCTTGAGCGAGAAACCGCGACTCCTCTTTGACTACTTTGTGCAGCAGTTCGCGCAGGTGACAAACCCGCCTCTCGACGCAATTCGCGAGGAAGTTGTCACGAGTTTGCAGGCCGGGCTGGGACCGGAGCGCAACTTACTTACTGCGTCGCCCGCGCACGTGCACCAGGTGTCGGTTGATTTCCCCGTTATCGGCAACGTCGACCTCGCGAAGATTGACCACCTCACGGACGAGAACGGCAACCGGGAAACCGTCACCCTGAGCTGTCTCTATCGCGTCGATCAAGGTCCACAGGCGATGGAGGCGCGCCTCCGGGAGCTGTGTCAAGCTGCGGATGACGCCGTCGCCGCGGGCGCAAGCTTCATCGTTCTGAGTGATCGAAACTCGAATCGCGACTTGGCCCCGATTCCCTCGTTACTGTCCCTTTCTGCCGTGCACCACCATTTGATTCGGGGCGAGACGCGAATGCGCGTCGGAATCGTCGTCGAAGCGGGTGACGTGCGCGAAGTCCACCACATGGCCATGCTCATTGGCTTCGGCGCCTCGGCGGTTAACCCTTACCTCGCGGTCGAATCTGCTGAGAATCTCGTTCGTACGGGTTACATCACCGAAGTCAGCGCTGAAAAAGCCGGCGCAAATGTTGTAAAGGCTTTGGGCAAGGGTCTGTTGAAGATCATGTCCAAGATGGGCATCTCGACTGTCGCGTCCTACCGTGGCGCGCAGACCTTTGAGGCGATTGGGCTGTCGCAGGCCTTTGTCGACGAGTACTTCACAGGGACTTTGAGCAAACTCGGTGGTGTCGGAATCGACGTGATCGCCGAAGAGAACCGACAGCGCCACCTGAGCGCGTATCCTCTCGATGGCATTCCGGGAAACGCGCACGAATCACTCGAAGTTGGCGGAGAGTTCCAGTGGCGTCGGGACGGCGCACCTCACCTCTTCAATCCCGAGACGGTGTTCAAACTCCAGCACTCGACGCGCACACGCCGCTATGACATTTTCCGTGAGTACACAAAACTTGTGGATGATCAAGCCGCCAATCTGATGACCATTCGCGGACTGTTTGAGCTCGAAACGCATGGACGCATACCGGTCGCACTGAGTGAGGTTGAGTCTGTCGCGTCCATCGTGAAGCGGTTCTCGACCGGCGCCATGAGCTATGGATCGATTTCGCAGGAGGCCCACGAAACGCTTGCCCTCGCGATGAATCAACTCGGCGCAAAGAGCAATACCGGCGAGGGCGGCGAGGACCTCGAGCGGCTCCTTGATCCTCAACGACGAAGTGCGATTAAGCAGGTGGCGTCTGGTCGCTTCGGTGTGACGAGCATGTACCTCACGCACGCAGATGACCTGCAGATCAAAATGGCGCAGGGCGCAAAACCCGGTGAGGGTGGTCAACTTCCGCCAAACAAGGTTTACCCCAACATTGCACGAACACGTCATGCGACCGCGGGTGTGGGCTTGATCAGCCCGCCGCCGCACCACGACATCTATTCGATTGAAGACCTCAAGCAGTTGATCTTCGATCTCAAACGCTCGAACCCATCCGCTCGTGTGCATGTCAAGCTGGTCAGCCAGAACGGCATTGGTGCCGTCGCCGCCGGAGTGTCTAAAGCACTCGCGGATGTGATTCTTATCAGTGGGCACGACGGCGGTACCGGCGCGAGTCCCCTTAATTCACTCAAGCACGCCGGCACGCCGTGGGAACTCGGGCTTGCCGAGGCCCAACAAACACTCATGCTCAACGGCATGCGTGACAGGGTTGTGGTGCAGGTGGACGGACAGCTCAAGACGGGCCGTGACGTCATCATTGCTGCGCTGTTGGGTGGGGAAGAGTTTGGTTTTGCGACCGCGCCACTCGTCGTCTCGGGATGCATCATGATGCGGGTGTGTCACCTGGACACCTGCCCGGTCGGCGTTGCCACGCAAAACCCGGAGCTGCGGGCACGCTTTGCGGGCAAACCGGAATTTGTCGTCAACTTCTTCGAATTCATTGCCGAAGAAGTGCGCGAATATCTCGCTGCTCTCGGTTTCCGATCCCTCGACGAAGCGATTGGTCGGGCGGATTTGCTCAACGTTCGCCGGGCAGTCGAGCACTGGAAGGCCGATGGCCTCAACCTGGAACCCGTTCTCGTCGGGCCAGCCTTTGGTGCTGACGAGCCACGCAAATACGCGCGCAACCAAAACCATGAACTTGAGCAACACTTTGACGTCGAGCTCATCAAGCTTGCTCGTAATTCACTCGAGTTCGGAGAGCCAACGGTCATCGAGATGAACGTTCGCAACACCGAGCGGGCAGTCGGAACCATGCTGGGCCACGAGTTGACCAAGCGACATGGTGCGGAGGGTCTTCCCGACGGCACCATTTCGATCACCCTGCACGGGGCCGCGGGTCAGTCATTTGGCGCATTCGTTCCGCGGGGCATCTCACTTCAACTCATCGGTGACGCCAACGATTACGTGGGCAAGGGTCTCTCGGGCGGACATATCGTCGTCCGACCGGATGAACGCACCACATTTGCTCCCGAAGCCAACGTGATCGGTGGGAACGTCATCGGGTACGGGGCTACCTCCGGTCACCTCTTCGTTAGCGGAATTGTGGGGGAGCGCTTCTTCGTTCGCAACTCCGGCGCGACCGGTGTTGTCGAGGGTGTGGGTGATCACGCACTGGAGTACATGACCGGCGGCGTGGCGCTCATCATCGGCAAGACCGGCCGCAATCTCGGTGCCGGCATGAGTGGAGGAGTTGCCTACGTTTTTGATCTCGACATCGAAGACGTCAACGTGGATGCGCGGCGCACGGGCGAGCTCACGCTACTCGAGCTCGACGACACCGACGCTGAAATTGTGCGCGACCTCCTCATGCGACATGCAATCGAGACCGGCTCGCCATTGGCGCGCCGACTCCTCGATGATGGTGCTGCAGCAATCGCTCAATTCACCAAGGTCTTGCCTCGAGATTACGCGGCAGTTCTGGCGACCCGCCAAGAGGCCGTGGACTCGGGTGTGGACCCCGATGGCGATGAGACGTGGAAGAAGATCTTGGAGGTAACCGGTGGCTGATCCCAAAGGCTTTCTCACGACACGGGAACGCGAAACTGCTCGTCGCCGTCCCGTTGAGATTCGACTCATGGACTGGAATGAGGTCTACGAGCAGACCGATTCGGGCGTGGTCAAGCGACAGGCGGGTCGCTGCATGGACTGCGGTGTGCCTTTTTGTCACCAGGGATGCCCGCTCGGCAACCTGATTCCCGAATGGAACGATCTGGTATGGCGGGGCGACACGAAGGCGGCACTCGACCGGTTACATGCAACGAACAACTTCCCCGAATTCACCGGTCGTCTGTGCCCGGCACCTTGTGAATCGGCATGCGTGTTAGGCATTAACCAACCGGCTGTGACCATCAAGCAGGTTGAAGTGTCGATCATCGATGACGCAGTCGCCCAGGGTCTTTTGACTCCGGTCATCCCCACCCGCATGACCGAGAAGACGGTTGCGGTCGTAGGAAGTGGCCCAGCTGGTCTCGCAGCTGCTCAGCAATTGACCCGTATCGGCCACACGGTCGCCGTGTACGAACGAGATGATCGAATTGGCGGACTGCTGCGGTACGGCATCCCGGATTTCAAGATGGAAAAGCAACACCTCGATCGCCGCCTCGAACAAATGGCAGCTGAGGGAACAATTTTCCGTTCCGGAGTCAACATCGGTGTCGACATTACGTGGGAACAGCTTTACGAACGGTATGACGCCGTTGTTATTGCAACCGGTGCCCTCGTTCCGCGCGATTTGAGTGTTCCGGGCCGCGACCTCGATGGCGTGCATTTCGCGATGGATTATCTGGTCCCGGCAAACCGCCGCGTAGCTGGAGACCAGGTCGAGAACCAGATTGACGCGCGAGGAAAACACGTCATCATTCTCGGTGGCGGTGATACCGGCGCCGACTGCCTCGGTACGGCACATCGACAAGGCGCACTGTCTGTGACCACACTTGCAATCGGCAAGCAGCCCCCTGTGGAACGACCCGAGAATCAGCCGTGGCCAGTCATGCCCACACTTTTCGAGGTCGCCAGCGCTCATGAAGAGGGCGGAGAGCGGGCGTATCTTGCTTCTACGGTCGAGTTTGTCGATGACGGGTCGGGACGTGTATCCGGGGTTCGAGTTGCCGAGACAGAATTCGTCAACGGTGCACGGGTGCCGAAATCCGGTACCGAGCGGGTATTAGCGGCCGATCTCGTCTTGCTGGCTTTGGGCTTCACCGGACCCGAATCCGCAGAGGTATCGTCGGCGTTCGATACAGGTCTCGACGACCGTGGAAACATCGCCCGCACAAATTCCTACGAGACGGCTCGTCCGGGGGTGTTCGTCGCCGGAGATGCCGGACGTGGTCAGTCGCTCATTGTGTGGGCGATTGCCGAAGGTCGGAGCGTCGCCGCTCAGGTCGATCGTTACCTGCAGGGGACAACGTCACTGCCGAGTCCCGTGAGTGCTCACGAACGCCCGCTGTCGTAGTCTTGAACCAGAGCTTTGGCATCACGCGCCCCGAACACCAGCGCTCTCTAACAGATGGTCTTTTCCTCCCTCCTTCCCTCCCTCCCTCCCGCTTCAGAACCAACTGAGCACAACCACCACGAGAGACAGAACACATGAGACGCGCAAAAATCGTCGCGACGCTCGGACCGGCAACGGCGAGCTATGAAAGCATCAAGAGCATTATCGAGGCCGGTGTCAACGTCTGCCGAATGAACCTGAGTCACGGTTCGTATGACGTGCATGAAGAGGTGTACCGCAACGTGCGGAAAGCCGCGGCCGACCTGGGTCAGCCCGTTGCGGTTCTCGTTGATTTGCAGGGACCGAAGATCCGTCTCGGCAAGTTTGAGGGGGGACCATACGACCTTGCAGAGGGTGACGTCTTCACAATCACCATCGATGACATTGTCGGAACGAAGGAGCTCTCGTCGACGACCTATAAGGGCCTGCCGGGCGATGTCAAGCCGGGTGACCCGCTTTTGATTGACGACGGCAAGGTTGGACTTCGTGTGACCGCTGCGGACGACCGCACCGTCACAACGGTTGTCGAGGTGGCCGGTCCTATCTCGAACAACAAGGGAATCAACCTCCCCGGTGTGGCTGTCAACGTGCCCGCCATGAGCGACAAAGACGAGGCCGACTTGCGCTGGGGTCTCAAGCTCGGCGCCGATTTCATTGCGTTGAGCTTCGTTCGAGACGCCAAAGATATCGTGCGAGTTCACGAGATCATGGATGAGGAGGGAGTCCGCCTTCCCGTCATCGCGAAGGTTGAGAAGCCGCAGGCAGTCGACAATCTCGAGGAGATTGTCGATGCTTTCGACGGAATCATGGTGGCTCGTGGCGACCTCGGTGTTGAGCTGCCCCTCGAAGCCGTGCCGATTGTGCAAAAGCGTGCCGTTGAGCTTTCGCGTCGTTGGGCTAAGCCCGTTATCGTCGCGACGCAGGTCTTGGAATCGATGATCTCGAGTCCGCGTCCTACTCGCGCGGAGGCATCCGACTGTGCAAACGCTGTGCTGGATGGCACCGATGCCGTGATGCTTTCTGGTGAAACTTCGGTGGGCGAGTACCCGACTGTGACGGTTGCCACGATGGCCCGCATCATTGAGTCCACTGAGGAACATGGTCTCGACCGCATCCCGGCGCTCGGTACTAAACCGCGCACACAGGGTGGAGCAATTACGCTCGCGGCCGCCGAGGTCGCAGAGTTCGTGGGCGCCAAATA
>CANGKD010000059.1 GCA_947454495.1 Actinomycetota bacterium
GCCCCCGCTGCGGGGTCGACCACGACGGGACGCGTGAACCTCGTTTGGTAATCGACGATCCGACCCGGGTCGCCGATCCAATTCACCGTTGACTGCACGGCCACGCCCATCGTCAACATGCCGTGCGCGAGCACGCCTGGCAGACCCACAGATGCGGCCACGTCGTCGCGATAGTGAATGGGGTTGAAGTCCCCCGACGCGCCCGCGTAACGCACGAGGGTGTCCCGCGTGAGGTGGTAATCGACGGCGGGAATTTCCTCGCCGACGGCGACGGACTCGACTGTGTGCGCCATTATTCATCTCCTCGCACTACGAGAGTGGATGTTGCGGTAACCACATGGGCCCCACTCGAATCGGTGATGTCTGACACGGCCGTAATCATCGTGTGACCGCCCAGGGTCTTGATTGATGCAACCGTGAGCTGTGCGATGAGTTCATCTCCGGCGACGATGGGTCGGGAGTACGAAAACCTCTGCTCACCGTGCACAACACGGCTGAAATCGATGCCGGCATCGGGTTCCGCAAGGAGTTGAGCCAGCGTCTTTTCCTGCACGACGATTGGAAATGTCGGCGGCGCGACAAGGTCGGAATAGCCCGCAGCGCGGGCAGCGGCGACATCGTGACTCAACGGGCTTGTGGAGAGGACGGCGCGAGCGAACTCGCGAACCTTCTCTCGACCAACAAGATACGCAAGCGCGGGCGGAAGAACTCGACCTTCCAAAGCGGGATTCACAGCCATGGCGCTCAGCTTATTCGACGGCGGTCGTGCGCGACCCGCGAACTGCTCGGCGCGGGCGCCTCGAATTCCTCGCATGGAATTTCGATGCGAAGTTCGACTCCCTTACTTCGAGGCGGCAAACGCAACGACACCGAAATCGAGTACGCGAGTTCGACGCCCAGTCCCGGCACTCGGTCTTTGGGCATGGGAGCACCGTCGTTGTAGAGCGAGAGGTCCATCGTGCCTCGGCTTGTGGGGCGCATCCACACAGTCGCGTTGTGTGCCCGACCGTGCTTGACCGCGTTTGTCATGAACTCCGAGATGAGGTCGCCAATGACGCGTCGGGCGTCGCGGTCAGCGTTCACACAGGCGAATGACGCGTCGTCAATGTCCCATGAAATCGCGAGAACCCCGTGCCACCGTTCTACCTCGTCGGCCAGCGTCTTTTGCAACACCGGCGTTGCCGAGGGGGCGCTCGGACTCTCGAGTGCATCGAGCACGGTAGCCCGAATCACATCGGGGTCGACATCGAGTGCTTTGCCCAACTCCCAGTCGCGCTGAAGCTTGAATGCCGTCGCCACCAGAACGCCTTGAACTTCGTTGTGCAAGATGCGCGACAGCTCCTTTTGGTCGGTCCAGAGCCGGGCATTTACTCGAGCCACCGCCCATTCAAGGCGACGGTTTACTTCTGTGATCTGCTCGATAACCTCGTCGTAGCCTCGTCGCACGCCGATCATGGTGGCGAGATACCAGAGGATGAGCATGCCCATGACCGTCGCATAGCAAACGAACGTCGTCAGCAGCGGCTGAGCGAGACCGTTCACAAAGCCGACGATGACGGCATCGCTCCCACAGGCCACGATGTACACCGCACAAACCGCGAAAAATCGAAACATGCGACCCCGCGCGCGCAGGCGGTTCGTGAGAAACCGATCCGCAAACCACAGGATGGAAAAGGGGATCGCGAGGAGTGCGACGAGGGCGAGAATCCCGAGACCGTATGGAGCCGCCGTTGCCGCCGCGCCGAGGGAAAGCATGCCCCCAACCAGAACGGTCGCGCCGGGTCTGAATGGTTTCGTCGACGAGGCGAGGTCGACAACCTCCCAGAACTGGAACCGCGTTCTCACGGGTGTGGGTTGGATGCCCGCGAATGTGCCTGGTCGATACATCAATTGGCGACTCAGGGGGCGCACCACGTCATCCGACACGTCGAGCAGGGCGCGAACCGTCTCTTCGGTCGAGTCTTTAGCCAGAGTCTTTTTCAGAGCCGCCCGAATCGTCGCTTTGGCCGACCGCAGAATTTCACGACGGGCAACGTTTGCATCGAGCTCAGTACGAGCCAAGGTCGTTTGGAGTAAGGCCGTGCGCATCTTCAAATCCGCGACGGTCGACCTAAATTCACCGGCGTTGTTAACCGCAAGCGATGCGACGCCATAAATCGTTAGGCCGGTCGAAAGTGCAGTAATTGACTGCGTGGTCCAATCCGTGGTTTGGATAAGCCCACGCTCGAGCGCCGCGCTCTCGACGACAAGGGTGCGTACAAGCTCAGTTGTGGCATAGAGAATCAGAATCTCGACGGTTCGCCACACACCCGTTGCAAGGCGCACGGGAACGCCGAGGACAAAGAAGACGGCACAGGCCACGACGAAGCCTTGGAGGGCGACGATGACCCAGCCCTCGTTGTATCGGTTGAGATTTTGGGTGTCCGCAAACGCGGTGCCCAGTGACAAGAGCACGAGGCCGGGCAGCAACACGATGGGGTGCAGAGCGTACTTACCGACGAGCCGTCGAACGTCGGCCCGCACCGCCCCCCAGGTCTGCGCAATCACGACTTCAGGCTATCCAACGCGCGAACGCCCTGACCAGCGTTGGTCAGGGCGTTCGATGTGTCGCTCACGCGACAAAAGGTGTGGGTATTACTGGCAGCTGTCGCACTGCAACATGTCCATCGGGTCGACGGGCACGGCGTAGCCACCAACGGTGTCGTTACCTTCGAACTCCATGGTCGCCTCCTTAGATAAATCAAGTTTCTGGTTTCGAGACTGAGAGCCTCTTCCGCAACTGCGGTGGAACTTCACTATATAACCGGAATGACACCTTTGTCATTCCACTAGATGTTGTGTCAGTTTCGGCGTGTCGCGAATCCGGCTAGGCTCTCATTCGCCGATTCGGTACTCCCCAGTCGCACGGCATTCGCCGTGGCGGGACATCGATCGATGACTCGAATGGACTGTCGTCATGACTACTCCGCCCTCAGATCGCATGCATGCGCTCGATGTCGATACGTTGAAACTTCGCGAGGAAGTTTTCGACTACGCACGGCGACGCATGAATTACGAGCCCGCGCCGCTCGACGAATCGAAGACGCCTGCGGAACTTGCTGCGCTCGTGCCCCCGACGGTGACCGAAACCGGCATCGGCGGACTGACCGCGCTCAAGTTATTTGAAGAAGTTCTTGCACCCTCGTGCATCTCCGTGGATAACCCGGGGTTCTTGTCGTTTATCCCCGCCGCGCCGACCGAGGCCGCCACCCTTTTTGACCTCGTCGTCTCCGCGTCGAGCATCTACGGCGGGTCATGGGCCGAAGGCGCCGGCGCGGTCTACGCCGAAAACGAGGTCTTGCAGTGGCTCGCGCGCGAGGCCGGACTCCCCGACGGCGCCGGTGGCGTGTTCGTGCAAGGCGGCACGCTCGGCAACCTGTCTGCGCTGGTGGCCGCCCGCCACACCGCTAAGGTCGCGCGCGAGCGCAGTGGTGAACCCATGCCTCGCCGCTGGGCTTTTGCCTGCAGCGCTGAGGCGCATTCGAGTTTGAAGGCCGCCGCTCGCGTCATGGATGTCGAAATCATTCCGGTTCCTATCGGCGAATCCGGCAAAATGAATGGTTTGGACGTGGCCGCCGCGGTGACGGAATGGGACGGTGTCTTTGCCGTTGTTGCCACGGGAGGAACCACAAACTTCGGAATTGTCGACCATCTGCGGTCCATCGGTGAGATTGCTCACGAACACGGTGCGTGGTTTCACGTTGACGGCGCCTACGGTCTGGCCGGGATGCTTGCGCCGAGTTCGCGCCACCTGTTCGACGGTGTCGAGTTGGCCGACTCCTTCATCGTGGACCCACACAAATGGTTGTTCGCGCCATTCGATGCGTGTGCCCTCGTCTACCGCGACCCACTCTTAGCTAAGGCCGCGCACACGCAGCATGCCGAGTATCTCGACGTGCTGACCGAGACGGGCGACTGGAACCCGAGCGACTACGCCTACCATCTCTCTCGTCGGCCGCGCGGCCTGCCGCTGTGGTTCTCGTTGGCCACGCACGGAATCGGCGCGTATCGCGATGCCGTCGAGTCGAACATCCAACTGGCCCACAAAATTGCGGCCGAGATTGATCGTCGCCCGGGATTCGCGCTCGTTCGTCAGCCAGAACTCTCGAACGTCGTCTTCACGCGCGATGGCTGGAGCGCCGCGGACTACGCGCGTTGGTCAACTGATCTACTGCATCGAGACGTCGCGTTCGTCGTTCCGAGCTCTCACCTCGGCCAACCCAACACGCGATTCTCCATAGTGAATCCGCAGACCACATACGAGGCTCTGGTGCAGATTCTCGACACCATGGAAAATGATTAACCACCTCACCTAGATTCCTCATCCACTCTCGCGAGTAAGGACCCCAGATGGCACAAGCCGCTGCACCCAAACTTGCCTGGCGCATGCCGGCAGAGTGGGAGAAACACGAGCGCACGTGGATGGCGTGGCCATCGAGTGGATACACGCTCGGCGATTCGCGCGAAGAACAGGATGAGGCGCGTGGGGCCTGGTCACGTGTGGCAAACGCCATCGTCAACTTTGAGCCCGTGACGATGATTGTGGACCCGTCTGCCGTGAGCGTTGCCAAAGAATGGCTCGACCCGCGGGTGGAGATTCTCGCGGCACCGCTCAATGACGCGTGGATGCGCGACATCGGGCCCACGTTTGTGCGCTCGATTGCCGACGGCTCTGTCGCCGCCGTGGATTGGGTGTTTAACGGCTGGGGCGATCAAACGTGGTCGCAGTTCGACAAGGATGCTCAAATCGCGAAGTTCATTGCGAAGAAGTCGGGCGTCCCGGTCGTGAGTTCCAACATGGTGAACGAGGGCGGCGGCATCCACGTCGATGGAAAGAGCACCGTCCTCATCACCGAAACCGTGCAGCTCGATTCCGGTCGAAATCCGGGTTGGACGCCCGAAGGCGTCGAAGCAGAGTTGCGAGACAAGCTCGGTGCGCGAGAAGTTGTCTGGTTCGCGCGAGGCCTCACTCGCGACTACGAGGAATTCGGCACTCGAGGTCACATTGACATCGTCGCGTGTTTCGCCGACGCCAACACGGTTCTTTTCCACGACCAGCGCAATGTCGAGCATCCCGACTATTGGATCAGTCAAGAGGCCCGCCGCGTGCTCAAAGCGCTCGCGCGACGGCGTGCAAAGAACAAACCAAACGCGCCCAAGCTCAAGGTGGTCAGCGTTCCGGCGCCCGACGTGCTCGAGGACGATCACGGCTGGAATGACTACAGCTACATCAACCACTATGTGTGCAACGGTGCCGTCATTCTGTGCGGCTTCAACGACCCAGGCGACGCGCGGGCCGTGCGCGTCATGAAGCGTGTCTACCCGGGGCGCGAGATTGTTCTTGTGGATGCACGCGCCATCTTCGAGCGCGGAGGCGGCATCCACTGCATCACGCAACAGCAACCCGTCGCTCGGCCGAAACGCCCGCGCGCCTCGGCCTGACCTGAGGTCTTGCGTCGCGCCGCTCTCGTCGGCTGGGGAATAATCGAGGGGGCTCGTGGCATTCTTCGCGTCGCCAAAATCGAGCTGAAAGGCGGATGACCCGTGTCCACTCACGTTCCGGTCGAACACTCGTCTGCTGCGCCACGTTTGCGCCGTGACGTGCAGGGCTTGCGGGCGATCGCCGTGCTGAGCGTCATTGCGTTTCACGCCGGTCTGCCCGTCCCGGGCGGATTTGTTGGGGTCGACATTTTCTTCGTTATCTCAGGTTTCGTCATTACCGCGATGCTTCGCCGAGAACGCGAATCTCGTGGACGACTCGACATGCGCCGGTTCTACATTCGACGCTTCAAGCGGCTCACGCCCGCACTGGCCGTCACCGTCGCCTTCAGTGTCGTATTCTCGTTCCTCTTGTTCTCGCCGTTCGACCAACAGGTCATCGCCGGCCAAACGGCGCTCGGTGCCATGTTCATCGTTGCCAACTGGGTGATTGCACTGACCACGGGCGGCTACTTCGATCCAGCTGCCACCACCAACCCGCTGTTGCACACCTGGTCGCTGTCGGTCGAAGAACAGTTTTATGTCTTCTTCCCGTGGATTCTCGCGCTCGCGTGGTTTCTCGCGGCAAAGTTCGGCCCGGGTGCTCGTGGCGCGTCGCGAGTCGCATTCGCCCGGTGGCTGCCGGTCCTTGCCGTGTGCGGCATCGGTGCAATTTCATTGTTCGCCGCACTGTATGCCCTCAAATCGGTCGAAATCAGCAGCGGCTACCTGCTGGGCTTCTACAGCACGATCACTCGTGCATGGGAATTTGCAGCCGGGGCGATCATCGCGTTGGTAGCCTCTCGCCTGAGCATCGCGTCACGTCTCGTTGCCAACATTCTTGGAATTGTCGCCGCAGCGGGGCTGATTGCATCCTTCTTCGTCATTTCGGAGTCGACGCCGTGGCCAGGGCCGTGGACTTTGCTTCCGGTGCTCTCCACGGTGGTCCTTATCGTGATCGGTAGCCGGAGCAACAACCTCGTATCAACAGCGCTCTCCGTTCGTCCCATGGTCGCCATCGGCGATCGTTCATATTCGCTGTACTTGTGGCACTGGCCGCTGATTGTTTTTGCACTGGCGATTTGGCCGACGCAACCCTTCATCGGCCTACTGGCCGCGATCGCCTCGGTTATTCCGGCGATGCTCTCCTTCCGGTTCATCGAGGAACCGTTTCGCAACGCAACGTTCACCCGGGTACGCCAAGCAATTCCCGCTTTTCTTGCGGTCATCGCCGTGCCGTCGGTACTTGCCGGTGGAATGCTGTGGGCCGATCGCGAGGTGCTGGTCCCTCAATTTGAAGCCGGTGCATATTCGCACGTGCTCGCCGGGGGCATCGACACCGTCGACTACAACGCATGGGTCGAGTCAATGTCTTACCCGTGTGAGCCCGCGGCATTATTCGACACCGCGCCAAGCTGGAAGGGATTCCAGCGCTGCCGGCAATCGCAACAGAACGAACCGGTGACCGTCGCGATTGTGGGTGACTCGCATGCCGAGCATCTATTCCCCGGACTTGCCCAGGCTCTCCCCAATGACAACGTTGCGTTCTATCTGAACAACGCCGGTCAGTACTACCGCGGCGATGACCGCATGAACCAGATTTTCGACTTCATCGAGGCGAACCCGTCAATCCAGAACATCATCGTGAGCGTGAACTGGTTTGGCAAAGGGGTTGATGCCGACAAGTTGGTCGAATCCCTGAAGCCCCTGTCTGAGGCGGGTCGACAGATTTTCATCACCGACGACAATCCGACATTTTCGTTTGGTCCGTTCCAGTGCAAGTACGCCCAAGGGCTCGTGTTACCCAAACGTTGCGAGATGCCTGCGTCGAACTTCTGGGCCGCCCACGACGCTTACACGGCGCAACTACGCGACGTAGTGGCGGCACTTCCCGGAACGGAATTGCTCGACACGGCGAAGTTCTTCTGCACCCGTGACACGTGTTCGATGGAGCGCGATGACGCCGTGCTTTTTCGCGATGTGAATCACCTCAACGAGGTGGGCACGGTGTACCTGGGCGGGATGCTCGTCGCCGAGCATCCCGAACTGGCTACTCGGCGGGGATAGTCGACGTGTCAATCACGAAGCGGAACGTGACATCGTTCTTGCGAACGCGCTTGAATGCTTCGTTGATGTAATCGGCGTTGATGAGCTCGATGTCGGCAACGATGTTGTGCTTGCCCGAGAAGTCGAGCATGTCCTGCAGCTCGGTGAGGCTACCAATGTTCGACCCGGCGAGACGGCGACGCTTGAGAACGAGCAGGCGCGCGTCAATGGGTTCGGTCAGTGGCTCCACTGCGCCAACGAGCACGAGCGTTCCATCTGGCTTGAGCAAGCGCAGGTACGGGTTGACGTCGTGCGACTGAGGAACTGTCGACACAATGAGGTCGAACGTCTCGCTCGCGTTCGCCATGGCGTCTTCGTCGGTTGAGACGATGACCTCGTCGGCACCGAGTCCGCGGATCATGTCTGCTTTGTCCGGACTCGTCGTGAATCCAACGGTCGTGGCGCCCAGCGCGTGCGAGTACTTGACGCCGAGGTGGCCGAGGCCGCCAATCCCGACGATGCCGACGCGCTTGCCGGGGCCCGCATCCCACGTCTTCAGTGGTGAGTAGGTGGTGATTCCCGCACACAGCAAGGGTGCCGTGGCTGCGGGGTCGAGGTTCTCGGGCACGCGCATGACGGCCTTTTCGGTGATGACGATTGACTGCGAGTATCCACCGTGCGTCGTCTGACCTTCGAAGTCGGGATCCGGTGCACCGTAGGTCCACACGGGACCGTTGGCGCAGTGTTGCTCGCGGCCGTCCTTGCACGAGGCACATTCACCGCAGCTGTCGACGAATACGCCCACACCCACGAGGTCGCCAACCTTGAATTTCTTGACGGATGCGCCTACTTCGGCGACGCGACCGATGACTTCATGGCCGGGCACAACCGGGAACGGCTGAGGGCCCCAGTCGCCGTTGACCGTGTGGATGTCGGAGTGGCAGATGCCCTCGAACTCAACATCGATGCGCACATCCTTCGGGCCGACGTCGCGACGGTGGATGGTGTGCGGACGAAGCTCGGACGTGGTGTCAAATGCGGCGTAGGCGCGTGTGGGGAAGCTCATAACCCGATGCTACTCCTCGGTTCGACCCAGACGTTCGTCGGCATCCTTGAGTAACGCAACGAGGCGCTGGCGGCGACCGGCGAACTGCAGGTCACTCCGCGCCTTGAACGAACCGGAGGCCACGAAGAACAGGGCGCCGGCGAGGAGCGCACCGAGGGCGATGCTCCACGAGGTCAGACCGGTGTTGACGAGGCTTGATGCCATTGTCCAGCGCAGAATCACGAGTCCGTCGTCACCCGATGCCGCATCAGTGTTCGCCCCGGAACCGGCAACGCCCGCAATGGACGGGAGCACGATTACGTTTCCGCCGGCGCCATAGGCTGGTTCCCCGGCAACTGCCGGCCACAAGTCCGCGTCATTTGCCGCTGCGGAGGCCGTAACTCCGGGACCACCGGAATTCTGGTCAGGCGCCGGACCACCCGCTCCACCGCCGGCTCCAAACATGAAGTCGGGCCACCCGGCGTTGCCGTTGCCACTCGAGCCACCGCACTCACAACCCGACCCGCCATCACGGTTTCCGCTGAAGCCTCCCGCGGCCACGTCGGAATTGACCGACGACGATCCGCCTGCGTTAGAGGAACCGTCCACGCCCATTCCCACTTCAATGGCAATCGGCGCAGTTGTGTCGACCGACGCGACGTACACAACCGCGCCGCCACCACCGCCATAGGCATCGGGTCCACCGGATGAATAACCGCCACCGGCTCCGACGATGACAGCCGAGAGCTTGGCCACGCCCGAGGGCGCGTTAAACGTGAACGTTCCCGACTCAACGAACTGAACTTCGCACACACCGGGGGCAACCTCGGTGGCAGCCGGGTCCGTCGTGCCACACGTGTCGGCCGCAAACGCGGGTGTTGCCAAGGCTACGAGCGGCGTGGCGACGAGCCCGGCGCTGGCAAAAAGAACGACATTTCGACGAGAAGACCCACTAATCATGCGCCCTATCGTAGCGACAGGGCGCCTCGCGGGTCGAGCCCGGTGGGCAAGCTACCGAGCGCGACGGCCGCGCATCCCGAATGCCAGCAATGCGGCGCCCGGGATCATGAACGCGGCGGCAAACGCGGCGAACGTGCCCGCGTTGACACCCGTTGCAGGCAAGGATGCCGAGCCTGGAGTCCATCGCAGGATCACGAGACCGTCCATGCCGTAATCTCGCTGACCCGTTCCGTCTGCACCCCAGCCGGCCAAGCCGAAGCCGTCGGCCATTGTCTGAATCGACCCGCCGCAGCCGAGATACATTTCGCTCGGATCTGCCGGCCACAATTGCGGTTCGTTCGCTGCCACCGACGGCAGCACGCCCAGTCCACCTGCGTAACCACCAGCCGCAGCGCCCGCGCCACCTCCGGCGCCCCTGAAGATGCCTCCACCGATGTCGTAGCTCGACCCGAGGTTGCCGCTCCCGCTTGTTCCGCCGACACCGGAACCGGAAGGGTCAGGGATGCCCGTCACACCGCCGGCAGCGGAGTCAGAGTTCACCGACGAGGAACCGCCCTGAATATCGGAAGCGCTCTGTGCGCCTATTCCGACGGTGATCTCGACGGGGGCCGAGATGTCGACGTTTGCGACGTAGACGACGGCTCCACCGCCGCCCGCGTAGATGCCTTGGTCCTGGTAAACCGTGGCTCCACCTCCACCCACGA
>CANGKD010000060.1 GCA_947454495.1 Actinomycetota bacterium
AGAGTCGGGCTGCTCGAGGCTGACGCGAATTCGCCTGCACCGAGGTTTAGCTGGACGGGCAACGTGATGAAGGCCGACCTGCTGCGCGAAACGTTCATCGCGGAGGTTCTGCGCGCGGTGCCCGGCGCAATCCTTGCTGCACCGGTGGGGGAGCCGGTGGACGGAGTCGCATTGCTCGAGCGGGTTCCCGAGGAGTCGCCCTTGCGACCCGTGATTCACACGGCGACCCGCTGACCCCGGCACCCTCCGATTGTTTCCTTAGTCGCTCACTAAACGAGATCGCGCCAGTCGCGCTCTGGCTCGTCTGCCGCGCGGGGTGGCGGTTCTGGGTCACCCCAGCCGAAGCCGTCCTCGTCGACAACGTCGATGGGGAGCGTGATTGACGCAGTCGGCGCGAGCATGATGACGTCTTCGTCGCGGCGATACTGCAGCACGTTGTCGACGTAGTCGCGCACGACTTCGTTGAGTGGCACATCCCGCCCCTGCTCTTCACACATGTACCACCGATGCTCGAGCACTTGGTGAAACACCTCGGCTGACTCGAGCTTGTGTTCATACTCGGTGGGTATCGCCCGAATGACGGGCTCGTACACCCGCGTGAGCCACAGGTGTGCCTTCATCTCTTCGTCGAGTCCGGGAATCTGCACGGTTGCCGCGTACCGGTCGAGATCGTTGAGCAATCGGCGAGCCTGATTTTCTTGCACGTCGAGACCGGTGAGGCGGAGTAGTCGGCGAGCGTGGTGTCCGGCATCCACCACTTTGGGTTGAATGCGCACGGTGGTGCCCGTTTCGCCTGTTTGGATGTCGAGCTCGCCGATGTCGAAACCGAGCGAGTTGAGTCGCTCGACGCGTTTGTTGATACGCCACAGCTCTTTCTCGTCGACCAGCTCGGGATCGTTCAACTCGTGCCACAGTTCCTCGTAGACCTCAAGGATGCGGTTCGCAACATCAACCGAGTCAATCGTCGGGTCGATTCGGCCACCGGCATGGAGGTCCATTAACTCGCCAGCGATGTTCACTCGAGCGATGTCGAGATCGTGAGCGCGCTGGCCGTCCGTGAGTGACTGCGGGTAAAGGCGCCCGGTTTCCGCATCGACGAGGTACGCCGCGAACGAGCCGGCATCCCGTCGGAACAGCGTGTTGCTGAGCGACACGTCGCCCCAGAAGAACCCGATGGAGTGCAACCGCACGAGCAAGAGCGCGAGGGCATCCACCAGTCGTTTGGCGGTTTCGGGTCGCAACGTGGTCGAGTAGAGACCGCGGAACGGCATCGAAAACTTGAGGTGTCGTGTGACGAGTGCTGCGGGCAACTCATCGCCGTTGTCATCGTGTCGATTGGTGATGACGGCAATCGGCTTGACGCACGGCACTTTGAGTTTGCGCAAATCGCGCAGCATCTCGTATTCGCTCGCTGCCATTTCGGGCGTCGTCTCTTTGATGGCAATGACGTGCTCACCAAGCTGAGCAAATCGCACGACGTGGCGCGAGATGCCCTTCGGCAGGCTCGTCGTGACGTCGTCGGGCCACTCGAGGAGGGGGAGATGCCAGGGCAGAGCCAGAATCTCCGGCTCAACCGACGCGGCGGTGATATTCAGGGAACCGGGCACGAGTTACGTCTTTCGGGAGTTAGTCGTGAGTGACACAAGCGAGTTGCCCGCCCACCGAGATTCGATGAGCGGGCAACATGCGCTGATGATGAAACCTACGCGACAACCGGCTTGGACAACCGCAGGCCCGTTTCGGCCGCGAACACGTGCACGTGCTTTTCTACCGGCGCGAGAGTGATCTTGTCGCCACGCAGGGGGTGGTTGCGCCCATCCACACGCACCACGATCGGGTGTTCCGTGCCGTCGATCATGGCGTGACCGTAGAGGTATCCGTCGGCGCCAAGTTCTTCGACGACGTCAACTTCAACCGCAATGCCCTTGCCCTTGGTGACTTCGAGGTCTTCGGGGCGAACGCCGACGGTGACCGTCTTGCCCTTGCCGTGGTCGAGGACCTCTTTGCCGACCTTGACAACGTCGTTGCCGATCTCGACGCCGTCGGCCGTGAGCTTGCCCGGGAAGAGGTTCATTGCGGGTGAGCCAATGAAGCCGGCGACGAATACGTTCGCGGGGTTTTCATACAGGTCACGAGGCGTGCCGACCTGCTGCAAGATGCCGTCCTTCAACACGCAAATGCGGTCACCCATGGTGAGCGCCTCGGTCTGGTCGTGCGTTACGTACACGGTGGTGACGCCGAGGCGACGCTGCAACGACGCGATTTGGGTGCGCGTCTGAACACGGAGTTTTGCGTCGAGGTTCGACAGCGGCTCGTCCATGAGGAACACCTGAGGCTTGCGTACGATGGCGCGACCCATGGCAACGCGCTGACGTTGACCACCCGAGAGGGCCTTGGGCTTGCGGTCGAGGTAGGGCTCAAGGTCAAGCAACTTGGCGGCTTCGAGCACGCGCGTGGCACGTTCTTCTTTTGCCACACCCGCAATCTTCAACGCGAAGCCCATGTTTTCGGCCACCGTCATGTGCGGGTAGAGGGCGTAGTTCTGAAAAACCATGGCGATGTCGCGGTCTTTCGGCGGCACGTTTGTCACGTCGCGGTCACCAATGAGGATGCGTCCCGCGTTGACCTCTTCGAGGCCGGCGAGCATTCGCAGAGTGGTGGACTTTCCGCAACCCGAGGGTCCGACGAGTACGAGAAACTCGCCGTCTTCTACTTTGAGGTTGATTTTGTCGACGGCAGCGCGCGTGGTTCCCGGGTAGAGCCGGGTGGCGTTGTCGAATGTTACTGATGCCATGGTGCAGTTCTCCTTCACCGGCAGGTACGTGCCGGACGATCCGTAGTGAGGTGAGCGTCAACATCGTTGGTGACGCAGACCAAGTATTCCACGTTCTCGGGAATACTGAACTGTGTCGTGCGGTTCGTGATGGATGGACGAAATGAGGATGACCATGACCGAAACTCCCTTTGCCCACGTCGAATTTGGGCTCGACACGTTTGGCGATGCCACGGTCGATGCAGCGGGTACGCCGCTCTCTCACGCGCAGGTGCTGCGCAACGTTGTCGATGAGGCCGTGCTGGCCGACGAGCTCGGCATTGACTTCATCGGCATTGGTGAGCATCACCGCAAAGACTTCGCGGTCTCGGCACCCGAGGTGGTGCTCGCGGCCATCGCGTCACGCACGTCGCGCATCCGTCTCGGATCTGCGGTCACGGTATTGAGCTCGGATGATCCGATTCGCGTCTATCAACGCTTCTCCACGCTTGACGCGCTGTCGAACGGTCGCGCCGAAGTCATTCTCGGTCGTGGGTCGTTCACCGAGTCGTTTCCCCTGTTTGGGTACAACTTGGCCGACTACGAGATGCTCTTCGAAGAGAAGCTCGACCTACTCTCCGAACTGGTCTCCGAACAACCAGTCACGTGGGAGGGGTCGTTCCGGCCGGCGCTGAAGAACCAGTCCGTCTTTCCGCCCATTGAACACGGCACGCTCAAGACCTGGATTGGCGTGGGTGGAAGCCCGCAGTCGGTCGTGCGCGCGGCGCACTATGGCATGCCGCTCATGCTCGCCATCATCGGCGGCAGCCCGCTGCGCTTCAAACCGTACGTCGATCTGTATCACGAGGCTCTCGAGAAGATGGGCAAGCCAAGTCTTCCCGTGGGTGAGCATTCGCCCGGGTTCATTGCGGAAACCGACGAGGAGGCACGTGACATTGCGTGGCCACACTTCCAAGCCATGCACGCCAGCATTGGGCGTGAACGCGGGTGGCCTCCCATGCAGCGCGCGCAATTCGACATGGAATGCGGTCCCGATGGTGCCATGTTCGTGGGCTCACCCGAGACCGTCGCACAGAAACTCGCCAAGACCGTGGCGGGCTTGGGGCTGAGTCGTTTCGACCTCAAGTACAGCTTGGGAACGTTGAGTCACGAGCACCTCATGGAGTGCATCCGCCTCTATGGCACGCAGGTGATTCCCCGCACACGCGAACTGTTGGCGCTCGAATCCGCACCTGCCCTCGCGTAAGGTGAGGCGCATGGCGCGCTTACCCCGGCAGCCCACGCTCATCACGTTGTCTGCGTTGAGTGCGGTGGTTGTGGCGTGCGCCATCACGTCGGAAACGCGGCGCGACCAGACCCCGGTATCCGACACGCTTGCGCATGTGGTTGAGAAGGCTCCGCTCGCACCGGTCGACCCCATTCGCGACTGGTCGACACTTCGCCTCGCGGACATGACGCCGGAAGACAGGGTGCGTAGTTTGCTCCTGCTGCGCGTTCCCGGAATCGATCCCGATGCGATGCGTGCAACTGTGGCTCCAGCCTCGTCGGGCGGACTTGGGGCCGCCGGTGTGATCCTGATGCGCGACAACGTACTGGAAACTCCCCATGAGCTCGCCGACTACACCGCGACGGCCCTCGCCGACCCCGAACTACCGCCCATCATTTCGATTGACGAAGAGGGCGGCGACGTCGTGCGCCTGCCCTTTGACAGTTTTTCTGGCGCCGACTATCTGCGCACAGTCGGAGCTAACGAGACAGCCGATGCGTTCGCCTCGCGCGCGGCGTTGTTGGCGTCGGCCGGCATCAACCTCAACTTTGGGATTGTTGCCGACGTCACGTCGAGTTCGAGCTCGTTCATTTACTGGCGCACGCTCGGCGACGATCCGGCGTCGGCCGCCGAGCGGGTGGCTGCCGCGGTGGGTGCGGAGACGCCGCTGGTGGCGAGCACGCTCAAGCACTTTCCAGGTCACGGGCGCACCAACGCTGACTCGCATTCCGGGATTCCAACCACCGATGTGTCGCTGGACGAATGGCGGGCGACGGATGCGGTGCCGTTCGCTGCGGGCATCGATACGGGCGCTCCCGCGGTCATGTTCGGCCATCTGGCGTTCTCGAGCGTCGACGCTGCTCCCGCGTCCCTGTCACCTGCGTGGCATGACATTTTGCGCACCGAGTTGGGATTTACCGGACTCAGTGTCACCGACGACATGCTCATGCTGCAGGCCTCGGGGCTTCCCGAACTCAGCGATCCCTATGCCAACGCGATCGCGGCCGTCTCGGCGGGCAACGACCTTCTTCTCTATGTCCTGCCCACGGACCCGTCGACAGTCGGCATCGACCTGACAACCCTCGTGTCGAGCATCATTGGCAACGTGAGTGCTGAGCGCATCGATGAGGCGGCCCTCCGCGTTCTCATGTTTCGCCGGGCCCTCGCGCCCGATGCGCGGTCGTGGATTCCACCGTGCGGCCTGACCTGCACGGCCGAGCAAGTGGGTGGTTTTATTCCCGTGACGCCGGTCATTCTCGTGAGTGAAACTCCGAAGTAAAACTTCGCGTCACATTTCGTCTTTTTTCAGTCGCTCGGGAATGACGCGCAGCACGGGCGGTTGCGATACCCGTGCGCGTTCGTCGCACGGTGCGCTAAGCGCATCCTTCACTCATCTTTCTTTAGAGAGGCATCACCATGACTACGATTACCGCAGAGTCGATTCCCGGTTACAAGGCCGGCGTTTGGAACATCGACCACTCACACTCCTCGGTCACGTTTAGCGTGCGCCACCTCATGATCAGCAAGGTCAAGGGTAGCTTCGGTGCGTTCACTGGTTCATTTGTCACGGGCGAGAACCCGCTTGACACGAAGGTGACGGCGGTCGCCGAGGTTGTCAGCATCGACACCAACGACGACGCACGCGACGGTCACCTGCGCACGAACGACTTCTTTGACGCCGAGAAGTTCCCCACCATTTCTTTCGAATCCACCGGCGTGAAGGTGAAGGATGCCGCCGCCGGCGAGTACGTCGTGACGGGTGACCTCACGGTCAAGGGCATCACCAAGTCGGTCGATTTTGACTTCGAATTTGGTGGCTTCGGCACCGACCCCTACGGAAACTACAAGGCGGCCGCGACGGCGACCGGCACCATCGACCGCACCGACTTCGGCCTCACCTGGAACGC
The DNA here is from genome assembly GCA_947454495.1 of Actinomycetota bacterium. Taxonomy (GTDB): domain Bacteria; phylum Actinomycetota; class Actinomycetes; order Actinomycetales; family Microbacteriaceae; genus RFQD01. The sequence continues at coordinate 5,948 of CANGKD010000060.1, forward strand.
CGCACTCGAGACCGGTGGTGTGCTCGTCGGCGAGAAGGTCACCATCACGATTGACTTCCAGGCGGCTCTCGCGGCCTGAGGCTAGTCGGCGGTTTCGCCCATAATTTCGACGCGAATTCGGCGGATGCTCTCGAGCAAAAACCCCACAAGGATCCAGTTTGAGGCTGCCGGCGCTTTCATCACTATCGGTGAGGTGAGCGCCGGCATTTCGCTTGTCGGTGGGTGGGGAATGTCCATCGCGGGAAGCCCGGTGTCACGCACGAGTAGTCGCAGGTCGTGGGCGGTGCGGGTGAGTTCTTGGGCAATCTCACGAATGGCAGGCTCACTGACCAAACTCGAGTCGTAGTGGTCGCGCACGGCACGAGCCATGCTGATCGTGCGCGTAACGAGCACGCTGAGACGGTCGAGCAGCGTCTCCTGCGCATCCACCACCGTTCTCTTTTTGCCTTGCCACATGTTGAACCGCAGGCTCTCCCGCGCCTTGGTGAGCGTGTCACGTGCCGCGTTGAGCTCGGCGCGCAGTTCGAGTGCGCGCGTGAAGATGCTTTCGATGACTTCGGGTGACGTCGTGCGTGTGAGCACGGCGCCCATGTCGTCGAGCGTTGACGCCACGTTCGCACCGAGTTGACCAATGGCGTGCGTCGAGGGCCCCAATTCAACGGGCGGCACGATGGCAGCGGTCACGATGAACCCGATGAGTGCGCCGATGATGGTCTCGATGATGCGTTCGGCCGAGTATTCGGGTGTCGCGGCACCGATGGCGATGACGAGCATCGCGCTGATGGCGATCTGGTTGCTCGTGGCAGGGGTGAACTTGAATGCCCAGCCGAGCACGATGGCGACGATGATGGCGACGAGCACGAGCCACGACTGTCCGCCGAGGGCAAGGCTCGCGCCGAGCGCAATTGCCACGCCGAGGATCGTGCCGACACTTCGTTCGAGCGCCTTGCCGATCGACTGGTTGACGCTCGGTTGCACCACGATGATGGCGGCGATGACCGCAAAGATGGGTGCGCGGTCGGGGTAGATGAGTGAGGCGACGTACCACGACACCATTGCGGCGATGATCGACTTGCCAACCTGCAAGAGCGGGATGCGCTTCTTGACCTGCACCTGACTGACGAGACTCACGCCTCCACCGTACTCGCGCGCGCGAGGTCGGCGTGGCTGGCGCTCTTTGTGCGTTCCTTCCAGTCGCGCCAAAGTGCGCGCAGGTCCCACGCCTGCTCGGCTTCAATCGAGATGCCCTTTTCTCCGGTGCGTCGCGTGCGTCCTTTGATGAGCAACATCTTCGTGCCAAACAGCAGTGAGCCCGTGCGTTCTTGGGCCTCTTCGAAGAAGGTCGCGTCGGCGCATCCGGTGCCGTCATCGACGCTGATGAACACGACGCGTTTGCCACTGCGCATGGGTGGTGTTTGTGTGGCGATGCGGATGCCCGCCACGAAAACTTCGCTGCGGTTCCACAAACTACGCAGGTCACTCGCCGGGGTGACCCCGAGTTCGTCGAGCATCGGGCGGTACGCCTCGATGAGGTGCTGGGTGGCGTCCATGTCGAGCACGCGCAGCTCGACGTTCGCGCGTTGCGCGGGAGTCAGGTCGGCGTTTCCACGGGGAACGAGGTGTCGGTCATCCACGTCGAAGTCGAGCTGGTTGTGCGAGTCGGCTTTCGCCGGACGCTTTGCGGTGAGTTCACGCACGCGGGCAACGACGTCGCCGCGCGTGGGGAGCGGACGGGCGGGGTGAGACGGTGAATCCACGAGGTCGTCGTCGCGGTCGGAGCTCAGGCTGTCGAGCGCACCGACGAGCGCGAGTCGTTGCATGAGCGCCTTGCTCGGTCGAGCGCGAATGTAGACGTCAGTGATGCCCGAATACGGTTGACCGGCGAGCAGGCGTTGAATCTCGGGTTCGCTGATGCCGTGCACATCGCGCAGCGAGAGGCGCACGCCGAGTGTGCCACCGGGGAGCCGCTCGACGCGATACTCGTCGACACTCGCGTTGACGTCGAGCGGCAGGATCGGCACGCCGAGTCGGCGCGCCTCCGAGATGAGCAGTCGGCGCGGGTACATGCCCGGGTCGTGCGTGAGCAGCCCGGCGATGAACTCGGCCGGGTAGTGCGTCTTGAGCCACGCGCTCTGATACGTGGGCAGGGCGAACGCGGCCCCGTGCGCTTTGCAGAAGCCGAACGAACCGAACCCCTTGAGTACCTCCCAGATGCGGTCGATGTCGCGGTCGGTGAATTTGCGTGCGCCCGTGGCGGGATCGATGTTCGCTTTCGTGCGCGTGCGAAATGCGGCCTCAATTGACGAGGTGGCCTTCTCCATCGACCGGCGCAGTTCATCCGCTTCGGCCAGAGTGACGCCCATCGTCTCGTGCAGAATGCGCAGGATGTGCTCGTGATAGATGACCACGCCGTAGCTGTCTTGCAGAAAATAGCGAAAGCTCGGGTGCAGGTAGTCGGGTTGGGTGAACCCGTGTTTCGCGTCGAGAAACGGCGCGACCATGTTGCCTTTCATGGGCCCGGGGCGAAACAGCGAGATGTCGGCGATGAGGTCGTTGTATTCGTCGGGTTGCATCTTGCCGATGAGTTCGCGTTGTCCGGGGCTTTCGATCTGGAACATGCCGAGTGTGTGTGCCGTGCGAATCGCGACGAATGTCGGTTCGTCGTCGTGCGGAATCGCGTCGAGTTCGATGGTGCCGTCGTGCTTCACATACGGTGCGTCGAGCGGCAGGTCGCCGGCGGCCGCGGCGCGGGGGCCGTGTATCCGTTTAATTTCACGCAGCGTGTAGGCGAGCGTCGACTGCATGCGCACGCCCAACACATCGAGTTTGAGCAGTCCGACGTCGTCGATGTCATCTTTGTCGAACTGACTCATCGGCAGGCCGGCGCCGCTGGGTTGCATGGGGGAGAGGCTGTACAGGTCGTTGTTGCTCAAAATCACACCGCACGGATGCATCGACACGTGCCGGGGCAACCGGTCGAGTCGCTCGGTGATGTCGACGAGCAGGTCGAGTCGGTTGTCGGTCTCGAGCAGGTGGGCAAACTCGCGCAATTCGGGTCGGCTGCCGATCTTCTCGCGAAAGTCGCGCGCGTTGAATCGCCAGATGTTCTTGGCGACAAAGTTGATCTGGTCGTCGCTGAGGCCCAGTGCGAGGCCGGCGTCGCGGGCCGCACCGCGTGCGCGATACGTGTTCTGCATCGCCATGAGGCTCACGCGCGTCGATCCGTAGCGCTCGAAAATCGCACGGTAGATGTCGTGGCGTCGAGCCGATTCGACGTCGATGTCGATGTCGGGCAGGGTCTCACGTTTGTTGCCCAAGAAGCGCTCGAACAGCAGGTTTAGTTCGAGCGGGTCGACGTTGCTGATGCGCAGCAGGTAGTTGACCAGTGACCCCGCGCCCGACCCACGTGCCTGGTTGCGAATGCCCATATCGCGAATCATGCGAGTCACATCGGCGACGGTCAGAAAGTACGTCGCGAACCCGAAGCCGTCGATGGTGGCCAACTCGTCGCGCAATTGATTGTGGATGCGCGCCTGCAATTTCTGGTTCGCATACGGGTATCGCTCGCTGATGCCGGCCTGCGCCATGCGCCGCAACACCTCGCTGGCCGGAGTCGAGTGGTCGGTGCCGCTCTCGGTTTTGAGCAGCCCGATCACGCTGTTCTCGGGGAGTTTCGCCTGTCGCCAGCCGATGTCGGTTTCGGGGTCGAGCGCACAGGTTTCGGCGAGCCGCATCGTTTCGGCGATGAGTCGGGGTGCCGCGCCCTGGTCGAGCATCGATTGGTTCACGATGCGTCGGGCGATGGCGTGCATGTCTTTGGGGGGCTTGAGCCAGGCTTGCCCGTTCGGTTGCGGTTCGAAACTGCCGAGTGGCTTGAGCGCGGCGGCGGCATCGAGCACGTCGCCCGTCACGGCATCGCCGGGCACGAGGTAGCGCACGGCATTGGTGAGCACGGCGGGAATCTCGTGCGCATCGGCCAACTCGAGCATGCGAGCTGCGTGAGAGAGACTCCCCGGGCGACCCGGCTCGGTGTAGTGGCAGACCACGTTGAGAGTGATTGCGCCGGGCAGGGTGCGCATCCACCAATCGAGGGCAGTGGATGCGCTGCTCGCGCCACCGCGTGCCACCCCACGCGCCACCGCCTTGCCCACATCGGAGTCGGGGCCGAGGAGCACGGTGACGTGTGTGCCGTCGGGTCCGCGCAGCAGGTGCGCGAGTCGGTCGCGGCGCAGCGCCGGCTGATTCTTACTCGTGCGCGAGCGAGGG
>CANGKD010000061.1 GCA_947454495.1 Actinomycetota bacterium
CGACGGATTATGAGTCCGCTGCTCTAACCGGCTGAGCTAACGCCCCCAGGAAGACCACGATATCAGTCTGGCGAGAGATGATGACGGGGCGGGCAGCCCACCTAGTCGTCGGTTAACTCGGGATCCGGGTCGACGACTTGCTCGCCCCGATAAAGCGCCTCAAATGTGTCGAGTGTGCGCGTGATGTCGTGTCCGCGAATGAACTTCAAGGAGCTGTGCTTCATCGCCTCAAGTTGTGCTGTCGGCATCGTGAAAACGTGCGTGAGTTTTTCAACCAAATCATCAACATTGTTGGGTTCGAAAAGGTACCCGTTTTCTCCATCGTGGATCAGGTGCGGAAGCGCCATCGCGTTCGCTCCCACGATAGGGAGTGCCGTGGCCATCGCCTCCATTGTGGCAATGGACTGAAGCTCGGCGATAGACGGCATCGCGAAGACCTTCGCCCGGGAAAGCGACGCGCGCAAGTCCTCGTCACTGGCGTAGCCCGTGAAATGCACCCGGTCAGAGATGCCGAGTTGCGAAGCGAGAGAACGGTGAGCGGAGAGCAGGTCACCCCCACCAACGATTTCGAGGTGCGCATCCAATTCGGGACTGAGTCTGGCAACGGCCCGAATCAGTACGTCGATTTTTTTCTCGCCGGTGACCCGACCAACAAATACGATGCGGTTGCCCACCTCGGTGTTGAAATTTGGTGTGTAGTGGTGCGCGTTGATACCACACGAAATTGCATGAACATCAGTCAGATGAGTGTTCTCTTCGAGGAAATCTGCCGCTCGACGCGTGGGCGTCGTCACTGACTCTGCTCGACTGAAAATTTTGGCCGCGGCGAGCCACAGTCGGCGGGTCAACCAGTTTTCGAGACCATGAGGCAACGGGATGAAGTCGACGAGGTTTTCGGGCATGAAGTGATTTGTGCCAACCAGGCGAATACCGCGCTTCAGAGCCTCTGCAGACAAACCGTTGCCCACCATGATGTGCGACTGAAAGTGAACGACGTCAGGTTTGACTCGGTCGAGAATTTTCGCGCTCTGGGAGCGAATCTCCCAGGGCAAAGCAAATCTAAGCCAATCGTGGAAAATCCACCGCCAGCTTCGCAACCGATGAACCGTCATGGGTTGACCCTCATGAACCTCGGTTCTCGTCATCGGTTTTCCCGTGGGACTCGGCGCCACGATGTGTACGTCGTGTCCGCGTTCGACGAGCCCCGCGGCAAGACGCTCAGCAAACTTAGCGGCCCCATTCACGTCGGGGCCAAAAGTGTCGCAACCGATGAGAACGCGAAGTGGACGATCACTGCGAGTGCGACGTGAACGATCAGCGCGTGGTGAGCCCAACTGAATTCCTTGCCTTACCTTGATTCACATGATCCAAGGGGCGGGATAAATCTCCCGCTCGAAGCGAACACTTGATTGTACCGGGAAGATTCCTAGTCCGACGTGTTCGAACCCGCGCGCGGGGCGGACGCATCTTCGAGCTCGTGATGCGTTTGCGGGTGGTGGCGAGCGAGCAAGAAAACGCCCACGACAGAAATAGCACCCGCGCCGACGAAAGCCAAGATTTCCAGCGGGCCCGCCTGTGCCGCCTCCTGCAAAATCACGATTGCGATGGTCACCGCAACGATCGGATCGATGACTGTGAGCCCAGCAATGACGAGATCAGGAGGTCCCGACGAATACGCGTTCTGGACGAACAGGGCGCCCAGTCCCGTGCCGAGCAACAAGAAAACCAGACATACCCACGAGAGTGGCGTCATCGTCTGGGTCACAATGCTCTGAACGACAACTTTCGCCAAGGTGGCGACAAACCCGTAGAGCGTGCCGGCGCCGAGTATGTACCAAATGGCACGTGTATGACCACGACCAAATACGAACACCGACCCAAAAACGGCGAGCACAACGGCCATAATCCCGACGATGAGCCAAAGTTCAAAATCGTGCAGTGGGCGGTCGCGCGCCGTGTACGAGGCAATGGTCACGAAGAGACCGATTCCCGTGACACACAGCACGATGGAGAGGAGCGACATGCGGTTGAGGCGCACCCGACTCACGCGTGAATTAACGATTGCCGTAATGACGAGGGCGACAGCGCCAATCGGCTGCACAACAATCAATGGCGAATACGCAAGGCTCACGAGCTGGAACACGATGGCCAGCCCAATCATGCCGGTGCCAATCAACCACGACGGACGTGCGAGGAGCGCAGTAATCTGCGAAAACTTCAATTTAGGTTTGCGGCCGGTCTGCGGAGCATCAATGCGTTGCACCGGTCCGGTATCGGATTCCACGCGCCCGACCCCGGCATGTTGAAACTGAGCACCCAGAGAGAGGAACACAGCTCCGACAATCGCAAAGGGAATCCCGACGAGCTGCTTGGCATCAAACGGGATATACCCGGCCAAGTCACTCAGAGTCGTGAAGTCCCCAATCGCCATAGCTAGAGGCTACCCCTGCGACCGCCCGATACTCTGGATATATGCCCGTGCGCCCCATTGTGATCTACGGCGACGACGCGCTCCATGAGGTGGCGCATCCCGTCACGACATTTGATCAGTCGCTTCAAGACCTCATCGAGGACATGTTCGAGACGATGGATGCGGCTCCTGGAGTGGGACTCGCCGCCCCTCAGATCGGTGTTTCCCTGCGAGTCTTTGTCTACGACTACCCGACAGATGAAGGCACACCTCGTCGAGGAGTTGCAATCAATCCTGAACTCCTCATCAGCCCAATCGAGGTGCGAGAACCGGACGCGGCAGACGAAGAGGGTTGTTTATCTTTTCCCGGCGAACGATATCCACTGCTTCGCGCCGACCGGGCACTGTTGCGAGCCCGTGATGAGCGCGGCGCGGCATTTGAACTCGAGTGCGACGGCTGGTTTGCCCGCATCATGCAGCACGAGTTTGATCATCTCAACGGCATCATCTACGTGGATCGACTTGAGGCGCCCTTTGATCGCGCTGCTGACAAGGTCATGCGGCGCAATGGGTGGGGAAAGCCTGGCTCAAGCTGGATGCCCGGCGTCGACGATCTCGACGCCTAAGCCGCCCAGCCAAACAGTCGCAGGAGCGCCGCTACGACACCCGCGGCGGCCACGGCCACAATGAACGGCGCACGCAGGGCGAAGAGCCCGGCAGCGACGAGAACGGCCGGGATTCGCGCATCTAACTCGATGGACTGCCCCATACTTAATGACTGCACTGCCACGAGGGCGGAGAGCATCGCGACCGTCAGCAGATTCGCGACACGAGTCGCCGTTGGGTGCTCGAGGAGTCGTTGCGGCACGAGGTAACCGGTGTACTTCGTCACAAACGATAATGCGGAGGCGACCAGAACAACGAGCCAAACAGTCACGATGCACTATCCGTTCGGTGAAGCCCCGGCACGTCTCCAGGGTCGGAAGAATCATCGGGTTGGAGATGAGCGTCCTGGTTTTCTGGCCGGTGGAACCAATTTGTGAGACCAACCAGAAGAGCCACGGCCGCGGCAGCCAGAACGGGCACACCGGGAGGAGCCAGCGGAATCAAGGTGGTCGCCAGAAGCGCTGACGCCGCCGCCACGACGCCGGCCTGCAATTGTTTGAGCCGTGGCCACAGCAGCCCGAGAAACGCCGCCGCGGCCACGGCGTCGAGACCCAATCCGTTGACGTCACCGAGCACATTTCCGACAAGTGCACCCGCAAGCGTGGTGAGATTCCAGCCAATGTAGACCGCAATTCCCGTAGTCCAGAACCCGACCCGCTGGGCGCGTGGTTCGTTTTGATTGAGGGCAACGGCGGTCGACTCATCGATGGTCAGTTGCGCCGCGACGGGCCGAATCAAAGCTGATGTTCCGACGACGGGAGCCATGCGAATCGAATAGATCCCGTTGCGCAATCCCAAGAAGGCACTCGAGGCGATTGCGGTCCACCCGGCCGAGATCCCTCCCGACGCAAGCACACCCACAACTGCAAATTGCGACCCGCCCGAAAAGAGAAACAGGCTGAGCACGCAGGTCTGCCAGACATCGAGACCGGATGCAACGCTCAACGCACCGAACGAGAAGCCGTATGTTGCGACCGCAGCGCCGACGGCAATACCCGCACGCAGTGCTACTTTTTCGGGAGCGGAGAAGGACATTGTTCTCCTTTACCTATTGCTCCCCGACTTGGACTCGAACCAAGAACCTGCCGGTTAACAGCCGGCTGCTCTGCCAATTGAGCTATCGAGGATTGCACCTTTCGGGCGACAACTACATTAGCACTCCACGCACGTCGCAAATAATCCGCAGGCTAGTAACCCAAGGTCGGATTCACGACCCCTTCGAGTGGTTCGTTGCGGATAAACGCGCGGACATTTCGACGAACGCGTTCGGCCAACAACGGCCCGGTCATCTCCGGCGTATCTGCCATGTGCGGAGTGATGAGCATGTTTGGCGCGCGCCACAATGGGTCGCCGTCGGGAAGGGGCTCCGGATTGGTCACATCGGTCGCCGCTCCCACGAGATGCCCGTCGGCGAGTGCTGCGACGAGGGCCGTTGAATCCACCAGCGCACCTCGGGCGATGTTGACAAGGGCCGCCGTTGGCTTCATCGCAGCTAATTCCACCGCTCCGATGATGTTTCGCGTTTCGTCGGTGGACGCGGCCGCAATAACAACGACGTCGGCCGAAGGCAGAACTTCTCCGAGTCGATCTGAGGTCACCGTCAGATGCGCACCGGCGACCGGGAGGTCGTTTCGGCGCACCACGGTCACCTGAGTGTCAAAGGGTGCCAGCAGTCGAATAAGTTCGCGCGCAATTCCACCCGCCCCCACGATGACGACGCTCTTTCGAAAAAGTGAGATGCCGAGAAACGTCGAATCCCAGGACGTGGCACGAGCCCGACGCGGAATGTAGCGCAGCAGCGCCAGTGTCAGCATGAGCGCGTGTTCCGCCACGGGTTGCGCAAAGCATCCTTTTGCGCTGGTCACAACGAGGTCAGATCTATCGTGTCGCTGGAGCACGTCGCGAAAAGCGTCCACGCCAGCCCACGGCAGCTGCACCCACGTGAGTTGAGGATTCTGCGTGAGGACGGCGTCGAGTGCCTCAACGCGCGAATTTGATAGCCACACCAGCCCACGGGTCGACTGCCCAAGATCACACAACGCGCCCCCGGCGCTCAATACCGCCTGTGTAAAAATATCCCCCTGCTTGGGCGCAATTGAGATCGGTCCCGACCTAACGGCAACGTTGCGAAGATTCTGGTGCTCGTCGCCGTTGACAATTCGGTGACCAACTTCAAATGTGCCATCACGGTAATCTCCGGATCCGAGAAAAGCGTCGCCACTACTCATCTCGTAATCGTCTCCGCTTCGTTTCGAGATCCATGAGCTCGCGCTGAATTTCTCGCGATTCGTCGGTTGCCGCCGGGTCGAGTCGTTGCATGCGACTCATCAGATCTGACTTTCGACGAACGACGTCTCGCTCGACCAGCGCGACGACGATGGCCCGCGCATACACAGTCATCTCTTTTTCACTGCGCTCGGGAAGTGGTGCGACAGCCAATTGCATCACAAGTGCCCGGAGATTCTCCGGCACATCTGCCGAGACACTTTCAATCCACGAATTCTGAGCAAAGTCGTGCTGGTTCGCACCGATGGCATCTCGAATCACGGCAAGGCTCGGGTTTGCCATGAAACTCTGAGCGGCTTCGGCTAGGAGTTCCGCCCCGACATCCGCCGGCATTTGGAGCATCGCCATGACCGCGTCGCGTTCCATTCGTGTTGCCGGGTCATTCGCGAGGGTCACTGGTTGCGGGCCCGCGTCTAACGCCGTGGGTGTGGTGTCAGCGGGCCCGGGAGTTCGCGTCTGGGTCGGACTGGTCGGCCGTGCGCCACCTCGGGCAACGGCCGCCTGAGCCTCGAGCACATCCACACCCGTAATGCGCGCGAGCTCGCGCGTGTAGCCCGGTTTGAGTGATGCGTCGCGGATATCGGCAACGATGGGTGCCGCTTCCCGCAGGGCTGCAACTCGTCCCTCGACGGTGTCAAGGTCGTAGCGGGACACGACCTGACGAATGACGAATTCAAACATTGGCACTTTGTTATTGATCAAATCGCGAACCGCCTGTTCGCCACGTCCGAGTCGCAGATCACACGGATCGAGTCCTTCTGGCGCGACCGCAACGAAGGTCTGTGCGGCAAACCGCTGTTCTTCGCTGAACGCGCGAAGTGCTGCCTTTTGACCAGCCGCATCGGGATCGAATGTGAAGATGACGGAACCGAGACCGGAATCGTCGCCCATGATGCGCCGGATTACCTTGATGTGATCCACTCCGAATGCGGTGCCACACGTGGCGACTGCCGTCGTCACACCCGACAGATGAGCCGCCATGACGTCGGTGTATCCCTCGACGACAACGACCTGGCGCGATTTCGAGATGTCGCGCTTCGCGAGGTCGAGTCCATACAGCACTTGTGACTTGTGATACACCGGCGTCTCGGGCGTATTCAGGTACTTGGGACCCTTGTCGTCGTCATAAAGCTTTCGCGCACCAAATCCAATCGTCTGGCCCGTCACGTCGCGGATGGGCCAAATGAGACGTCCGCGAAACCGGTCGTAGACGCCCTTGTCGCCAGCGGAAACGAGCCCGGAAGCCTGGAGCTCGTCATCGGTGAAACCCTTCGATCTCAAGAAATCACGCAGCCCGTTCCAGCCTTTCGGCGCGTACCCAATCCCGAACGTGCCCGCTGCCGCCTTGTCAAAGCCTCGTTCGCCCAAAAACGCGCGACCCGTTGCGGCTTCTGTTGAGCCCAGTTGTTCGATGAAGTATCTCTCGGCCGCTTGATTAGCGGCGAGGATGCGCACACGCGACCCTTTCTCAACGTCGGACGCCCCACCTTCCTCGTAATGAAGCGTGAAACCGATGCGCTCGGCGAGTCGCTCGATGGTTTCGGTAAAGGAAAGGTGGTCCATCTTTTGCACGAATGAGTACACGTCACCGCTCTCACCGCAACCGAAGCAGTGGTAGTAGCCCACTCCGGGACGAACGTGGAGGCTGGGACTGCGCTCGTCGTGAAAGGGGCATAATCCCTTGAGCGATCCCACGCCGGCACTTTTCAGGGAAACGTGGTCAGACACGATGTCGGCGATGTTGAGACGTGATTTCAACTCTTCGATATCGGACTGTCTGATTCGACCCGCCATTTAACGTCCCACCACGCGCTCGTGCCAGGCAAGAGCCGACTGGTCGGTGAGACTCGCCACCTGGTCGGCCACAACACGCATTCGCGCGGCGTCATCACCCGCGGCCTGCCAGTCATCGGCGAACGCGCGGTCGAGATGCGCTGGTCCCGTGTCAAACAATCGCTGCGAAAGCTGCGTGAGTACTTCGCGTTGCATCGCGTAAATGGGTTGGCGGGAATTCGTTACCATGACAAACGCGGCCACAATGCCCTTGAGCACGGCAATTTCGGCGAGATACTCGCGAGGCACAATCACGCTTGCGTTGAAGCGCTGGAGAGCCGCCGACGCGTAATTTTCTCGCGTTGCGTGCACCGCGGCGTGACAGAACCGGCCAATCAGTTGCGACGTCAGGTTCTTGAGGCGAGCCTGCGACGCGCGGGAGGCGTCCCACGAGTCGAGCCACGCATCCAAGTTGTCTAACCGATCGAATGCGGCAATGAGTTCGTCGTGGCCGAATTCGCCGCCGATCCACTCGAACATCTGGTCGACGAGCGCATCGTGATTGACGCGCGCGCCGAGCTCTCGCGCTTCGATATAGCCATTGACAACCGCGTCTTCAAAATCGTGCACAGAGTAGGCCACGTCATCCGAGAAGTCCATGACCTGCGCTTCAATGCACTTGACTCGTGCCGGCGCACCCTCGCGCAACCATTCGAACGCCTCGATGTCATCGGCGTAGAAACCAAACTTAATGCGTCCGGCGGGATCAGTTGCCGCCTGTTGGATGGGCCACGGATACTTCGTACTCGCGTCCAGGCTGGCGCGCGTGAGGTTGAGTCCGAAGGATTGCCCCTCGGGCGAAAAGACCTTTGGTTCGAGCCGCGTGAGAAGTCGCAGCGTTTGCGCGTTTCCTTCGAATCCCCCGGCGCTCTCGGCCCACTCGTTGAGTGCGCGCTCCCCGTTGTGCCCAAAAGGTGGATGCCCAATATCGTGTGCAAGGCACGCCGTGTCAACCACATCCGGGTCAAGTCTCAAGCTCACCGCAAGCTCACGGCCGACCTGAGCTACCTCGAGGGAGTGGGTGAGTCGATTCCGGGCGAAGTCGAGTCCGGCAGTGGGTGACAACACCTGCGTCTTGGCGGCGAGGCGCCGAAGCGCGCTCGAATGGAGGAGTCGCGCTCGGTCGCGCGCGAAGTCGCCTCGACGAGACCCCGAGCCCTCAAAGAACATTCGTTCGGAGTCAGCGTCGGAATAGCCAGCGGTCAACGGCGGCGTACTCACCCGCTAGCCACCACTCGCATCGATTTCTGCAGCGGCAACGGTGCACTGTTCGTCGTCGCTTAATTCTTGAGACTCGAGCCACCGATGCGGCAGTGCTGGTTTCTTTGGTGTTCCCTGGCGTCCACGCTGTCCCTCGGCGCCCGCACCCGGGTAGGGAGCGTCAAGATCAAGTTGACCAATCAAGTCATCGAGGTGTTGCAGGCTCGTCACCTGAGCAAATTGACTGCGCAGATCTCCGCCGACCGGATACCCCTTGAAGTACCACGCCATGTGCTTTCGGATATCACGACTCGCGTGACTTTCGTCGCCCAAGAATTCGGTCAACAGTTCAAGATGGCGTCGAAGCGTATGCGCAACGGTTCCCAACGAGGGAGTGACTTGAGCGTGCCCCGTCGACTCCCCTGCACGCTCGCGAAATGCGGCTTCCAGATCCGCAAACAACCACGGTCGGCCCAGGCAACCGCGCCCGACAACAACGCCATCGCAGCCGGTTTCTTCGACCATGCGAACGGCGTCGGCCGCGCTCCAGATGTCACCGTTGCCGAGGACCGGCACCGATGAGATGGCACTCTTGAGTTCACCGATTGCGTTCCAATCGGCATTGCCGGAGTAAAACTCACTCGCCGTGCGACCGTGTAACGCGATAGCGGATGCACCCGCGCCCTCTGCCGCTTTACCCGCTTCGATGAAGGTGAGGTGGTCGGCGTCAATTCCTTTTCTCATCTTCACCGTGAGGGGCACGTCCCCTGCCGCACGGACCGCTTCTTCGACGATCGAACGAAACAGCGTGCGTTTCCACGGAAGAGCGGCTCCACCACCCTTTCGGGTCACTTTGGGAACGGGGCAACCAAAATTCAAGTCGATGTGATCGGCGCGATCTTCAGCGACCAGCATCGTGACCGCCTCGCGCACCGTTTTCGGGTCTACGCCGTACAGCTGGATGGAGCGCACCGACTCGCTCGGATGACTCTGAATCAGCAACATCGAGCCAGGCGTGCGCTCAACAAGCGCCCGCGACGTGATCATCTCACTCACGAAAACCCCGGCGCCCTGCTCGCGACAAAGACGTCGATACGCCATATTGGTGATGCCCGCCATGGGTGCGAGTACTACGGGAACGGCCGGATTGATCGGGCCGATCTTGAGCGTCGCAGCTGAGGCGCCCGTATGGGCCGGAGCCGACGTCGACGTCGCTTGAGACGACCGCTCACGACCATCGGTCGCTGCGGTCGAAACGTGATCAACCAGACTCATGACACCTCGATTATCTTGCTGGTCAAGTATCCCCCAAAGTTGCCCATGCCCGCGGTGGTTCCCTCGACCACTCGCAACGACTCACCCTACGCGTCGCTGTGCGAGGAGGTTTGGTCTGCTGCCGCTTCCGACAACGCAGATGCGAAGACCTCGCTACTTTGCGCCCCAGAAACGCCGAACTTACCGTTGAGTACGAAGAAAGGGACTCCAGAGATGCCATACGCAGCTGCCTGTGCAATGTCCGCTTCGACATCTTTTCGGTATGTCCCCTCAGCCAGAGCCGTGCGAGCTGCGTTGGCGTCGAGACCCGCATCACCCGCAATCGCAACGAGCTCATCTACCTGGCCCAGGTGACGTCCCTGTTCGAAATAGGCGCTGAGCAAACGCTCTTTGACCTCGGCTTGGACACCGTGTGCCTTGGCGAAATGCAACAATTCGTGCGCCTTGCCGGTATTGGTTTGGTGCACGTTTTCGAAGTCGTAGGAGAGCCCGACACCGCGAGCGATTGTCGTTACGTGCGCGAGCATCCGCGTGACATC
>CANGKD010000062.1 GCA_947454495.1 Actinomycetota bacterium
AAAGTCGCCGGCTTCAAGCCCTATCCCGACGATGCGAAAGATGCGTGGATGCGCATCGAAAAGTTCTTCGCCGAACACCTGCGCTAGCCCGCATGTCGCACAGCGTCGCGTAGGGTCGAGTCATGACGAATTCCTCCCCGACAGCTCACCACTGGACCGCCGCCGACATTCCCAATCTCGCCGGTAAAACGGCCATCGTGACGGGATCCACGGCCGGGCTCGGATTGGTTGCGGCGACTGAATTGGCTGCGCACGGAGCATCCGTGACGCTGGCAGTGCGCGATGTCGCGCGCGGAGAAAAGGTCGCGCGCGCCATCATCGACGCGTACCCCGAAGCGAGCGTGCAGGTCGCGTTGCTTGACCTGACGAGCCTCGCGAGCATTCGTGAGTTTGCGACCGGCTACATCAAGAGCCACAAGCGTCTCGACATCCTGATCAATAACGCGGGCATCATGGGTGTGCCGACGCGTGAGACAACCGCCGACGGATTCGAGGCGCAATTTGGCACGAACCACCTCGGCCACTTCGCGCTGACCGGACTGCTTCTGCCCGTCATTTCCAAGACCAAGGGCGCCCGCATCGTCACGGTCTCGTCGAATCTGCACAAGACAGGCCGCATGAATTTTGATGACCTGATGGGCGAAAAGTCGTATAAGCCGTGGGCCGCGTACGGGCAAAGCAAACTTGCCAACCTGCTGTTCACGAGTGAGCTGCAACGCCGGCTCGAAAAGGCCAAGATTGACGCCATTGCGGTTGCGGCGCATCCGGGCTGGTCAAACACCTCGTTGATGAAATCGGGCCCGATGAAGGGACGCAGCAAATTCATGACGGGGCTCGCCCAGTGGGTTACCGATCGCATGGCGCAACCGGGCACGATGGGC
The DNA here is from genome assembly GCA_947454495.1 of Actinomycetota bacterium. GTDB lineage: Bacteria > Actinomycetota > Actinomycetes > Actinomycetales > Microbacteriaceae > RFQD01. The sequence continues at coordinate 882 of CANGKD010000062.1, forward strand.
GCGCTCAACGAGCTCTACGCGGCGACCGCTGCCGACGTTCACGGCAACGAATATTTTGGCCCCGACGGCAAGAGCGAACAAAAGGGGTACCCGCGCAAGGTCGACCGCAGTCAGTTTGCAAAGAATGCGGCGGATGCGAAGCGCCTGTGGGACGTGAGCGAGAAGCTCACCGGAATTAGCTATCCCTGACCCCGCCTAAACTTGAGCGCGTGAGTGCGCGCGCGAGTCTTCCGATGCCAGAGCGCTCCCGCGCCCTGCTCGACACGATGCGCGAGCGCGTGGTGATTGCGGATGGTGCCATGGGCACGATGCTCCAGGAACACGCCCTCACCCTCGACGATTTTCGCCAGCTCGAGGGCTGCAACGAGATTCTCAATGAGACTCGTCCCGATGTCATTGCCGCGATTCATGGCGCCTATTTTGACGTGGGCGTCGACGCCGTAGAGACGAATACTTTTGGGGCGAACTGGTCGAACCTGTCCGATTACGGCATTGACGACCGCATCGAGGATTTGGCACAGCGCGGTGCACGCATTGCGCGCGAGAGTGCCGAAGCCTACGAATCCCGCGATGGCCGCGTGCGGTGGGTCCTGGGCTCCATGGGTCCGGGTACGAAGTTGCCGAGCCTCGGACACACGACCTATGCCCACCTCAAGGAGACGTTTGCGCTGCAAGCCCGCGGCTTGATTGCCGGCGGCGCCGATGCCTTCTTAGTCGAGACCTCGCAAGACCTGCTGCAGACCAAGGCCGCGATTAACGGGTGCAAGCAAGCGAGTGCCGAGCTCGGCATCCGACTGCCCCTGTTTGTCGAGGTGACGGTCGAGACCACCGGCACCATGCTCATGGGGAGCGAAATCACGGCTGCGCTCACGGCGCTCGAACCTCTCGGTATCGATGCGATTGGTCTCAACTGTGCCACCGGCCCGACCGAGATGAGCGAGCACCTGCGTCAACTCTCGCGCCTGAGCCGAGTCCCCGTCATGTGCATGCCCAACGCGGGTTTGCCCGTGCTCGGAGCTAACGGGGCGAGCTACCCGCTCAGCCCCTTGGAGTTGGCCACCGCGCACGAGCAATTTGTTGGCGAGTTTGGTCTGCAATTGATTGGCGGATGCTGTGGCACGACGCCCGCGCACCTCAAGGCGGTCGTCGACCGACTGGGCAGCGCGGTTCCCGCCACGCGTTCGCTGGATGACGACCCGGGTGTCGCCAGCCTCTACCAGCACGTGAGTTTTGATCAGGACAACGCGTTTCTCGCGATTGGCGAGCGCACGAACGCCAACGGCTCGAAAGCGTTCCGTGATGCGATGCTCGAGCAGCGCTGGGATGACTGCGTCGACATCGCGCGCAAGCAGACCCGCGACGGGGCACACCTGCTCGACGTGTGTGTCGACTACGTGGGCCGCGACGGCGTGGCGGACGTGCAAGAGATTGTGTCGCGCTTTCGCAGCGCATCCACCCTGCCGTTGGTTATTGATTCGACCGAACCCGCCGTGCTGCAGGCGGGACTCGAACTCATCGGCGGTCGACCCGTGGTCAACTCGGTCAACTACGAAGACGGTGACGGCCCCACGTCGCGGTTCGGTCGCATCATGCCGCTCGTGGTCGAGCACGGTGCGGCGGTCATTGCGCTGACCATCGACGAGCAGGGACAGGCCCGCACGCGTGAAGACAAGGTGCGCATTGCCAGCCGGCTCATCGACGACCTGGTCGATAACTGGGGGATGCGCGTCAGCGACATCATCGTCGACGCACTCACCTTTCCCATCGCCACGGGTCAAGAAGAAACTCGGCGCGACGCAATTGAGACCATCGAGGCGATTCGCGAAATCACGACGACCTACCCGGGCGTGCAGACGACGCTGGGTGTGTCGAACGTCTCGTTTGGCCTGAACCCCGCCGCGCGCGCCGTGTTGAACTCGGTCTTCTTGCACGAGGCGACGGCCGCCGGACTCACCTCGGCGATCGTGGATGCCGCGAAGATCATGCCGCTCGCCTCCGTCCCCGACGACCGGCGCAAGGTGGCACTCGACCTCGTGTGGGACAAGCGCGAATACAACGATGCCGGCGAACTCACGTACGACCCGCTGAGCGCGATGCTCGACCTGTTCGACGGTGTCGACAGCGCGGCCTTGCGGGATGCGCGCGCCGCCGAACTCGCCGCCCTCCCCACGGGTGAGCGGCTCGCCCGACGCATCATCGACGGGGAGCTCAAGGGCCTCGAAGACGACCTCGACCTGGCGCGAGCTGAGGGGATGACCGCGCTCGGCATCATCAACGACCACCTGCTCTCGGGGATGCAGGTCGTGGGCGAGCGCTTCGGCAAGGGCGAGATGCAGTTGCCGTTCGTGTTGCAGTCCGCCGAGGTCATGAAGACCGCGGTCGCGCTGCTCGAGCCCCACATGGAGAAGAGCGAGGCGGCGGGCAAGGGCAAGATCGTGCTCGCCACGGTGCGTGGCGATGTGCATGACATTGGCAAGAACCTGGTCGACATCATCCTGACCAACAACGGCTACGACGTCGTCAACATCGGCATCAAGCAGTCGATCAACGACATCATCGCGGCGGCCGAAGAACACAACGCCGACGTGATCGGCATGAGCGGCTTGCTCGTGAAGTCGACCGTGGTCATGAAGGAAAATCTCGAAGAGCTCAACGCGCGCGGTCTGGCCACGCGCTGGCCGGTGATCCTTGGCGGCGCCGCGCTCACCCGCGCGTTCGTCGAAGAAGACCTCGCCGCGATCTTCGACGGCGAAGTGCGGTACGCGCGCGACGCGTTCGAGGGCCTCGCGCTCATGGAGCCGCTCGTGGCGATTGCACGGGGTGCTGTGCCCGAGAGCGTCGGTCTGCCGGCGCTCAAGAAGCGCATCCACCGACCGAGCCTTCTCGAGCTGACCGAACCCGAAGACATGCCGGCGCGTTCGGATGTCGCGAGCGACAATGAGATTCCCGCACCGCCGTTCTGGGGAACGCGCATCGTCAAGGGCCTCCCGCTCGCCGACTTTGCCGCTTTTCTCGACGAGCGCGCCACGTTCATGGGCCAGTGGGGACTCAAGCCCGGTCGTGGAGAGGGTGGAGCCACCTACGACGAGCTTGTCGAAACCGAGGGTCGCCCACGCCTGCGGTACTGGCTTGATCGCATCTTGGCCGAGGGCATGCTCGACCCCAAGGTCATCTACGGCTACTTTCCGGCGTGGAGCGAAGGCGACCAGATTGTCATCGGCCACACGGGGGATGACCCGACCGGAGTGTACGGAACGGCAGGGTTGCTCGCACCCGATGGCGGTTCGGGCGGCGAATTGGGCAGCGAGCGGTTGCGCTTTAGCTTCCCGCGGCAGCGACGCGATCGGCACCTCTGCCTGGCTGACTTTGTGCACGCGAAGCCGCCGGCCGGAGCGCGGGTCGACGTCGTGGCCGTGCAGCTGGCCACGGCCGGCGCAAAGGTGGACGAGGTGACGGCAAAGATGTTTGCCGCGGATCAGTACCGCGACTACATGGAACTCAACGGACTCACGATGCAGCTCACCGAGGCGCTCGCCGAATACTGGCATTCCCGCATTCGTGCCGAACTCGGATTCGCGGCGGAAGACCCGACCGACATCACCGGCATGTTCAAGCTCGATTATCGGGGGGCACGTTTCTCGCTCGGATACCCGGCGTGCCCTGACATGGAAGACCGCCGCAAGGTGGTCGAACTGCTCAAGCCCGAACGCGTGGGCGTCGAGCTATCGGAGGAACTGCAACTTCATCCAGAACAGTCGACCGACGCGTTTGTGTTCCATCACCCCGAGGCAAAGTACTTCTCGGTGTAACGGCGCGCGTCAGCGCGCGCAGCACGACGTCGCCAGCGAGGGCGATGCCCACCACGGTCGTGGCCGCACGAACGGTATCCCACGTGAGGGTAGAAGTAACGAGCGAGTAGCCGACGAACCTCCGCAGGTTCTCCGCAATCGGATCCCCCGCGACATAGGAGATGTCGGTTCCCGATCCGACGGCAATCGGCCAAAACCACAGGTTCATCAGCGCGCCAAACGCGAAGGAGGACAGCACGCCATAGGTCGCGAGCACTGCAAGGCGAATCCAGCGACGACGGGTGAGTGGTGCCATCGTGTTCGACCAGCGACCCACGAGTCCGGCGCCGGCGCCCACCCACGCCAGCGCGAATGCCTGAAATGCGGTCCATGGTCCAATCCCACCCCACAGCAGGGAGGACACAACCATTGTCATGAGTCCGAGCAGAAATCCGAACCGCGCACCCAGCACGCTCGCGGACAGAATCACCACCGTGAAGACGAGCTCGAATCCGCCGAAACCCGTGCCCAGCGCGCGCAACACCGTCGCCACCGCGGCCAGAACACCGAGCAGCGCCACGGTCGTTCCGTTGGCAATCGACCGGTCGAGCGCCAGTGCGGCGACGAGAAGCAGCACGGGCAACATTGTCATCGCGGTCACCGGTGCGAGCGCCTGCGCGGATTCCACATCGGCGACCAGCGGCCAGGCAAAAGCTCCGAGCGCACTGACACTGACGAGGGCCAACACGGTAATTTGCCACCCGCGCGTCATGCGGTCACCTCCGGGGAAGGCGAATACCCGAAGGCCGACGCAAACTCGGCGTCATGCGTGGCGAAGATGATGGCCGTGCCGCGCGCGGAGAGTTGGCGCAGCATGAGATCGAGTCGATGACGGGCCATCGAATCGAGTCCGCGCGTCGGCTCGTCGAGCAGGAGCAGGTCGGGGAGGGCGGCGGCCTGCAACGCACACGCGAGTGCCACACGCTGACCCGTTGAGAGATCGCGCGGATGCGCATCCACCGGCACATCGGGCATCAACGTCTGGGCCAGGCCGAGCGTGGTGCCCACCGGCGACCCGGTGAGTCGATCGTTGTGCGTGCACTCCGCCGTCACGCTCGCGCAGCTGAACAGCAGCTCGGGCGACTCGGGAACGAGTCGAACGTGCGTCGGGTTGGCCGTGGCGAACCCACGCATCCACGTCGTCTTGCCCGCGCCATTGGGGGCCACGAGCGGCGTGATGGATGCCCGCGCCGAGACATCGGTCTTCGAAGCAACTGCCGCGGCCGTTTCGCTCGAACCCAGGTGAACGTGCAGGTCTGCTAGCTCGGCTACCGCATCCCATCGGTGCTCGGCGATAAGCATGGTCACGCCCGTCTCGCGTCGCACGGCGGTGAGCACCTCGACAACGCGTTGGGTGTTCACCTCGTCGAGGTCAGCCAGCGGCTCATCCAAAAGAAGCAGCGACGGACGTACCACCAGCGCCGCGGCCAGCGCGACCAGCGTTGCCTCGCCGGCCGAGAGCGTGTGAATCTCGCGCGCGAGAAGGTGCGTGATTCCGACACGTTGGGCAATCGAGCTCACGGCACCGGCAAGCTGGTTCTCGGATTCACCCATCATTCGCAGGGTGAACGCGATCTCGTCGAACACCACCGACGCAACAAACGCATCGCGCACGTTTTGCTCGACGAGTGACACAAAACTCGCCGTTTCGCTCGGCGGAGCGCTGCGTCGATCGATGCCGCCGACCTCGAGCACTCCCTGCTGCCATCCGCCGGCCGAAATTTGAAGTCGTCCCGTCAGGCTGCGGAGCAGTGCGGTCTTGCCAGTTCCGGTGTCGCCGGTGACGAGCACGCACGAACCGTGGGCCACGCGGAGGTCGCCGACGGTGAGTGACCACCCGGCACCAAAGCCCAGTGAAACGTCGCGCGCCACCACGGGAGCGTCGCACATGCCGTGCACGACATCGCGGGTGATGCCGAACCCGCGCTGCTCGAGACTCGCGCCCGCCGCGACACCGCGTTCGAGCGAACGCTCGAGTACGGGAGCAACGAGAGATCTCAGCGACCGGTCACCGCGCATGCGCCGCGCCCAGCGCACCTCGCGTGCGGAATCCAACACCGCAGGAAACGCGGCCAACGACACAACGAGCGCCGTGCGCAGCCGTCGAATCGGTCCGCGATGGAGTCCGCGCGAGAGTGCGCCACGAACGTCAATGACGGTGTTGAGTGCGCCGAAGAAGACGATGACAGCCACGAATGCAGCGGATGCGCGAAGCACGGCACCGCACGTGGCAACCCATTCGTCGAACCCGCTCGGCAGCCCTCCGAAGACGACGCGATACGCGAGGCGAAGCGCAACAAACGCGACGGCAAAGACGAGGGACGCTGTCAGCGGAGCGCGGTGAGACCACCACACTCGCGGGCTGCGCAGAATCCTCGGTCGCATTAGCTGGGCGTCGGGGTTGCGGTTCCGGTGGTGAACACGAGGCCGATGGACTCGCCGGGGTTGAGTTCGAGATCGCCGACACCGACCATGGCGTAACCCCAGTCGGGGGTGCCCTGTTTCACCCAGAGCGCCCAGTACGCAAACTCGGGCGGCATCGACGCGCAGGTTTCGACAAACGGGTCGTGCCCATCCACATTCACAGGCGTTGTCGCGTCGGGAAGGTCGTTCACACGGCAGACGACGGCGTCGCCGTAGGCGTCGGTTCCCTGCAGGGTCACTCCCGCCGAGGCCAACACCTCGCGCGCCGGCGTCGCCTGCGAAACAGTGACGCACGCGTTGACGGCGCGCGTGTCGAGCAGGCCAAAGTCAACAATGACACGGACCCCGCCGCAGTCGCTCGTGACCGGTTGCGCGGTGGTCATGATCGCGCCGTCGACGCTCGTTCCGCCCGCGTTCACAGCGCCCGTTGCGCACCCAGTCAGCCCGAGGGTCGCTGCGAGCACAAGCAAAACAGCGCGGTGCGCGTGAGAGGTCATGGTTCTATTCTGGTGGGATGAACGCGCGCGTCTCGCCGGATGACTCATCATTACCGGCGCTCAAGAAAGACATCAGCGTGGAGGACCTTCTCGACGACGATGCGCCCTCCATCTTTGATGAGGACGACGCGTGGCGCCAGGGCTATCCCTACGCCGAAAAGATGACGCGCAAAGAGTATGAAAATCTCAAGCGCAGCATGCAACTCGAGTTGCTCAAGCTGCAGGCCTGGGTCAAGGAGTCCGGTCAGCGTATCGTCGTCGTTTTTGAAGGCCGGGATGCCGCCGGCAAGGGTGGCACGATCAAACGCTTCATGGAGCACCTCAACCCGCGTGGCGCTCGCGTTGTGGCCCTCGAAAAGCCCACCGATCGCGAACTCTCGCAGTGGTATTTCCAACGCTACGTGCAGCATCTTCCCGCCGCCGGCGAGATGGTGTTCTTTGACCGCTCCTGGTACAACCGTGCCGGCGTGGAACGCGTCATGGGGTACTGCACTCCAGCCGAGTATCGCGAATTCGTGCGGTCGTGCCCTCAGTTCGAACAGATGCTCGTGGAGTCGGGCATCCACCTCATCAAATTCTGGTTCTCGGTGGGTGAGGCGGAACAGCGGCGGCGGTTTCTCGAGCGTCGCACCGACCCGGTCAAGCGGTGGAAGCTGTCGCCGACCGATATCGCGAGCCTCGACAAGTGGAGCGAGTACACGCAGGCCAAAGAGGCCATGTTTCAATTCACCGACACGACCATCGCGCCGTGGACGGTCGTCAAGTCGAACGACAAGAAACGCGCCCGCATCGAGGTGTTGCGATGGGTGCTTTCCCGGTTTGACTACCCGGGCAAGAACCCCGACGTCATCGGCGCGAATGACCCACTCATAATTGGCAGCCCCGACTCGGTGTACGACCAGGGCGAAACGCCGACGGGCGTGATTCCTCGCCAAAATCCGTAGGCTTTTCCCATGGCAACCATTGACATCAGCGCAACGAACTTCGACGAGACCGTACTCGGTAACGACATAGTTTTGGTCGACTTTTGGGCGAGCTGGTGTGGCCCGTGCCGCCAGTTCGCTCCCGTTTACGATGCGGCGTCGGTTGCGCATCCCGACATTGTTTTTGCCAAGGTCGACACGGATGCGGAGCAAACGCTCGCCGGGGCCGCCAACATTCAATCGATCCCGACGCTGATGGCGTTCCGCGAGCAGATCCTTGTTTTCTCGCAAGCCGGTGCGCTACCCGCGCCCGCACTCGAAGATCTCATCGGCAAGATTAAAGACCTCGACATGGACGACGTGCGCCGCAAGATGGCCGAGGCACAGGCGGCAGACAAAGCGGCGGAGTAGGGCTTAAACGAAACTCCCGTGCCAACGACCTAGCGTCGGCACGGGAGTTTGTCGTTATTCGTTACTTCTTGCGGCGAAGACGGTCGAAGAACGAGGCCGGCGAGGTTACCGTCACGTGGGTCGACTTGTGCAGGATGACCGCACCCGCTGCGCGTACCTTGCGGAAGCGTTCGCTGACAAAGAAGAACGGCGCACCAATCGCAATCAACAGGCCAATCACGCCGGCCGGTCCGAGAAGGGCAAGACCCGTGTTGACGAGCCCGGCGATATCGGCGAGCGCGCTCGCTCCGACGCTGAGCGTGACGGTGGCCGTCGTGACAGCCCCTTCTCCACCAGAGCAGTCGTGGGTAATCGTGTACGCGGTGGACGGCGACACCTCTGTTGGAGTGCCCGAAATAACGCCCGTTGCGGGGTCAAAAGTCAGACCATTCGGCAGGGACGGTGAGATTGTCATGTCGACAGTGCAGCCTGTTGTCTCAGTTATCACCGACGTCATCATCGCTTCACCGACGTGCGCATCAACTGATTGTGTCGCCGGCGAGAGAACGGCAGGGGGCGAGGAGATTCCGATCGAAATTGTCGCCGTTGCGGTACGCGAACCGTCGGTTGCGGTGACCGTGTAGTCGGCCGATGCTTGCGCCGTTGTGGGCGTGCCGCTAATGACGCCCGTGGCTGTGTCGAAGGTCAGACCATCGGGAAGGTCGGGCGATATCGAATAGACGACAGTTCCCGTAAACCCCGTGGGCGTGAAGGCCGTTGTGGGCGTGACGGCCTCGCCCACCGTCATCGTGGGAGCCTGTGTCGCGGGGGAAATCGACTCACCGTTGTTGACCGTGATGCTTGCCGAGAGGTCGTTGATCAACGCGCCCTTGTTGCTCGAGCTTGCGGTGAGGCTGGCCGCGTCGAGTGTGACAGTTCCCGTCGAGGAGAAGGAGACGGGAACAATAACCGTGCACGAATCCGTCAAATTGTCGAGCGCCGCACCGGTGAAACGGAATGTGCTGGACACTTGAGAAACAGAGCCGACGCATGTACCGCTAGCGCTTCCCGTGGTGAGTGTTGCGCCGGCCGGAAGCGCAATGTCAAACCCAATGGCGGAAAAGGTGCTGCGCACTCCCGTGCGGTAGCGCTGTGTGTTGGTCAACGTGACCGTCACGGTCGTGTCCGTACTCACGCCGACGGCGGGTGA
>CANGKD010000063.1 GCA_947454495.1 Actinomycetota bacterium
AACGCAACTACCCAATAATTGAGGCTCACGCAGACACTCAACGAATAAGGAAATCCCATGAAGCCAACCTTGGGCGATCGGCTCAAATATTCCTTCGACAAATTGATGTCCAAGGGATTGCCCGCACTTATTGGCTTGCTCGCCATCGTCTCGTTGATTTTCATCTCGTTCATCGCCCTCGTCGTTGTAATCTTCGGACTGTTCCCGGACGATGGCAATTTGGATTTTGCCGAAGCGTTTTGGCTCACTATGTTGCGCACGCTGGATCCCGGAACCATGGGTGGCGACACGGGTCCCGGCTTCCGCGCCGCCATGCTCATCGTGACGCTCGCGGGTCTGATCTTGGTGGCGAGCCTCATCGGCATCGTCTCGAACGCCTTCAACGAGAAAGTGGAACAACTTCGCAAAGGCCGGTCCAATGTGATCGAGAAGGACCACACGCTGATTCTCGGGTGGAACAGAAAGATTCATCAGATCGTCAGCGAACTCGTGATCGCCAACGAATCTCGCCGACGTGCCACCATCGTTGTTCTCGCCGACCGCGACAAGGTGGAGATGGAGGACGAACTCAAGTCGCATCTGGCGGGCCGAAGCAAGACGCAGATCATCGTTCGCACGGGCGACCCGATGAGCGTCGCCGACCTGAAGCTCACGGGTCTCGACACCGCGCGAAGCATCGTCGTGCTCGCACCAGACGACACAGACGAGCCCGATAACTTCTCAATCAAGACGGCGTTGGCAATTCTGAATAACCCCCGCCGGCGGACTGAACCCTATAGAATCGCGGGCGAAATCAAGCACGAACAGAACCTCGAGGCCGCCGAACTCGTGGGTGGCACCGAGGCAAAGTGGATTCTTGGTGAAGACCTCATCTCGCGCCTCATCGTGCAGACGAGTCGGCAACGCGGGCTGAGTGCCGTTTACAATGACCTGCTCGATTTCGGAGGTGCCGAACTCTACCTCGCCGACACGGCAGGCCTGGCGGGTGAGACTTTTGGCGCTGCCGCGCTCAGCATCCCGAATGGCGCGCTCGTCGGCGTGATATCTGGCGAGGATGTCGTGCTCAACCCTCCGCGCACTCACGTCTTGACTCCCGAAAGCCAGTTGATCATCCTCGCGGAAGACGACGACCGTCTCGGGTTTGACCGGCCAGCCACTTTTGATGAGAAAGCGATTTCCGTTTCGAAGAACGAAAAACGCAAGCCCGAACGCACACTCATTCTCGGTTCAAACGCCACGCTCCCCATGGTGCTGACCGAACTCGATGCGTCCTCGGCATCCGGTTCCACGATTGTGCTCGTCGACGAGGGCGCGGTCGCGCCCAACGTCAAACTGCACAACACGAAGCTCGAGGTCAAGTCGGTCAATCCGAGCAGCCGAAAGGAGTTGGACACGCTCAAGGTGAACACGTTTGATCACGTCATCGTGCTCGCAAGCCGTGACAATCGTGGTGTCGAACACGCGGATGCGCGAACCCTCCTGATATTGCTCAACCTGCGCGCGATGGCCAAGGACACCCCGCACAACATCAACATCGTGAGCGAGATGCTCAACGACAAGAACCGCGAGCTGGCGCAGTCCAATGTCTCGGATGACTTCATTGTCAGCGAACAGCTTGTCGGCAATATGATCACGATGGTGTCGGAGAATTTTGAAATGCAACGCATCTTGACCGAAGTCATCTCGGGCGACGGCCCGCAACTGCGACTCAACCCGGCCAGCTGGTATGTGAAAGCCAACACCGCCGTTAACTTCAACACGATTACCGAGGCCGCACTTCGGCGCGGAGAATCCGCCCTCGGGTATCGAATCGTCGACGGTGGCGCCAGGAGCCCTCTCGGGATGAGCGACCGTGTCACGTTGAATCCGAATCGCACGACTGAGGTCACATTCGGCGAAACGGACAGCATCGTCGTCTTCTCGGGCTAGCAATGCGCTCGGGCAACCGTATGCTCGAATATGTGAGCCACGACGGGCTTGCCCCAATCGCCGGAGGCCGCGATGTACGTAGCGAAATGGAATGGCGCGGTCATCGCGCAGTCCGACAAGACAATCGAGATTGAAGGCAACCAGTACTTTCCGATGGAGAGTGTGGAAAGCCGCTACCTCGTTGAATCCACCACCACGACGACCTGCTCGTGGAAGGGCGAGGCGAACTATTACTCGCTGAACGTGGATGGCGACGTCAACATCGACGCCGTGTGGGTGTACCGCTCACCAAAGGAAGCCGCGAAAGAAATTGCCAACTACGTCGCGTTCTGGCGCGGCGTCGACGTAAGTAAGGCGTGACCACACTGCGGTTTGCCACATGATCGAATTTGACCACGTCTCGAAACGGTACGGCGAGGGGATAGCGCTCAGCGATTTCTCGTGTGTCGTTCCGACCGCGAAAATCACCGTAGTGATGGGGTTGTCGGGCTCGGGAAAAACCACGCTCATCCGCATGGTGAACAAGATGGTCACCCCCTCGAGCGGGTCGGTGCGCATCGATGGCGTCGACGTCGCCACCCTCGATGGCGTGACACTCCGACGATCTATCGGTTACGTGATGCAGGAGGTTGGCCTGCTGCCTCACAAGACGGTGCTCGAGAATGTCACTCTCATTGCGCGCATCGCAGGGCAAAGCGCCGAGACGGCACGGCGCAACGCCATCGACATGCTCACCATGGTGGGAATTGGCAACGCGCTCTTCGCGCGATTCCCGCAACAGCTGTCCGGCGGTCAACAACAGCGCGTGGGGGTTGCACGCGCGCTGGCCACGAAGCCCAACATCTTGCTGATGGATGAACCCTTCGGTGCCGTCGATCCGATTGTGCGTGAAGATCTCCAAGATGAGTTGTGTCGAATCCAGCGTGACCTTGGTCTCACCATCATGTTCGTGACCCACGATCGTGGCGAAGCTCTCAAAATCGCCGACCAGTTGGTCGTGCTCTCCGACGGCGGTTACATCGAGCAGGCGGGCCCACCAACGCAGCTACGGGCAAAACCCGCCAACGACTTCGTTCGCAAGCTTTTGGGCCTCTAATGGAGTGGTTTCTCGCCAACTGGTCCTTCATCGCAGGACTGGCGGCAACACACTTGAGCATCTCAATCGGCCCGGTCATCATCGGCGCGATCCTCTCCGTTGTGTTGGCTCGGGTCATCCCCTTGCGTTTCGTTCCGCCCACGCGCGCGGTGTTGGGCGCCATCTACGCCATTCCGTCGCTTGCGCTCTTCGTCGCCCTGCCCGCGATTCTCGGAACGAAGTTCATTGGTCCGACCAACGTGCTGATTGCTCTGACGCTCTACGTGATCACGTCCATGTATTTTTCCGCTCGGGATGCGTTTGCGCAGGTGCCTGGGGCCGCCGTGACCACGTCACGGGCACTGGGGATGAGCCCGCGCCAGTTGTTGCTGCATGTGGAACTTCCGTTGGCAATCCCCGGGCTCATCGCCGGGCTTCGGGTGGCGACGGCCAGCACCATCTCGATTGCGTCCATCGGCGCCGTGGTCGGCGTGCGCAACCTGGGCTACCTCTTTCTTGACGGCTTTCAACGCAAGATTCCCGAAGAAATCATCTCGGGCCTCGTTGCCATCGCCGTCATTGCCTTGGCCTTTGACGTGAGTCTCTGGCTGCTCGGACGAGCGCTGACCCCGTGGCGCAGATTGACGGTGCGCACAACTCCGGTGCGCAGCTCGACGGTGCGCCGTGGGTAATGTCGGTGACCTCGGTGCGTTTGGCGCGTGGCTGAGTGATGGGGCGAACTGGACGGGTCGGTACGGCCTGCTCAATCTAATTGTCGAGCACCTCGCTCTGACCGCGTTGTCGCTATTGATTGCCGCCCTGATCGCCATTCCGGTTGGGCTGTTCATCGGTCACACCGGTCGCGGTGAGATTTTCGTGGTTGGACTGGGATCGTTATCGCGAGCAATTCCGACGATGGGGTTGCTGTTCGCACTGGTGTTGCTGTTGGGTGTGGAGTTTCGCGAACTCTCGGTCTTGCTCGCGTTGAGCACCATCGCACTCCCCCCACTCATCGCCGGTGCCTATTCGGGCGTCACAACGATTCCTCCGTCGATTCGGGACTCGGCAACCGCGCAGGGCATGACAACGTGGCAACTCGTGCGCCACGTCGAGGTTCCGCTCGCCAGCCCCTCACTGATCGGAGGCCTGCGGATTGCCTTCATCCAGGTGGTCTCGACTGTTGTGCTCGCTCCCCTCGTCGGTCTGGGCGGTCTCGGTTTTGGAATTATCCAGGGATTGGCGCTTCGCAATTATGCGCAAGTCACGGTGAGTTCGCTGGTCATCATCGTCATCACCATCACGGGTGAGCGACTCATCGGTTTCTGGCAACACCGCACGAAGGCTAGATTGACACCATTAGACAAGTTGGAGAATCCATGAAACTCACCCGAATTACCGCCCTGGTTGCCAGCGTGGGACTTGTGCTCGGCGTCGCCGGTTGCGCATCCACCACGCCGTCATCTGAACCGATTGTGATTGGTTCGCAGGCCTACTACTCGAACGAAATCATTGCCGAGACCTACGCTCAGGTGCTCGAAAACGCAGGCTACACCGTTGACCGCCAGTTCTCACTCGGACAGCGCGACGTTTACGTGCCGGCCATCGAAGCGGGCGAAATCGATCTGTTCCCCGAATACACGGGTAACTTGCTGCAGTACTTGGTACCCGACGCAACTCAGACGACGGCGGACGATGTTTACTCCGCCCTCGCGACCGCACTGCCGGCCGGGCTGACCGCGCTCGACATGTCGCCCGCGACCGATCAAGACTCGTACAACGTGACGCAGGACTTCGCGCAGAAGAACAACCTCACGTCGATTGCCGACCTCGCCAAGCTGAAGGACCTCACCCTCGGTGGCGCGCCCGAGCTTGCGGAACGTCCATACGGCCCGAAGGGTCTGCTCGACATGTACGGCGTCACGGTTTCGTTCCAGGCGACGGGTGACACCACGGTCGACGCTCTCGTCGCGGGTCAGGTCAGCATGGCCAACGTCTACAGCGCAGACCCCCGCATCTCTCAGCTGAAGCTCGTCACGCTCAGTGACCCGCTCGGACTCTTCTTGGCCTCGAACGTGGTGCCAATCGCGTCAGAGAAGGTGTCGGCGGATGCGCGGGCTCTCGTCAACGCGGTCTCCGCAGCCATGACTCCCGAGGACTTGGTTGCTCTGAACGTGCGCAGCGTCGAAGAAAAGCTCTCGGCCTCGGTCATCGCTCACGACTGGCTCGTGTCGAAGGGCTTGATCAAGTAACTCTTGAGATTGCACGGGAAGGGCGAGTCACGGCAGTCGTGACTCGCCCTTCCCTTTCGTTTACTCAGCGAGTGTGTGCCCTCGAGCTGCGCGAGTCACTGGCGCGAGAAAGCATCCCGGCGACGTCGACGCGCGCCGGTCGAGAGCGCAACCACCACCAGAGCCGCGCCGGCCAAAAGCGACATCGAACCGAACACACCAGTGCCGAGATAACCCGTGGGGTCGATGCCGGTGTTGGGCAGGGCCGAGTCGTTGTAGCGGGCATCCCCGGCGATGAAAATCGCAAGAGGCCGAACGTAATAGTCAGGAGCGATGCCATGCGCCTGGTCAGCGTCTCTGAGCACTCCCGGCACGTACGACGTTCCGGTGGCGAAGTCCTCAACGAGGAGAGTCGAGGCGCATTCATCATTGATGAACCACAGGTTGCCGGCGCCATCGAAGGCGGCGCCGGTCCAACTGTAAATCGAGAAGGGGAAGCTCGGGCAACCATCCGTTCCCGGAGGTGCGACGAAGTTGTGGGCCGGGTCGGGCGTCGTCGTTCCCGTGAGTCGATCAACCGTGTAGGCCGCTGCCGTGTCGCCTGACGTTTGCTGGAACCCGTAAAGCGTGTCATTCGTCGGGTTGTAGGAGACCCACATCAGCCAGGCTCCGGATGACCCGACAAGCGCCGTCACGCCGGTGACCAAATCGAGGGAGTACCACGATCCCGCCGCTGCGATAAAGGCATCGCCGGAATTGGTGATGATGAGGTACTCAGGCTGGGTGGCGTCGCCAGAGAGAGCCACGTGCTGTGAGATGACGCCCGTGGACGTGTCTACCGTGCCCAGATAGAGCGTCAGATTGTCGAGATAGATGACGTAGGGAGTACCGTTGCGCGGGTCAACCTGAGCCGTGATGGCACACGATGTATCGGATTGGCTCGATGAGTTGTTTGTCGTCGCGCTCGCGTTCGCCACATCCACAGCCCAAAGTTTTGGCGGGGCTTCCAAACAGTCCATTGCGAACATGTGTTCATCGGAGGGCAACCCGGGCGCTCCTGCGGCATGGGCAGGACTGCTCGCCACGGTGATGGTTGCGATGACGCTCAATGCAATCGCGACGACGCGAACGCGTGTCGAAAGTCGGGTCGTGTTCATTTGCGAAGCCTCTCGACAAAAAATCGATTTCGCATATGTTATCCAAGTTTGGAATGTCATGTCAAAATCTTGATGTGCTGCCCAAATCTTCAGCTTTATCGCCGGTTGTCAGTGCAGCGCGCATCTATCAATCGGCTTTATAGGCTTGGACTATGGCCAATTTGACGCAACCCGCATACGGTACAAACGGTCGACAGTCGGCGTATACGGCTCGCAATCGTGCGGCGCTCATCGCCTCGGCACAAGAAGTGCTTGCCCAAACAGGCCCGGGCGCGACCATCGAACAACTTGTCGCTCAGGCCAAGGTCTCGCCCACCACCATCTACAACTACTTCGACAACAAAGAGGCGCTCTTTAGCGAAGCGCTCGATCACATGTGGCGGGACTGGGTCGACTGGGCGCACGACGGTCGATCGAAAGAGGAAAGCTTCGAGACGATGCTCGACGTCTGTCGCAAGTTGTTTCGAGCGAATCAAACCCACCCAAAGTTTGCTCACGTGCTTCGGAACACCCTCGATAATCCAGCTTTTGTGATTCAAGCGGTGAAGGATGACGGCAGCGCAGCCCTTCGAAACATCGCCGGGCCGGGCGGTCTCACCACAACTGAGTTCGACAAGCGTCTAAACCTCTGGACGTACTGCCTCGCCGGCATCTTGCACGGCGTATTTGTAATTGGCGATCTCTCCCCCGCGGATGCAGACCTTTCGTTACAAATGTCGCTCTCTCTCTGGAATGTTCCACCGGAGGCAGCGGAGCGGCTAATGGCCAATCCAATTGAGGACTAGCTCAGAACTCACGCCTTACTTCTAGACGTTGAAGCGGAATTCGACCACATCGCCATCATTCATGACGTAGTCCTTGCCCTCCATGCGGGCCTTGCCCTTGGAACGCGCCTCCGCGACCGAACCGCACTCGACGAGATCGGCGAACGAGATGACCTCCGCCTTGATAAAGCCTTTTTCGAAGTCGGTGTGAATCACGCCGGCAGCCTGCGGGGCTTTCCAGCCCTTACCGATCGTCCAGGCGCGTGACTCTTTCGGCCCGGCCGTCAGGTACGTCTGCAGCCCGAGAGCGTCAAAGCCGATACGAGCGAGCTGGTCGAGACCCGACTCGGGCTGACCCGTTGAGGCAAGAAGTTCCGCCGCGTCTTCGGGCGAGAGATCGATGAGCTCGCTCTCAAGCTTGGCGTCGAGCAGCACGGCCTTGGCGGGAGCAACAAGGGCTTCAAGCTCGGCGCGCTTGCCCGCATCCGTCAGCACCGACTCATCGACGTTGAACACGTAGATAAACGGCTTCGC
Source organism: Actinomycetota bacterium (assembly GCA_947454495.1). GTDB lineage: Bacteria > Actinomycetota > Actinomycetes > Actinomycetales > Microbacteriaceae > RFQD01. The sequence goes on from CANGKD010000063.1 coordinate 7,688, forward strand.
GGTGAGCAGGCCGAGCTCGCGGATGAGCGCGATGTCGACCTTGCTCGCCGACAGCGGCGTGCCGTCATCTAGCACAGCACGAGCCTCTTCGAGAGCTTCGAGAACGGCGGGCTCGGTCTTCTTCGCCTTGACCTCTTTTTCGATGCGGGCGTGCGCCTTCTCGATGGTCTGCAGGTCGGCAAGAATCAGCTCGGTATTGATGGTCTCCATGTCGCTTTTGGGGTTGACCGCACCGTCGACGTGCACCACGTCGGGGTCGGCGAATCCGCGCACGACCTGGGCGATCGCATCCGCCTCGCGAATGTTCGCCAGAAACTGGTTGCCCAGGCCCTCACCCTCGCTCGCACCTTTGACGATGCCGGCGATGTCGACGAACGACACCGCAGCGGGCAGGATGCGCTCGCTCCCGAAGATCTCAGCGAGCACGTTCAGCCGCGCATCCGGAAGGTTCACCACGCCGACGTTTGGCTCAATCGTTGCGAACGGGTAGTTCGCCGCCAGAACCGAGTTCTTCGTGAGTGCGTTGAAAAGGGTGGACTTGCCGACGTTGGGCAGGCCGACGATGCCGATAGTAAGAGCCACGAGGGACGAGTCTACCGGCGGAGGTGGGCGCGAGTTCTCCTCACGGAATGTCGTTGGGGGTTCATCCCCATCCCTTGTCGCTTGGAATGTTACATGAAACACTGTGGGGTATGAGTAGTCGCATGAGAGTTGCACAACATCGCAAAGAAAAAGAGGCAGAGGGGTATCGCCTTGTGCAGTTTTGGGTGCCCGACTACTCGAATGAGGCGTACAAAGCTGAAATCACGCGCGAATGGGAAAGCATCAACTCGGCGGATGCGCAAGACAAGACCATGGAGTGGCTCGAGCCGTTCATCGCTGAAGTCTGGGATGACCTCCCCGAAGACGACTGGAACTTTGGAAACGACGATTCGCTGTCCCAGCGCGAGACACACGAGTGAAGCGAGGCGAGGTCTGGACATTCGTCGGTCATGGACTCGGATCAAAACCACGTCCAGGTATTGTCATCCAAAGTGACACCGCGGAAAACGCCGGAACCATCACCGTAATCCCGGTGACCACGACCGTGAGTGAAATCGGGCGTGTCCGAACCCGCGTTTCAATTGCGGATGAGGATGGCCCCAGAATTTCGTTCGCCATGGTTGACAAAATCACACCTATCAAAGTGCAAAACTTCGGTAAGAGACTTGGGGAATTGTCGCTCCATGAAATTCGCGGGGTCGAATCTGCGCTGCTTGCTCACCTCGGCTTTGGTGCGCGAACGCGTTCCAAGAAAAAGGCAGGTCCTGACAGTGCGGCCGACTAGAGCACGTCCTGAATCGTCACCGCAAAGGTGAAGTGCCAGCCGAGCCACCACCAGGCCGCGATGATTCCGACGCGCGTGGTGCGCAATCGCATCACGTGGTCGAGCATGTCCGCGAGCGGCGCCAACTTGCGTGGCCGCCAATGCGCGAAGAGCTCGGTGAGTCCCATCGCGATGAGAATCACGATGTAGCCGGCCGTGGTCATCCACCACAACATCACCGACCTCGCATTCGGAAGAACCCGATCAGGCTCAATCCGCCTGCGAGCCAGAGCCCGACAAAGAGGATGCGCCCGGGAATCGACTCGACCACTGGGTCAAGCAGCACCGAGATCGTCGGAAAGTTCTCGTTACCCCCGGGCACGGTGACCGAAAGAATGAACGCCGTCGCTTCCCACGCACACAACGCGACGCCCCAGAGAGACCAGACCAACGCCGAGCGCTTGATCGCGAGTGCACCACGAAACGGTCGCTTGGGGCGCGGATTCCACGCCAGTACGAGCACAGTCAACCCGATCAACACCATCGTCACGAGGTCGACCCAGCCGTGCCTCGGCGACACCACGAGCACGACACCGAGCACACTCGTAATTGCGATGACAACCCAGCGCGGCAGGTCCATGGGTGTCTTTATCAGTCGGATGCGCCCGCCCGTCAGCCGGTCGAGAATCAACATGCCCGTAATCAAGAAGAACAACGCGCCGTCAACGAATGCTCCGCGCCACGTCTGAAAACCAGCCATGGTGCCGAGCACACAAACCCATAAGACTGCGCTGACAGTCCAGCGCGGAGTGATGAGGCGGTTCGCCCCCGACGCCTTGGTCATCATTGCTCGATTCTCTCGTCACGCATTCTTTGCGATTCCTCTTTATACTGCCCGACCGACCGAGCTCCTCGCGCGTCACCCCGTGCAGTTGGAGTGAACAGACTCGGGCAAGATGAGACGTGATGGATGCGCAACGACTACCCCTCCAACGGCCCCTGTGGCGCGGCCGCGCGCTCGCGCTGCTTGGCATTCTGGTCGTGGCGCTCAACCTGCGGGCATCCACCAACCTGCTCTCGTCGATTTACCCGTTCATTCGCGAGACGTTTGACGTGCCTCCACTTGTTGTGGGCATCATCGGTGC
>CANGKD010000064.1 GCA_947454495.1 Actinomycetota bacterium
CCGAACGCCCCGTCATTCGCGCCTTTGCGGCGCTCGCCTACGGCTTGGCGCCCACCCTCCTCATCGGGCTCACGGACGGTCGCCCGGGCGCGGTGCTCGCGCACATTCTGCTGCCGTGGTTATTTGTGGCCGGTTTTCGCGCGGCGCGATCATGGTCGGCTTCGGCAACGGCCGCCCTTCTTTTTGCGGCGGTGACAGCAAGTGCCCCTTCCCTCGCGCCCGCTTTGCTCGTGGTGTGGTTCGGATCCATCGTGCTGACCGGGCGATACGTGGCCCGTTTCGTGGCGATTCCGCTCCCGGCGCTCGTCTTGTTTCTGCCGCTCGTTCTCGCCCAACTTGCCCTCCTCAACCCATTTGCATTGGTGAGCGATCCCGGCGTCATCGTCGCAAACGCGGGTGCCCCCTCGTGGCAGACCGTCCTCGGTTTTCCCGCGGAGGGACTGGGCGGGTGGCTCGACATCAGTAACTCCGCTCCGCTCGGGTTGAACATCGCGGCCGGTCTCGTCGTGCTCGTCCTCGTGGGCCTTGTTGCGACACTCGGAATAGCCGGACTCTTTTCGCCACACCCCATCCGCGCCCAACTGGCGTTGCTCGTGCTGTTGCTGGGTCTGGTCACGGCAGTCGGTGCGTCCAACATTCGTTTTGCCTTTGACGGATCTATTCCCACCGGTGCGTGGGCCGGAAGCGGGCTGAGCCTTGCCTGGCTCGCCCTTGTCGTGGCGGCCACGACCGGCATGGGCGTGCTTCGCCGGTACAGCCTGTATCCGGCCATGGCAGGCATGCTCGCGGTTGCCGTTTTGGCCGTTCCGATGACGGCGTCGTTCTTCGTGGGGCGGGCCTCCGTTTATGCGAGCAACGACCTCGTATTTCCGGCCTACGTCTCTGCGCAGTCCGTGACCGACCCTCTGATTGGCACGATCGTTCTCACCGCCGCACCCGATGGTGGCATCGAGGCGCAACTGCAACGCGGGTTGGGGCCGACCCTGTCGAACTCGTCGACCATGGTGACGACGGATTCGACCTCGAGTGACGCGTTGACCGAGTTCGCCGACCTCGCGGGCAACCTGGTCTCGACAAGTGGAAGCGATGGCGATGCGCAATTGCGTGCGCTCGGGGTGGGCTTCGTTTTGCTCACCGCACCCCAGATGACCGCCTCGGGTGATGTGACGGCCGAAGCACACGATGCGAACACGCGCGCCTCCGCGGCGCTGCACAGTAACCCGGCGCTCGAAGAGGTCGGCGTCACGGATGTGGGTCTGCTCTGGCGCATCCCCAACGTTGACACATCGGTCGTTGCCGACCTGTACCCGGCCTCCGCGACGGAACCGTGGCGCACGCTGATTGGCGGCGTGCAGATTTCGGTGCTGCTGTTGACGCTTTTGTTGGCACTTCCGACAGGGTCACTCGCGCCCGCGCGTGCGCGACGCGAGATTCCCGGACTCGAAGACGACGCCGACGATTTCGCACCCGTCGATGCACTGGGAGGTGACGATGAGCCGCAAAACTAGCTTTCTTCGGGCTGGGCTTACGTCGGCGGCGGGCCTCGTCGGAATCGGCGTTTCTGGCGCCGTCGTGCTTGGTCTTTGCCTGATCCCATTTCCCGTTCTTGCGGGCACGCCGCTGGGACTGACGGTCAGTCCCACTGCAGCGATGGCGACTCGCGTGTGTCCTGGCCCGCTGTTAAGTGTGCAAACGCGGGATGGCGACGCCACGTCATTCGTGGCCTTTGAGTCGCCCGCCAGCGTGTTTGCGGGTGGAGCCGAACCCGTCGCCGAGTTCCCACTCGCGGTCTCGGGTGACACGCAGGGCGACGGCCTCGCTCCGCTCGCCGTCACGGTTCCGCCGCCCGCCGACGGTTCCGCCGCCCTCCTTGCTGGAGCGCAGTCTCAGTCGGTGCAACACGAAGACATGTCCGGTCTCGCCGCCAGCGCGTGTCTCGAGCCGGAGGCAGAGAGCTGGCTTGTCGGCGGTGCCACCGACCTCGGCCAAACCACGCTGATTCGCCTCGCGAACGCGTCGGCTACCGACGCGTCGGTCCACATCGAGGTCTTCGGTGAGCACGGTCGACTCACGCCCACCGGCTCTAATGACGTCGTTGTGGCGGCCGGGTCCGAGCAGGTGCTGACCCTCGCGGCTCTCGCTCCCGACCTGGCAATGCCCGTCGTGCACGTGACGAGTTCGGGTGGTTCGATTGCAGCGACCTTGCAGCAGACGCTGGTGCGAACCATCGTGCCGTCGGGCGTCGAGGTCATCGAGCCGGGAGCGGGAACGAACACCACGCAAATCATCACCGGTGTGCGGCTGGTCGACATGGCGCGATTCTCGGATTCCGAGGGCGGCGCCGTCACCTCCGATGAGGAGCCTGCCGTTCGCGTTCTGGCAACGACGCCCGAGCCCAGCGACGTGGTCATCACGACTGTTGCGCTCGATGGATCCTCGACCCAGGTAAAGACGACCGTGCAACCGGGAACCGTCTTGCAACTCCCGTTCAACACCGTGCCGGATGGTATCTACACCGTAATTGTGACGGGAACTACCCCCGTGGTTGCGGCCGTGCGGTCACTCGTGCTCGATGGAGTGAATCCGGCGCGCACCGACCCCGCCACAGCGACGAGCGCACCGACGGCCACGCCAGGAACGACACCGACGGCCACGCCCATCGCGCCGGCGGTCGGCGTGCCCATGGATGGTGTTCCCCTCGATGGCGTACCCCTCGACGGCGCAGCGGGAACGCCGGGTGGTGCGGGTGCGCCGCCCGTGGGCGCAACGGCAGATCTCGTGCCGCTGCAGACGGGTGGAGACTTCGCGTGGTACCCCGCGACGGCCGCGCTCGGCGCATCCGCCCTCGTTGCCGTGGCCAGCGCACCGATTGCCGAATTCACGGTCTACAACGCACTCGAAACCGCAAAATCTGTGGTTTTGACGTCGCCCGGACAACCCAACATTGAGTTGTCCGTTCCGGCGGGTGGTGCCGCGTCAGCCGAGGTGACTCCCGGCGTGGTGTATCGACTCGACGGTGATGCCGGATTGCGCGCCACCCTGACCTACTCCGGTTCGGGACTTTCGAGCGCCTCGAGCGTGCGGCCGCCGTCGCGCCTTGGATCGACGATTCTCGTTTATCCGCGCTAGTGGCGAAAGCGCTCCGGTCCGAGTTCCCAGGGTTCTTTCCCGATGAGTTCGGCAACGGCCGCGAAGACGCACCCCTCAATGGCCATCTGTCGGTGTAGCTCGTCATCGCGGTGCAGTCGACTGAGCCGTTGAATCGGAAGGCGAAACAGCACGATTCGGCGGCGATGGCGGTCGACGCTCCAGCGGGGTACCGCATCCCCGTCGACCTTAGACGTGGGTCCGCTCGCGACATCGAAGTGCACACCCTCGAGCTCCGCCGGCCAGAGTGAACGCAAGTAGTGCGCCGTGTGCGCCACCGTCACGTAGAAGGTCTCGACTCGACTTCGGGCATCGGGCAGGTGCGGCCCCGTGACGGCCGCCCGCATTCCTCGGCCGTGACGATCGCGCCACGCGCCGCGCACGGGAACGCGATTACCGGAGGCGTCAGAGGGCGGGGTCACATGTCCATGGTACGTGTGCGTATCCTGCTGACATCATGATTCGCATCTGCAACGCCGCAACCTGTGACGCTGAGGCCGAATTCACGCTCACATACGACTACGCGGGACAGATGGCGGCCATCGGCCCCCTCGCGCCCGATCACGCCGCGGGCGGTTACGACCTCTGTGCCAAACATGCGGCGAGCTTCACGGTGCCCGCCGGGTGGACGCTGGTGCGCCACGTAGAATCGTCGGGTGAGTTCTGACGCAGCCGACCTGTTGACCAGTGCCGTCAAGGCGTATGACGTACGTGGCGTGGTGGGTGACACGCTGACCGAAGAAATGATTGAGGCTCTCGCGGCCGGCTTCGTCGACGAAATCGGTGCGGCGGGTGCCGAGGTGGTCGTCGGGCACGACATGCGAGATTCCTCACCGATCTTTGCCCAGGCTTTCGCGCGGGGGGCAACCGCTCGCGGCGCACATGTTGTTAACATCGGCCTCTGCTCAACGGACGAAACGTATTTTGCCTCCGGAAAGTGGCACGCTCCGGCCGCCATGTTCACGGCAAGTCACAACCCGGCCAAGTACAACGGCATCAAGTTCTCTCGTGCCGGTGCCCAGGGAATCAGCCTCGACACGGGGCTTGGGGCCATTCGCGACCGAGCGATTGCCTACCTCAAAGATGGGCTTACCCCGGTTGACGCACCAGGCACCTATCGTGAGCAGGATGTGCTCGCCGACTATGCGGCATACCTGCGGTCTCTCGTCGACCTGTCGGGCATTCGTCCACTCAAGATTGTGGTTGACGCGGGCAACGGGATGGGCGGCATGACCGTGCCCGCCGTCTTGGGCACCGCAGCCGGTCTGTCCGCGTTGCCGCTGCAGATCATCCCGATGTATTTCGAACTTGACGGCACGTTTCCGAATCACGAGGCAAACCCGCTCGAGCCGGCAAACCTCGTCGACGTGCAAAAAGCCGTTGTGGCGCACGGCGCCGACGCGGGCCTCGCGTTCGACGGCGACGCCGATCGGTGTTTTGTCGTCGATGAGAAGGGCGACCCGGTCACCCCTTCGGCCATCGCAGCGATTGTCGCGCTCCGTGAAATTGCGCGAGTTCGAGCGAACGACCCTGATGCCGACATCACAATCATTCACAACCTCATCACGTCGCGATTTGTACCCGAGGCAATCCGTGCCGCCGGCGCAACTCCCGTTCGCACGCGCGTTGGTCACTCGCTCATCAAGGACGAGATGGCGCGCACGCAAGCCGTGTTCGGTGGTGAGCACTCGGCGCACTATTACTTTCGCGAATTCTGGGGTGCTGACAACGGCATGCTGGCGTCGATGCACGTGCTCGCTGAATTCGGCTCGCAACCCCTCCCCATGTCGGAGTTCTCGCGCGAATTCTCGCCCTACGTGCTCAGTGGCGAAATCAACTCGACGGTGGCATCGGTGGCCGACTCAACCGGGCGCGTTCGTGCTGCCTTCGCCGATCGCGGTACCGAGGACTCCCTCGACGGCCTCACCATTACGGGCACCGTGGCCGCGGGAGAACCGTTCTGGTGGTTTAGCGTTCGGCCCTCCAACACTGAGCCGTTGCTGCGGCTCAACGTTGAGGCAGCTGACCACGCCACGATGGAACGCATTCGCGACGAAGTGCTCGCACTCATTCGCGCGTAACAGGACTCGCACGCCGGTGCCCGTGACTCTCGGTCACGACTGGCCTTCGCCCGCCGCGGTGCGAGAATAGTCAGTATGACTTCGCGCACCGCTCTTGCACCCGACTTTCGTGTAGCCGACCTCGCACTCGGTGAGGCGGGACGCCACCAGATTCGCCTCGCCGAAAACGAGATGCCGGGTCTCATGGCCTTGCGCGAGGAGTTCGGGCCGACGCAACCTCTCGCCGGCGCACGTATCACCGGGTCACTGCACATGACCGTGCAGACTGCGGTGCTGATCGAAACTCTCGTCGCGCTCGGTGCCCGCGTGCGCTGGGCGTCGTGCAACATTTTCTCGACGCAAGACGATGCGGCCGCGGCCGTTGTCATCGGTCCACACGGAACCCCGGACGCACCTGCGGGAGTTCCCGTGTTTGCCTGGAAGGGTGAAACTCTCGAGGAATACTGGTGGTGTACCGAGCGAATCTTCGACTGGAGTGCCGAGGCGGCTGCCGAGGGTGCCGACTACATCGGCCCCAACCTCATCCTTGACGACGGTGGCGATGCGACCTTGCTCGTGCACAAGGGCAAGGAGTTCGAGCTCGCCGGATCGGTTCCTCCCGCCGGTGCCGACGACTCCGCGGAGTACCGCATCATCCTCGACCTGCTTCGTTCGACCCTCGCTCTGACCCCCTCGCGCTGGACGACGGTGGCCGGTGAACTTCGCGGAGTCTCGGAAGAGACGACCACGGGAGTGCACCGTCTTTACGAACTCGCGCGTGACGGTCTGCTCCTCTTTCCGGCCATCAACGTCAACGACGCCGTCACGAAGAGCAAGTTTGACAACAAGTACGGCATTCGCCACTCGCTCCCCGACGGCCTCAACCGAGCCACCGACGTTCTTATGGGTGGAAAAGTCGCCCTCGTTTGCGGTTACGGTGACGTCGGCAAGGGGTGTGCCGAGGCGCTGCGTGGCCAGGGGGCTCGCGTGATCGTGACCGAGATCGACCCCATCTGTGCGCTCCAGGCCGCGATGGACGGCTACCAAGTTGCGACCATCGACGACGTGATTGGCGACATCGACATTTTCGTCACCGCCACGGGCAACAAGAACATCATCACGCTCGATCACCTGCTCGCGATGAAGCACATGGCCATCGTGTCCAACGTGGGCCACTTCGACAACGAAATCGACATGGCCGCACTGGAGGCACTCGCCGGCGCTCAGCGCGTCGAGATCAAGCCGCAGGTGCACGAATGGCGACTGCCGTCGGGCCGCAGCATTCTCATCTTGAGCGAGGGCCGCCTCATGAACCTCGGTAATGCCACGGGTCACCCGTCGTTCGTCATGAGTGCCTCGTTTACCAATCAGGTGCTCGCTCAGATTGAATTGCACGTGCGCAATGAGAACTACCCCATTGGCGTTTATGTCTTGCCAAAAGAGCTCGACGAGAAGGTTGCACGCCTGCACCTCGATGCGTTGGGCGTCAAACTCACCAAACTGACGCCGTCGCAAGCGGCCTACATTGGGGTTCCCGTCGATGGCCCCTATAAGGTCGACCACTACCGTTACTAGAGTGTTGGGGAGCTTGCACGCGGGCGTGTGAGCGACACGAATCGAGTAAACACATGACGCACCGCATCCTGGTTGTGGATGATGAAGACATCATCCTCGAAATGGTCGCGATTGCGCTGACCGACCGGGGTTACTCACCTGTCGTCTGTAACAGTGGTGCGGATGCGCTCGCCGTGTTCCGCGAGACCAAACCCGACTTGGTCTTGCTCGACATCCAGTTGCCCGGCAAAGACGGCATCGAAATCTGTCGAGATATTCGTGCCGAATCGGGCACGCCGATCATCATGTTGACCGCAAACGGCGAGACCGAAAGTCTCGTTCGCGCGCTCGAAGCGGGCGCCGACGACTACATCGTGAAGCCCTATAAGGCCGAGGAGTTGACGGCGCGCATCCGCGCTCGATTACGCACTCCCGTCGAGGAGTCACCCAAGACTCTCGACATCGGAGACCTCACGATTGACGTGGCCGGCCACGAGGTGCGTCGCAACGGCGAACTGCTCTCCTTGACGCCGCTCGAATTCGACCTGCTCGTTGCCCTGGCATCACAGCCGTCGCTGGTCTTTACCCGCGAGATGCTGCTCGAACAGGTCTGGGGCTACCAGTACAAGGCAGACACGCGCTTGGTCAACGTGCACGTGCAACGCTTGCGAGGAAAAATCGAGGAAGACCCGGATAACCCGCGCGTGGTCATGACGGTTCGCGGCGTGGGATATCGCGCGGGTTCCGTTGTCTAGCGTGGCTGGTTTCACCCCGTGAATCGTGTCTGGCAGCGCATTCTCGCGATGACCCCAGCCCAACTCTGGGCCGACATCGTGCGGTTTTGGCGACGTTCTCTGCAGTTTCGAACCGTGCTCATCTCGGTGGGGCTCACGACGCTCGCCATCATCGTCGTGGGAATTTATATGTCGGTATCGATCAGTAACGACCTCTTTTCGTCGCGGCTTACGCAAGTTCTCAACGAGTCTCAGCGCGCGCAGGCGGCCGCCCAGCGCGTGCTCGACACATCCGAAGCGACCGATCGCATCGGGGCGCAGTCGGTCATGAACGCCGCGCGCACGGCCATTCGCGACGCGACCTCCTCGCCCTACATCGCCGTCTTTCGAGTGCCCGGTCAAGATGTCAGCGTGCTCGCGCCGCAAGACTTTTCGAGCCCCGAGCTCACGGGAGATGTCATCACGAGCACGCTCCGTGGTGACGTGCAATCGGACTCGGCGGGGCAGTACTGGCAGTCCGTCGCTCTGAACTCCTCGTCGGGTCGCGTACCCGGGGTCGTCGTCGGGTCTCAACTGTCGTTGCCCGGCGGCGGAAACTACGAGCTCTACATCGGCTATGACTTCTCGCAGGCCGAATCAACTCTCGCGTTCGTGCAGTCCGTGCTCTGGTTTGCCGGGCTCGTGCTCCTCGTCCTATCGGGCATGGTCGCCTACTTCGTTGCCCGGCTGTTGGTGCGACCCATTCAAGTGGCCGCCGAGACGAGTGAGAAGTTGTCCCAGGGCGACCTCGACGTGCGCATCCCAGAACGCGGTGAAGACGTCATGTCGACGTTGTCGCGAAGCTTCAACAGCATGGCCAGCAGCATGCAACGCCAGCTCACCGAATTGGCCGAGCTGTCGTCGATTCAGCAACGATTCGTGGCGGATGTCTCGCACGAGCTGCGCACACCCCTCACCACGATTCGACTCGCCAGCGATCACCTTTATCGGCACCGTGAAGAGCTCACGCGCGACAATCGCCGCTCGGCGGAACTGTTGCAGGCGCAACTCGATCGCTTCGAGAGCCTGCTCTCGGACCTCCTTGAAATCAGTCGTTACGACGCGCGCACGATTGAACTCGAGACCGAGCCGACGAACGTCGCGTCACTCGCCTCCGACGTCGTAGGACTCATGATGTCGCTGGCCGTCGAGAACAAGTGCGAGATCACCGTCACGTCGCCGGGTGGACACTTCGACATTGACGTCGACCCACGCCGCATTCGACGCGTGCTCATCAACCTCATTGGTAACGCCATTGAGCACGGCGCGGGTTCACCGATTGATGTGCGTATTGATAGTTCGCCCACGGCCGTTGCCGTGTCGGTTCGCGACTTCGGACACGGCATGAATCCCGATCAGGTTTCCCAGGTATTTGGCCGATTCTGGCGGGCCGACAGCGCGCGCAAGCGCACCATTGGTGGCACCGGACTTGGTCTCGCCATTTCCCTTGAGGATGCGCGCGTGCACGGTGGCCGCATCGACGTGTGGGCGCAGCAAGACATGGGTGCAAACTTTGTGCTGACTCTGCCCCGCGATGCCAGCGTCGAAATCGGTGAGCTGCCGATAGATCCGAGCGAGGGGTTTGAGTCATGATCGCGCTCGGGCGAGTGATTGGTGGCATCGCGCTCGCGATGAGCCTCGTTGCACTTACCGCCTGCTCCGGGATTCCCACGAGCGGAGGCGTGCAACGAAGTGACGTCGAAGTGGAACCGCCCGCCGCGGACATCGAGTTTCTTCCCGCCTCGCCCGTCCCGGGGGCGAGTCCCGAGGCAATTCTGCGCGGATTCATCGACGCGGCCTCGAGTCCGCAGAACGACTACGCGGTGGCGCGCGAATTTCTCGCGAGCGCTCTCAAGACGGAATGGGATGCCAACGCGCGCGTCATTGTTGACAATGGTGCTCGGGACTATGTCGTCACAAGCGACGGAACGATGACCCTGGTCACGCAATCGCAGGCGTGGGTTGACTCTCGCGGTGACTACACCGAGCGCGATACGTCGGAGCGGGTGTCACTCACGTATTCGTTTGTGCAAGAAAACGGGGAGTGGCGAATTGCGACCGCGCCCGAAGGAGTGCTGCTCGAGCGCTACACGTTCGACCAGGTATTTGGGCAACACGC
>CANGKD010000065.1 GCA_947454495.1 Actinomycetota bacterium
CAGCTTCAACTCGGCGTGACGGATGAGCCCATCGTCGACATCGCGACTCGCGTCGACAAAATCGGTATCGACTGTGCCCTGGGCTGGCCACACGAGTTTGTCGAGTTCATGGTGGAGTACGGTAATGATTCTTTGCCGACACGGCAGGTGGATGGCGGTATGGACTGGCGCCGACGACTTGCCTACCGCCACACGGATCGCTACGTGCGCGACGTCACGGGCCGATGGCCGCTGAGCGTGTCGACGGACCGACTCGGGCTGACCGCCCTGCGCTGCGCGGGCTTGCTGACACGGATGGTCGCCGAGGGCATCCACGTCGACCGTTCCGGCACCGGCGTGGTGGTCGAGGTCTACCCGGGCGCCAGCCTCCGGCGTTGGGGGCTCGACACGTCGGGCTATCGAACAGAAACGCGCGCGAGAGCGCGACTCGTGACCGCTCTCGAAGCAGACGCCCCGTGGCTCGACGTCGCGGGATTTCAGGAACTGATAATCTCGTCGGCCGACGCGCTGGATGCCGTCATCGCAGCTCTGGCAGCGCGCGCCTCGTGGCTCGGATTGTGTGCGGGACCTCCGCCTGAATACTCCGCGGTTGCACGACGCGAGGGTTGGATTGCTCTGCCAGATGGACTGCTGGCGGCGCTCATCCCTCCGCGTGTCGATGGCGCAAAATCGCCGTAGCGTTGGCCTATTTGCTCAGGCGGATTGCCATGCGAGTGGGTAGCATGCGCATGATTCGTGTGTAGATGCGCATGATGGGTGAAGCGACGATGACGGATGGGCGACGGCGATCGATCGCTGTCAGGGCCGCGTTGACCGGCACCTGCGGATCCATCATGGCTCCGGGCGGTGTGGTTTTTGACACCGCGAAGAACCCGGTGTTCACGGGTCCGGGGCACAGCGCCGTTATGCGAACGCCGGTCCGAATCGTTTCTCCCCAGACGGCTTGCGTGAAGGCCAAGACGAATGACTTGGAGGCCGAGTAAATGGTGTGGCGGGGCCGTGAGGTGTAGGCAGCGAGCGAGGCAACGTTGATGATTACGCCCCGGTCTTGAGCGAGCATTGCGGGTAACACTGCCCGCGTCAGCTCGGCCACGGCAACGACGTTCACGGCCAATTCGCTTTCGAGAACATCCTGACTCGTCTCGGCAACGTCGCCGTTGGAACCAAACCCGGCATCATTGACGAGCAGGTCAACCTGCGGAACGCGAGAGGCGAGCGCGGCGCTGAGTTTGCGCAGGGCATCGGCCGATGACAAATCCGCGGGCATGACATCCACGGTCACTCCGTGCGCCGCACGTAGCTCCGCGGCCAGCGCGTCGAGCTTCTTCTTGTCGCGGGCAACAAGCACCAGGTTTGCTCCCCGGGCCGCGAGCGTGCGGGCAAATTGCATGCCCATCCCCGAACTGCTCCCCGTAACGACGGCAGTCCAATTCGTGTAGTCCATCACGAACATAAGTCTAGCGGCGGGCGGCTACCGAGCCTCGGTGAGTCCTCGGCGCAGCAGCACGCGACGCTGAATCGGGGTGAAGACGCCGACCTCAATGACGATGCCCAGAGCAAGAATGGTCAGCACCGTGGCGAGCACGCCCGGAAGATCGGCCAGCTCGCGGTTTTGCTGCAACAGCGAGCCCAAACCAAAGCCGAGCTTGCCGCCCGTTGCGATGATTTCGGCGGCCATGAGCGAACGCCACGCGAATGCCCAACCCTGTCGAAGACCAGCGAGGTAGCCGGGCAAGGCGGCCGGGAAAAGCACGTATCGATGAAGAGCAACGGGACCGGCGCCGAGAACAACACCCACACGTCGAATGTGCGACGGAACCTGACGAATGCCGTCGACCAACCCGTTCGCAATGGAGGGAACGGCGCCCATCAAAATAACGAAGTAGACGGTCGCGTCGGTCAGACCAAACCACAGAATTGCCGCGGGAACCCAGGCCACCGAGGGCAACACCTGTAGGCCCGAAATGATGGGTCCGAACGCACGACGAAGCAGGGGTACTTCAACCAGAAGAAAGCCGATGATGGTGCCCAGGATGATCGCATAGACGAACCCCAGCCCACCACGCGTGAGCGACGTGAGGAGCGCGGCCGGTAAGCGCCCAGAATCCCAATTGGCACCGATTGCCGAGGCGACGTCAAACACGCTCGGATAGAGGTCGGGTCGTGGTTGCGCAATCGCACAGTAGGTCTGCCAGATGGTCAAGAGAAGGAGCACGGCCACGGCCGGCGGCCACACGCCCGACCACCAATTCGGCGTGCGACGCACGGCGCCACTCGGCAACAATTGCAGTGCGTCGAGACGGTGTTCGAGATCGCGCGTATCGGAAGCGGCGGTGCCGTCGGGTGACTTAGACATTGCTCACCTTGGCCAGTTCTGCCCGAAGCGCACTCGAAACACTGCCCGCGAGTGAACTCACCGCGGGAGACTCAATCAGGCGCGGGCGCTCAACGTCGATTTCCCATTCCCGAGCAATCTTTCCGCCGCGGGCGGTCATCAAGATCACGCGATCGCCGAGGCGAGCGGCTTCGCGCACATTGTGTGTGACGAAGACGATGGTGCGGCCAGTCTCACGCCACACGCGCTCGAGTTCGTCGTGCAAGAGATCGCGCGTCACGGCGTCGAGGGCCGCGAAGGGCTCATCCATCAGCAAGACCTCGCGATCCTGGGCGAGGGCGCGGGCGAGTGCAACGCGTTGCTTCATGCCACCCGAAAGTTGGTGGGGCAACTTGTCCCCCGCATCGGCAAGGTTCACCAGAGTAAGCAGTCGTTGTGCCTCGGCGGCTCGTTCGTTGCGACCCACACCGCGCAATCGCAGGGCGAGCTCGACGTTTCCACGCGCCGTCAACCACGGCATGAGCGACGGGTCCTGAAACATGACGGATGCCCGTCCCGACGGCACGTCGACGGAGCCCATACTGGCCGTCTCGAGTCCGGCGATGAGGTTGAGCAGTGTTGACTTTCCGCATCCCGAGACGCCGACGACGCAGATGAATTGGCCCTGTTTCACGTGTAACGACATATCGTCGAGCACGGGCCGGGAGGGGTCGAAGAACTTGCTCACGCCCGTGAGAGTGATGGCGTCGGTCACGATCCAAGTCCGCCGTCAGAGACCTCCGCAAGTCCGAGTTTCGCCAATTGAGCGTTGAGGTAGCCCAATTGCACGAGACCCGTCAACGACCCCGTCTTCACGATGTCGAGCGACACGGCGTGGTCGAGCAGGGTTTGCAGGGCCGCCGAAACCGGATTCCAGGTAAAACTCACATTCGCGAGCGCCGACTCGAGCACCTCGGGTTTGAGCGTCTTTCCTGTGTCTGCCATGAGCACATCGTTGATTGCGCTCGGCACGTCGGCGGGGTTGTCATTGATCCACTGAATCGACTCGACGTTTGCACCAACGAGCGCCGCAACCGTGCCACCGTATTGATCGAAGTACGACTTTGACACGACCAGCAACGTGGTCGGGAATTCACCATTTGGCCAGAGGTCCGCCTCATTGACGAGCACATGCCCGCCGGCCTCCAAGACCAGGCGAGACGCCCACGGCTCGGGAACCCAGGCGCCGTCGAGGGAGCCTTGCTTGAACAGTGTCAACGTGTCGGAGTTCTCGGACGGCGAGATGGACACATCACCGGTGCCGTCGAGGTTTGTCGCGAGGCCCTTTTCTTTCAGCCACGAACGCAACGCGACGTCTTGGGTGTTGCCGAGTTGCGGAGTCGCCAGTGTGGTGCCGCGCAAATCCTGTACCGAGTTGATGCCGTCGCGCACGACGAGCGCGGCTCCCCCAGAGGTGGCGCCGGAAACAACGACCAGTGACTCACCCTTGCTCTTGAGATAGGAGTTGATCGCCGGGCTCGGCCCGATGTACGCAGCGTCGATTGCACCCGCAGACAGGGCCTCGATAGCAGCGGGGCCCGCGTTAAAGATTTGCGTCGTGAACGTCGTCTCACCGAGGGCAGTTGCAAAGAAATTCTCGTGAATTCCCACGAGCGCGGGTGCGTGGGTGACGTTGTCAAAATACCCGAGCGTCAGGCTAGGCGCAGCGACATCGTTCTGCGGGGCTGCTGTAGTCGCGCAACCAGAGAGCGCACTGGCGACAAGGGCGGCGGTAGCGAGGAGTCCGGTCACGACGCGGGAGGATTTGCCAAACATATAATTCCTATCGATTCAGTAGGAAAAGCATAGGGCACCGGAGAAGTTTGTCCAATCTGGGAGACTTTGAGCATGTACATCACGGCCCGGGCTGACTATGCGATTCGCGCGATGGCCGAGCTCGCGGTGCTGGGTGCGGAGCAGCGGCGAGCCGTGCTCGCAGTGGGCACCGAGGCGAACATCCCCGTCAAGTTTCTCGAAGCCATCTTCGGCGATCTTGTCAAGGCACAACTCGTGACGAGCAAACGCGGTGCGGGTGGCGGATACGCGCTCGCGCGACCTGCCGCTCACATCTCGATCGCCGACATCGTGCGGGCCGTGGACGGACCGTTGGCAGCCGTCGGCGGCCGAGCACCCGAGGAGACCGTCTACACCGGCGCGAGTGCCGCGCTCACGAATGTCTGGATTGCCCTGCGTTCGGCAATGCGCGACGTCTTAGAGGCGACATCCCTTGACGACGTGGTTACGGGCAATTTCTCCCCGGATGTGCAACGCTGGCTCGCGGCGGACGGGGCGTGGCAGCGTCGCTCGTCATGACTCGAACGTGATTCGACCATCCATCAGTGTCATTCGAACTGGCGTGGAATGAATCTCGTGTGGATCGATGTCGAAGAGATTTTTGTCCAGCACAACCAGGTCTGCGCGCTTGCCGACCTCGAGTGAACCGACCTTATCTTCGAGACGCAATTGGTAGGCGCCATTGAGGGTCGCGGCACGCAGCGCCTGCTCGAGTGTCACCCGCTGGCGTTCGACGAAGACGCGGTCGTTCGGGTGCCCCGGGCGTTGGCGCGTCACGGCCGCCTCGATGTGCATCAGTGGCGGAATCTCGTCGATCAGCACGCCGGGAATGTCCGCGCCGTAGGTGACGACTGCGCCACTGCGCAGCAGGTCACCGTAGGGAAACGATTCGCGCTCGACGCGCTCGGGTCCGAGCAGCTCGTTGTAGACATCGATGTACGCACCGTTGTAGTCGGTTCCCCACATCGGCGTCACGTTAGCAATCACGCCAAGCTCGGCAAAGCGCGGAATGTCATCGGGATGCACCAGCGTGTTGTGACAAATGGTGTGACGGGAGTCTCCGCGCCCGACACGCGCCTGCACCCGCTCAATCGCGTCAAGAATCACGCGAACCGATCCGTCGCCATCCGTGTGAATGTGCATGTCAAAACCGGCGCGCTGTGTGGCATCGATTTGGGCTTCGATGTGCTCGGGCGTGAACGACATCTTTCCCAGGCCTGCGTCACCCGAACAAAACGGTTCGAGCAGGAGTGAGCCGTAGCTCATCATCGTTCCGTCGGACCACATCTTGTTGACGGTGACGTTCACGTGGTCCGACCGCAGTTCGCGCGCCCACGTGGTCAGGGTGTCCGCCACGTGGCGTGGGTCGTCGTCGGCGTTTCGAGTCCAGACCGACCCCACGACACGCACGGGAAGAGTGCCCGCATTGTCGCGTTCGATGAGCGCGCGGTAGGCGGGCTCGGCGTTGTCTTGATTGTCTCCGAGCAGGATGCCCGCCTCAAAGTACGACGTCAGCCCCCATGATGGCGCGGGGTCGAAGCTGAGCTTCATCGCCTCGGCTATGCCGGTGGGGGAGAAAAAACCCAGGGTCGCGGCGACGTGCAAACCTGTCGCCCCTTCAACACCGTGACCCGTTGGCCAACCGTTCTCGTCTCGAACGTAGTACTGCGCTCCGGGGACCGGGTCGGGAGTCGTGTCATCTAGGCCACACGCGACCATGGCCGCGGTGTTGAACCAGATGTCATGGGCATCGGCGGAAAGCAGAGCCATGGCGCGATCACCCGTGATTTCGTCGAGCCACTCGCGCCGAGGGGAACCCGAGTCGAATGACGCGGGCATCCAGCCGTGGCCGCGCAGTTGGGCATCCGATGCCTGACCGTCGACCCAGGCCTTGATGGCGGCCATCACGTTGGCGGTGCCGATGATTCCACTCAGGTCGACGCCCACCTTGGTGGCCGCTCCCATGACGAGGTGGTCGTGGGCGTCGATGAATCCGGGCAGTAGCATTCCGCCCGCCAGATCGACGGCTCGGGTATCAGCGCGGAGGTGCGCCTGTGCTCCGGTCTCGTCTCCGACGTAGACAATTTCGCCATCGTGCGCCACGAGCGCGCTCGCCGTGGGCGCGGCCTCGCAAACCGTGTGAACGGTGCCGCCAAAAAAGTAGAAGCTTGTCGTCGTCACTCAACCACGATAACGAGCTCACTCGCGTTCGTGATTCCATTCGGCGTCGGGGTCAAACCCGCTACCGTACTGGGTCCCGGGATAGCCCGTCATTGGCGAATAACCGTGGGGCCCGTTGTAATAGTCACCGGGATTCATGCCGTCGGAATCGACATCCGGGTCAACCGCTGAACGCGGGACCGAGCGCACCGAAACGGGCCGAAACAGGGCAAGGCACAAGGCAATGACGAACCAGGCGATCAACGCGAGCCCGACGCCAAAGATGACGAGTAACACGATGCCCATCACGGGGGTGTCTGTCATTTTCCTGCTCCTTCTTCGTCGGTACCGAGAGGCTCGCAGAACCGACCGACAGCGGACTAGTCTGACTTCGCCCGTGTTGCCACCGTATGCGCCGCACCGGTTCGACTCACCAGGATTGGATGCCCATGCAACGTCATGCGACCGCAGAGATGCGCATCCACGCGCTCGGACCCGCGCGCATGATTCTCGCGGTCGCCGTGGCACACGGCGGACGTCGCAGCGAACGACTCGAGGTGGAGCAGGGCGGGGAGCACATCCCGTTTGTCGAACTTGTCGATCAGTACGGTTCGCGGTTGCACGAGGCAGACATTGAAGCGGGAGACGTCACCATTCGCTACGCGGTCGAAGTGGAAGGACTCGCACCGCGCGCCACCACCGATGATCTCGACATGTTGACCTTCCTGCGCCAAAGCCGATATTGCGAATCGGATGCCCTGCACGACACCGCGCACGAACACTTCGACGGCCTCGAGGGTCAGGCGCTTCTGTTGGCCGTGCGAGAGTGGACCGCCGCGAATATCCGCTACGAACACGGGTCGACGTCAACCGAGGATGGTGCGCTCGCCGTGCTCGAAGCGGGGCGCGGTGCGTGCCGCGACTTTGCACACGTGATGATTGCGATGCTTCGTGCGCGTGATGTGCCGGCTCGTTACGTCAGCGTTTATGCACCCGAGCTCGATCCGATGGATTTTCATGCCGTCGTCGAGGCGTTTGTCGATGGCGAGTGGTTGGTCATCGATCCCACGGGTCTCGCCCCGCGACACTCGTTCTTGCGCATCGCAACCGGACGAGATGCGGCCGATGCGGCCTTCATGACCACGATCGGCGGGCCCATCGAGATGATCAGCGTCGCGGTGACTGCCGCGGCCTCGGACGTGCCGTTCGATGATCACGCGGAACCCATTCCGCTGCGGTAACCGGCCCGTCGTTAGCCGCCCCGCTACCGAGCCCACCGCCAAATTATTGGGGATGCGCCACGCCTGTTATGCTAGGGAAGTTGTTTTTCGCGCAAGCGACCAACACTGCGCCCGTAGCTCAACGGATAGAGCATCTGACTACGGATCAGAAGGTTGGGGGTTCGAATCCCTCCGGGCGCACAAAGAAAAAGACCCCCGTGTGGGGTCTTTTTCTTTGTGCTTTCAGGCGCGGGAATTCGAACCAGGTTCGCTGGGCCCACGGCTGAAAGCGACGCATCGCGTTGCCGCCGGGGACCCTCCGGGCGCACCAACAAAACGGACCCCCTTGAGGGGTCTTTTTTGTTTGTCGAGTGCCGCGTGCATCCGAACCGTGATCCGTGAGGCCCACGCCTCAGCGAGCAGCTAAAAAACTCCACCGAGAATCAAGTTTGTAAAGATACTAAAAACTTCGATGTTGTAAGAGCCTTGTATTGGCGACAAAAAGTGAGTCCGGAATTATGCAAAAAATCATTGGCGTTTTGTCTGTCATCGCCACCGCCGCATTGTCGATTGCTCTTTCCGCCCCCGCTTCGGCAGTTACTCCCCAGCGGTCTCTGCCCGCGGAGGATCAACTCTTCACCCTGCCGGCCGACAACGTTCAGTCACCTATCCTTCGTTCCGTTCAGACAAGCGATTCTTCGTGGACCGACGTGGGCGTGGGTCACTCATTTGACAATGTGCATGAGGTCACCGGAGCCGCATACGACCCGATCACTCACGACTCATATTTCATCGGCAGCAGCGATGGTGACTGGTTCGACCTCATCCGCGTTTCAACGGTTGACGGAACGATGACGAAAATCGGAGAGTTCCCTGCTTCGTACTGGCACCCCGGCGTCCTCATCACGAATACCGGCGCTGCATACGTTATGTCGGGCGGAGCACTGTTTCCACTTGACCTGACGGATGCCTCGTATGGCGAGATGATTGGCTCAGGCGCAAGCATTGGCGGAGTAGCAAACGTGTATGCGGGTGCGTGCTCCCTTGTTGAGACAACGTGTTATGTCATCGGCCAGGAAAATTCCGATAACAACAGCGTCGTTGCCACGTACGATGTTGCGACGGGTGCGCCGGGAGCACCCCCAGGCGTCCTCCCGGTTTCCTTTAGCTACAGCCTTCAAGTCGATTCGCACGGAATCCTGTGGACAAGTACGAACAATAATCACCTCGCGAGTTTTGACCCGGCTGATCCGGCAGGTTCATACGTTGAAGGGCCCGCCTTCCCCCCAGGCACACCCCTCCCAAGCCCTAACATGACGCCGCGATTGCTGCTTACCACGACGGCGCAATCGCCTAATTTGTCTGACGTGGCGCCGGCAGATCTTTCGCTGCCCAACACCGGCTTCACTCCGTGGACCACCGCCCTCGGCACGTTCACGGCGGCGGGGTTGTTCCTCATTGCGTTCGGAGCATTCTCGGCCAGATCACGACTGCGGTTTGCGGGCAGCCGTACTCGGCTTGTGCTTCTGCTTCGAGATGCAAATGCTCGACTCGGGCGCACGGAGAGTTCGCATCGCAACTCCTCCAGGTGATCGCACTAGTAAATACCCGGAATGATTCGGTATCTCACCTTCGCGGTGTACTCGCCCCAGAGCGCCCCGTACTTCGCCGCACAGATTTTCTCGTCGTCACGCTCCCGCGTCACGAAGAGAACGACGTAGTAGAGCGGGTAGAGCCAGACCATCCAGATGC
>CANGKD010000066.1 GCA_947454495.1 Actinomycetota bacterium
CACCGGGGCACCGCATCCATCGATGCCGGCGGCGGCGACGGGTTCACCGATGAAGTCTTCGACCGTGTCGATGATGACCTGCTGCAGAGGGTGACTCGGTTCCAGGTAGCCCTCGAGCGGCCACCCGTTGACAACACAGGTGACGAGCATGGCGGCGTGTTTGCCCGAGCAATTCATATACCGGCGCTCGGCGTTGCCAAAGTCTCGAGTGATCTCTGTGACCATGTCGCGATCCGTCGGCAAGTCTGCCGGGCAGGCGAGCTGAGTTTCGGTGAGTCCGTGCTGTTCGAGCAGAGCGTGCACCAACCGCACATGCTCTGCCGATCCCGTATGGCTGGCGGTAGATAAGGCCGCGAATTCATTGGCCAACGGCGCGCCCGAAGTGAGCATCGCCACGGCCTGGAAGGGCTTCATGGCAGACCGTGGGAAGACGGGTGCGTCAGGGTTGCCCAGCGAGGTCAGCGTGGTACCGGATGCGCCGTCGAGCACGATGGCGCTGCCCGAGTGTCGTGACTCGACAAATCCGCTGCGCGTGAGCACAGCAAGTTCGACGGAATCGGCAACGGTGAAGGTTTCGCTCACCGACGGCGTCACAGCGATGCGAATCCTTCGTCGAGAACCGACAGGGCATCGTCGATGAGGTCGTCCGACATCGTGACCGCGGGCAAGAAGCGCAGCACGTTGTACGACGATCCGGCCGAGAGCAAGAGCAAACCGTGCTGGGCGCCGAACGCAATCAGCGCGGTGACCGCAGCCGGGTTCGGCTTCTTGGTTCCGGGTTCGACCAGTTCGATGGCGAGCATCGCGCCCTTGCCGCGTACCTCACCGATCACGGGGTACTTTGCCGCGAGCGCCCGAAGACCGCCGCCGAGACGTGTCTCGACGCGCTTGGCGTGCGAAACGAGATCGTGCGTGGCCACCTCTTCGAAGACAGCGATGGATGCGGCACACGAGACGGGGTTGCCGCCAAAGGTTCCGCCGAGACCGCCCGGCAGCACGTTGTCCATGATGTCGGCACGACCCACCACACCGGCCAGCGGCATACCGCCGGCAATGCCCTTGGCCACCGTCATCAGGTCGGGTACGAGACCGAAGTGTTCACTCGCAAAGTACGACCCGGTGCGGGCCATGCCTGACTGCACCTCGTCGGCAATGAAGACGACATTGTTCTTGGTGCACCACTCCTGGAGGGCCGTGAGGTAGCCGTCGGCGGGAACGATGAATCCGCCCTCGCCTTGAATCGGCTCGGCGATGATGCACGCCAAGTCTTGGGCCCCGACCAGCTTCTCGAAGTACCAAATTGTGCGTTCGGCTGCCTCGGCGCCCGACAGTCCATCGTGAAATGGATACGATCCCGGTGCGCGGAAAACACTGCCGGCGGTCGGGCCCATACCCGTGGCGTACGGCGCGTTTTTGAAGTTCATGGTCATGGTGAGGTTGGTGCGACCGTGGTACGCGTGGTCGAGCACGCCGATGCCCGACTTGCCCGTGTGCTTGCGCGCAATCTTGACGGCGTTTTCCACGGCCTCTGCCCCCGAGTTCACGAGCATCACGCGCTTGGCGTGGGACCCCGGGGTGTGCTCCACGAGCAGCTCGGCCACGCGCACATATTCTTCGTACGGCGTGACGGTGAAGCACGTGTGGGTGAATGAGTTCACCTGCTCAGCGACGGCAGCTGCCACGGCGCCATTCGTGTGACCGATCGTGGTCACGCCGATGCCGGTTGCGAAATCGATGAAGTGGTTGCCGTCGATGTCGACGACGATAGAACCGGATGCGGATTCGATGTACACGGGAAGCGCGGCACCGACACCCGGGGGAACGACCTGCTTGCGACGTTCGTGCATGGCCTGAGACTTCGGTCCGGGAATCGCGGTGACAACCTTGCGTTCCTGTGCAATTGAGGGGGTGCTGAGCGAAATTGTCGACATGCGTTCAGTCTATGACCGCGCGCGATTCGGGCAAGGAGTCGGTGAGAAGATTGGCGTATGCGTCGCGTCATTATTTTGGGTAGCACCGGGTCCATCGGCACACAGGCACTCGACGTCATTGCGGCAAATCCCGACCGGTTCCAGGTCGTTGGTCTCGCCGTGGGCGCGAATCGCGATGAGATGGAACGGCAAGCTGCGCGCTTCGGTGTGTCTGAGACGGCCGTCGGCCACCGCGACGCCGAAGCGCTCGTTCGTGCGGTCGATGCGGATGTCGTGCTCAACGGAATCACCGGTTCCGTCGGTCTCGGTCCCACGCTGGCGTCACTCGAGACGGGAAAGACGCTGGCGCTCGCCAATAAAGAAAGCCTCATCGTTGGTGGCGAATTGGTGACGACTCTGGCCAAGCCGGGTCAAATCGTCCCCGTTGACTCCGAACATTCTGCGCTTGCCCAGTGCCTGACATCAGGCACCCATGCCGAAGTGCGTCGATTGGTTCTGACGGCATCCGGAGGGCCGTTCCGAGGTCGGACGCGTGCGTCGCTCCGAGATGTCACGCCGCGTGAAGCCTTGGCGCATCCCACGTGGGACATGGGTCTCGTGGTAACGACGAATTCCTCGACGCTGGTCAACAAGGGACTTGAGGTGATTGAGGCCCACCTTTTGTTCGATATACCGTTTGACCGCATTGATGTGACCGTGCATCCGCAATCAATCGTTCACTCGATGGTCGAATTCGTCGATGGGTCGACGATCGCGCAAGCGTCACCTCCCGACATGCGGTTGCCCATCTCACTGGGCCTTGATTGGCCCTATCGCGTGGCGCATGTGGGTGTGCCGCTCGATTGGACGGTGGCCCACACGTGGACTTTTGAACCGCTCGATGATGAGGCTTTTCCGGCCGTGCGTCTGGCGAAACAGGTAGGGACCGCGGGCGCCACCTATCCCGCGGTCTTCAATGCCGCGAACGAAGAGGCCGTGACTGCCTTCCATGCGGGTGCGATTGGGTATCTCGACATTCTTGAGACCGTGGCCGCAGTCGTGGCGGAGCACACCCCGGCAACGGGTGCGATGTCGCGCGAATCGGTCTTCGAGGCGGAAGAATGGGCACGTACAGTGGCACGCAAACGAATTGGGGATTCCGGCGCATGATGACCATCACACGCAGCACAGCACTCGGAGCGGCACTCGCGATGACGATGGCGCTCGCCGCGTGTGCGCCGGGAGACTCGTCACCTAGCGCGTCGGGCACTTCGAGTGCTTCCGCGAGTGCCTCGGTCACTCGCACGTCGACACCGACACCCACGCCACGCGCATCCGCCATTGTCGTTGGCATGACGAGCATGAGTGTGCTGGATGCGCAGGGCAACGTCGTGCAGGAACTCAGCTTTGGCGCTCCCGGCCCCGACGTGGCCTTCAAGCTCACGCAGGTTTTCGGTATCGAGCCCACCGAGAGTGACACGACCGGTGGACTCGAATCGTGGCCGACGCACAATTACAACTGGAACGGATTCGAGCTTCGTGATGAATTGCGCGATGAGACGAAAGCGCATCCATATTGGGAGTACTACCTGTTCGTGACCACGGCGCGGGTGAACGGCGTTGAAATTCGCACCGCTGCTGGCACTCACGTGGGTGATCCGGCCGCCTCGGTCGTTTTCGACGCGACGAGTCCCTGGCCACCCGCGACGTTTGATGGTCAAACGTGTGGCGCTCAGGCGCTGCATTCCCCCGATGGCAATGTCAATAATTCGGTTGCGCTGTATCTCTGCACAGATGAGGTCACGACGTTGGTTTCGCGATTCAGCGTTCCGGTTTCAATGCAGATTTGAGCGACTCGCGTGACTCACTCGTGGCGCAAATTGTCAGACTCGACCCCTAGCGTGGTCGCGTGACAACTTTCTGGCTCTATCTTCTCGGCGTTGTTCTGTTCTTGGTCGGTCTCGCGATTTCGGTGGGATTGCACGAGTTCGGTCACTTGATTCCAGCGAAGCTATTCGGTGTGCGTGTGCGAACGTACATGATCGGTTTCGGCCCCACGATTTTTTCGCGCAAGATGGGCGACACCGAGTACGGAATCAAAGCGATTCCTCTCGGCGGTTTCGTCTCGATGTCCGGCATGTTTCCGCCTGGCAAGACGTTGCGCACACCCCGCACTGCAGTCGGTCGTTTTTTTCAGAGACTGATTACGGACGCACGAGACGCCAGTGCGGAGAGCATGCGCGACACCGACGAGTCACGGGCCTTTTATCGGCTTCCGGTTTACAAGCGCATCATCGTGATGGCCGGCGGCCCGGTCATGAACCTCGTGCTCGCGTTCGTCTTGCTGGCCATCGTCGTGAGCGGGTTCGGTGTTGCCGGGGCGACGACGACGGTCGCGAGCGTGGCGCCGTGCATCCTGCCCGCCACGTCAACGCAAACCGAATGCCCCGCGGATGCGCCGATCTCACCCGCCGCGTCGGCGGGTCTGCAACCCGGCGATGTTGTCGTCTCGATCAACGGAACGCCAATCTCCACGTGGACGCAAGCGACGTCGATTACCCGGGCGTCGGCGGGCACCGCGCTTGACTACGTGGTGCTTCGAGATGGCGTGACCACTCCGCTGACCGTCACCCCGGTGACGACAACCCGTTACGACGTGAATCCCGACGGATCGCCCAAACTTGACGCAGATGGCGCCCCCGTGCTCGTGAACGTCGGTGTCGCCGGCATCACTCCTGAAACCGGGCTGGTCCGTCAACCGGTCATTAACGTCTTTCCCATGATGGGAACGGCCATCGTTCAAACCGGCCAGCTCATTCTCAACCTCCCGCAAAAACTCGTCGGCGTGAGCGAGGCGGCGTTTGGGACCGCACCGCGTGATATCAACGGGCCGCTGAGCGTCGTCGGCGTCGGACGCGTTGCAGGCGAGATTGCGTCGACCGATGTGGCCGGCCCGACGGAAAAATTCGTCGCGCTGCTCGGGGTGCTGGCGTCGCTGAATATCGCGTTGTTTGCCTTCAATCTCATCCCGTTGCTTCCGCTGGACGGCGGGCACATCGCGGGTGCGCTGTGGGAGGCCATTCGGCGCGGGTGGGCCAAACTGACGCACCGGGCAGATCCTGGCCCGGTCGACGTCTCGCGGCTGATGCCACTGACATTCGTGGTGGTCGCGCTCATGCTGGGCATGAGTGCGCTGCTCATCTACGCCGACCTGGTCAAGCCGATAACGCTCCTCGGCTGAGCGGATTAGGCTGGCATACGTGCCCGCAGTCAACATTGGAATGCCCAAAGTCCCCGAAGTCCTCGCTCCTCGGCGCAAGACGCGCCAGATAAAGGTGGGTAAGGTCGGCGTCGGAAGTGACTTCCCCGTGAGCGTTCAGTCCATGACGACCACGCCGACGACCGACATCAACGCGACCCTGCAGCAGATCGCGGAACTCACGGCGAGTGGCTGCGACATTGTGCGCGTCGCCGTCCCGAGTCGCGACGATGCCGAGGTGCTGCACATCATCGCGAAGAAGAGCCAGATTCCGGTGATCGCCGACATTCACTTCCAGCCGAACTACGTGTTCGCCGCGATCGACGCGGGATGCGCGGCAGTCCGTGTGAACCCGGGGAACATCCGCAAGTTTGACGACCAGATCGCCGAAATCGCCAAACGGGCGAAAGAGGCCGGAGTGAGCATCCGCATCGGGGTCAATGCCGGTTCTCTCGACCCCCGACTGTTGGAAAAGTACGGCAAGGCAACCCCCGAAGCGCTTGTTGAAAGTGCCGTCTGGGAGGCGAGTCTGTTCGAAGAGCACGATTTTCACGACTTCAAAATCTCGGTCAAACACAACGACCCGGTCATCATGGTCAAGGCGTATCGTCTGCTCGCCGAGCGTGGCGACTGGCCGCTTCACCTCGGTGTGACGGAGGCTGGTCCCGCCTTCCAGGGCACGATCAAGTCCGCAACCGCGTTCGGTGTGCTGCTGTCAGAGGGCATCGGCGACACGATTCGAGTGTCACTGTCGGCACCGCCCGCCGAAGAGGTCAAGGTGGGATTGCAGATTCTGCAGTCGCTGAATCTGCGTGAACGCAAACTCGAAATCGTGTCATGCCCGAGTTGCGGACGCGCTCAGGTTGACGTGTACACGCTGGCCGAACAGGTCACCAAGGGTCTCGAGGGTATGAGCGTCCCCTTGCGCGTTGCCGTTATGGGTTGCGTTGTGAATGGTCCGGGCGAAGCCCGCGAGGCCGACCTCGGTGTCGCCTCGGGTAACGGTAAGGGCCAGATATTTGTGAAGGGTGAAGTCATCAAGACGGTTCCCGAAAGCGACATTGTCGCCACGCTCATCGAAGAGGCGAATCGCCTCGCGGCGAGCATGCCTGCCGGCGAATCCGGCAGCGTAGAAGTCATCACTTCGTGACCTCTGCGAACGCGTCGGTGTCGGGCGCGACGACCCATGATTCTGCGATTCAACGTCGCGTCTTATGGGTGCTCGCGTCAGGACAGGTTCTTGGCGGACTCGGCATGGGCGCCGCAATTGCGCTCGGTTCGTTGCTCGTCGTAGATGTCGCCAAGTCGACCGCGTTCGCGGGATTCTCGTCGTCGATGTTCACCCTCGGCACCGCGCTCGCTGCCATTCCGCTGGCTCGTCTCGCGATGCGGTCGGGTCGCCGCGTCGCGCTCACCACGGGCACGACCGTTGCGGCCGTCGGAGCACTCGGTGTCATGGCCTCGGCCGCTGCGCACAGTCTTCCTGCGCTCATCGTCTCGCTCATGTTGGTCGGCACGGGATCGGCCGCCGGTCTGCAGTCGCGCTTTGCTGCGACCGACCTCGCCAATCCCGCGCGTCGGGCTCGAGACCTGTCATTGGTTGTCTGGGCCACGGCCATCGGCGTGGTCGTTGGACCCAATCTCGCGGGCCCGGGCGACCTGCTCGGATCCGCACTGGGGCTTCCCGACCTCACGGGTGCCTTCGCCATCACGGCGATAGCGCAACTCGCCTCCGGAATCATCTTCATGGTGTTCTTGCGACCCGACCCACTTGCACTTTCGGGTGGGCTTGGAGCCGCGTCATCCAAAGAACGTCGACGTTTTGGCTATGCGTTTTCGGTTTTGACGCGTAACGTGCCGGCCGCCGCCGGCGTGTTCGTGCTGGCCATGACGCACGCCGTGATGGTGAGTGTCATGGCCATGACTCCCGTGCACTTGGCGCACTTAGGCGTCGAAGTGGTCGTGATCGGGTTCACCATCAGCCTGCATACCGCGGGGATGTACATGTTCTCGCCGGTTTTTGGCTGGCTTGCCGACCGACTCGGTCGCCGGTGGGTGATCTTGATGGGGCAGACCATGCTGTTGACGAGCCTGTTGATCAGTGGGATAAACGCTGACTCGGTGCCCGCCCTGACGGTGTCGATGATTCTGCTTGGACTCGGCTGGTCCGCGAGCACCGTCGCGGCCTCAACTGTTGTCTCAGAGTCCGTCGCGGTGGCCGATCGCACCTCGGTTCAAGGACTCTCCGACTCGCTCATGAGCTTCGCGGGAGCTGGCGGGGGATTGGCGGCGGGCGTGGTTCTTGCGGCTGTCGGATACGGAATGTTGAGCATCCTCGTCATCGCACTCGTTATTGCCGCGAGTGCGGCGGCTGTGCTGACCGCGCGACGTTCCGCCACCGCCTAAAATCAAGGTCGTGCCTACTCGACTTTCACACCTGTTCCTTCGCACGTTGCGCGATGACCCGTCCGACGCCGAAATCGCCAGCCACAAGTTGCTCGTTCGTGCGGGGTACATTCGCCGACAGGGCCCGGGTCTCTTCGCCTGGCTGCCGCTCGGCTTGCGCGTGAAGGCCAAGGTGGAGCGCGTCGTTCGCGAAGAGATGGAAGCGGCCGGCGCTCAAGAGGTGCACTTTCCGGCTCTGCTTCCCAAGGAGCCGTATGAGGTGACCGGGCGCTGGGAAGAATACGGCGACGGAATTTTCCGACTTCAAGATCGCAAAGATGCCGATTACCTGCTTGCACCCACCCACGAAGAAGTCTTCACGCTCATGGTGAAAGACCTCTACTCGTCCTACAAAGACTTGCCCGTCACGATTTACCAGATTCAGGACAAGTACCGCGATGAGGCACGTCCTCGTGCGGGCCTCCTGCGCGGGCGTGAGTTCACGATGAAGGACGCGTACTCGTTTGATGCGACCGACGAGGGACTCGTTGCGAGTTACCAGGCCCAGCGCGATGCCTATGAGCGCATCTTCGCGCGTCTCGGACTCGACTACGTGATTGTTAAGGCGGATGCCGGAGCAATGGGTGGTTCGCGCTCAGAAGAGTTCCTGCACCCGAGTCCCGTGGGCGAAGACAGTTTTGTGCGGTCGGCGGGTGGATACGCGGCCAACATCGAGGCATTCACGACGATCGCCCCGCCGGCGATTCCGCTCGACGGACTGCCCGTTGCGGAGGTTTTCGACTCGCCTAACACTCCCACCATCGAGTCGCTCGTCGCCTTCGTCAATGCCAAGCATCCGCGCGCTGATGGACGTGCGTGGACGGCGGGTGACACGCTCAAGAATGTCGTGCTTGCCCTGACCCACCTCGACGGCACGCGTGAACTCATCGCGGTCGGTTTGCCCGGTGACCGCGAGGTAGACCTTGCGCGCATCGAAGTCGCGTTCGCTCCAGCGGACGTGGAAGCGGCGACCGAGGCCGACTTTGCGAAGAATAAGGCGCTCGTTAAGGGGTATATCGGACCCTGGTCTGCCCACGGTGCGGTGCTCGGCGAAACGGGCGCGGCGCGCATCCGCTACTTCGTCGACCCGCGCGTCGTGGCCGGCTCCGCATGGATTACCGGTGCAAACCTGCACGAAAAGCACGCTCTTTTCGTCACGGCCGGCCGTGATTTTGTGGCCGACGGAACGATTGAGTGCGCCGAAGTTCGGGCGGGAGACCCGGCACCCGATGGATCCGGTCCGGTCGACATTGCCCGCGGCATCGAAATCGGGCACGTGTTTCAGCTCGGTCGCAAGTATGCCGAAGCACTGGGCCTCAAGGTGCTCGATGAAAACGGCAAGCTCGTCACCGTCACGATGGGGTCGTACGGCATTGGCGTGACGCGAATCGTGGCCGTGATTGCTGAGGCGAACCACGACGACAAGGGACTGATTTGGCCGAGTGAAGTCGCTCCGTTCGACGTACACGTTGTCGCCACCGGAAAAGATGACTCGGTTTTCGAAATCGCCGAGACAATCATTTCGGGTCTTGAGGACGCGCGGCTCGAGGTGCTCTACGACGACCGACCCAAGGTGTCTCCGGGAGTCAAATTTGGCGACGCCGAAATCATCGGCGTGCCGCTGATTCTGATTGTCGGCAAGGGCGCAGCCGAGGGC
>CANGKD010000067.1 GCA_947454495.1 Actinomycetota bacterium
CCCAAACGCCAGAGCGAGGGGAAGCGCAACGATGCCCACGGTGATCCCGGCAAGTGCATCCCGGCGCCACGATTGCCCGAGCCCCGAGTAGTCCTCGCGCCGTGGAAGAAGACCTCTCACGTGCGCGACGACGTTGCTCATGACCGAACAGTACCGCTCACGCCCGCAAGCTTCTTCTGCACCGACGGCGTGAGCGCGAACCAGACTCCGGCCAAGACGCCAAGTGACGCGATGAAGATGATGGTGCCGAGGTAGCTCACGTCGTTGCTCGCGGCGAACATCACGTTGAGGTTGTGCACGGCGCCCGTGAAGAGCACGAGATCGATGTGCACGACGATGAACGCCAAAAATAGGAACAACACGAGGTTGTGCAGTCGGCGGATGGGCCGCTCGGGCACCACGCGATTCAGGCGTGGCGCATCCACGGGCCAGGCAGACGAGAGTCGGAGGCCGGTGACGATGGCGAGCGGCGCAAGTACAAACACCACCCCGAAATACGCGAGTATCTGCAGGCTGTTGTAGGCGACCCACGGGTTCTCGACGGGCCACGTGAACGTGAGGTACTGCAGCGCAGCCGAGAGTGCGTTGGGGATGACCTCCCACGTGGTGGGCACGATGCGCATCCACTGGCCGGTCGCAAACAGCAGGGTGATGTAGACCGCACCGTTGAGAAACCAGAGCACGTCAACGGTGTTGTGCAACCAGACGTTGATGCCGATGCGTCGCGGTGGTTGGCCCAGAATGCCGCGGTGGGGCGTCACAAACGCGGGAGGGCGTTTCTTCGAGCGAATCGAGAGCGCGGTGCGAATGATGAGCAGTAGGAACAGCATGTTCAAGAAGTGCGTCACGCTGAGCCACACCGGGATGCCGATTGGCGCGTCCAGCGTGGGCACGACGACGCCGGGGTACCGAATCAGGAACTCTTGCACGGACGGTTGCGCGCGCAGAATGAACGCGACGGTAGTCAGCGCAATCGCACCCAGCACAACGAGCAGTACCGCACGCAGGGCGCGACGCTTGCGGCCGGCCGGTGCGGTGCGAGTGGTCACCCGTTAGACGATACCGAACTAGTTTGACGGTGACGACGCGATGAGATCCTTGGTGACAGTGTCCAGTTCGCGAGCAAGATACGGTGCAAGGGTCTCGGAGTACTGGTAATTGAGGTGATTCCCGTCGAGGTAGACAACATATCCGCCAATCATCGTGGGGCACGAATCCGGGCGGCAGAAGTAGTCGGACAAACTAACTGTGGCGACTCCGTGCATTGATGTGGCTGCAACGAATTGTGGGTCTCGTTCGATGGCAATGTCGCGAGGATCTGCACACGAGCGAGCGTCCGCGATGTTCGTGACGACACACTCGCGGGCAGAGTCCGTGGTGTGGGGATTGTCTTCAATCACCACCACCTGTGTTCCTCGAGCCATAACCGGTTTCCAGACGTCGCGATAATCCTCTGCTTTCTTCGATGCCGCGCCTCGAGTCGCCATGGTGATGACGGCTGTCCACGGCTCGCCCGTCGTCAGCGAGGTTTGAACCATCTGACGGAACTTGTCGCAGGTATCGGAATTGCCGGTGGGTGTTCGCCAGGAACAACGACCACGGAGAAAGACCGTCAGATTCCAATCGTTGGCGATGGCGAGTTGTTCGATTGCCGGAAACATCGTGATGGCGTGTGAATCCCCCACGTAGGCGACCCGAATCTTGCTGGCTGGATTGCCAAATGTGCACACGGGATAAACATCCTCGTCACGGGTTGTCGCGCATCCGTCATCAATGGCTGGGCCAAACCCGCGATCGGGGTCGAGGGGATTAGGTGTCAGAACGGGATACGGGCCGTCTGTGCAGTCTGCCTGTGCATCTAGGGCCTGAGCCCCCACGCACAGTTGCGATCCGTTCGAAATGGAGCTCGCGTCGGTCGTCGACACTGCGGCACCCATACCTGACAAGTCGACTGCCTTGACGTTGACCAGGATGAGGGGGATGGTCCCCACCGCGGCAACCATGAGCGCCGCCACGACTCCGACTGTCATCGTGCGATTGCGACGCACGCCTGAGCGTGCAGGTCGAAAACGCAACGGATTCTCGACAAATCGCGTCGTCAGCCACGCGAGTAACAACGTCGCGGCAAACATCGCCACCAACAGCAGGTTGTTTGGCGGCCCATCAATCACGTCAGCGGTAAAAATCAGCAGCGGCCAGTGCCACAAATACGCCGCGAATGACACAGTCGCCACGAACATGACGACTGGATTCGCGTATGCGCGTGACCACACAGACTCCGACGACGGGGTGCCGGCCGCCGCGACGAGGAGTGCACCACCAACGGGGAGCAACGCGGCCACGCCGGGGAAAGGGATCTCGGCGGAAAGAACCCAAAAGCTCGACAGGAGCAACGCCCATCCCGTCAGGCCCACGGTCACCGCGGCACCACGGGAGAGTTGACGGCGCGTCAACACGACGGAGAGGAGGGCGCCGCAAGCGAATTCCCACACGCGCCCAAACGTGTTGAAGTAGCCCGGAGCAGGATCGCTGTGCACGAGAAATATCGAATAGAGAAGAGAGATAGCGATGACAGTAGCGAGAATCACGACACGCGTGCGCGTCGTCGACCTTGTTTTTGCACAGATCCACGCGGTGACAACGAGAAACGCGGGCCACAGTAAGTAGAACTGCTCCTCGACAGAAAGCGACCAGTAGTGCTCGACCGGACTGGGTGACGCCGACGAGGCAAGGTAGTCGACGCTGAGAATTGATAAGAGCCAGTTCTCGACGAAAAGCGCGCTGGCCGAAATCTGGCCTGCGAAGTCCGCCCACTCGAGGGGTGACGTTATGAAGAGAACGACCACCGTGATGATGACGAGGACGAATAGCGCGGCCGGAAAAATCCGGCGGATTCGACGTTGGTAGAAGTCTAAAAAGCTGAATGCCCCGTCATCGAGTTGCCGCACAATCTGAGACGTGATGAGGTAACCCGAAATGACGAAGAAAACGTCAACGCCGGCGTAACCGCCAGGGATGAGATTTGGCCAAAAATGGAAACCGATGACCGCCACCACCGCAATCGCCCGCAACGCATTGATTTCGTGACGGAATCCACGATCCGCATTGGGCAGGCGCGACGACATCACGACGATTCCCCCCGAGAATCATGAGCAACGGAAATCACGATGCGCCCCCCAAATGGTTGGCCTTCGGGAGAGGGCATTGGCGCGATTGCCTCTTCTCGTTCCGAGGCGGCGATGAGTGCCTCGCGAGAGGACGGGTGAAAGAGCTCATCCATGACGGCGAACGCGCCGGCGGCTCCCCCGGCCGGGCGGCGGAACATCCACCGTGTGAATTTCGACCAGCGACTCATGTAACGAGCGTAATGACCAAGGTGGTTAAACGAGAAAGGGGCCGGGCAAATGCCCGACCCCAGTCTCGCGAATAGTCGAAAACGACTACTTGAGGATCTTCGTGACCGTACCAGCGCCCACGGTGCGTCCACCCTCACGGATGGCGTAGCCGAGGCCCTCTTCCATGGCGATGGGCTGAATGAGCTCAACGGTCATGTCGGTGGTGTCGCCGGGCATGACCATCTCTTTGCCCTCGGGCAGAGTGATGACGCCGGTGACGTCGGTGGTGCGGAAGTAGAACTGCGGACGGTAGTTGCCGTAGAACGGGTTGTGACGGCCGCCCTCTTCCTTGGACAGGATGTAGGCAGTGCCTTCGAAGTTGGTGTGCGGCGTAACCGAACCAGGCTTCACGACAACCTGACCGCGCTCAACGTCTTCACGCTTGGTACCGCGAAGAAGAAGACCACAGTTCTCGCCGGCCCATGCCTCGTCGAGCTGCTTGTGGAACATCTCGATACCGGTAACCGTGGTCTTCTGCGTCGGGCGGATGCCGACGATCTCGACCTCGGAGTTGATGGCGAGGGTGCCACGCTCGGCGCGACCGGTAACAACCGTTCCACGACCGGTGATGGTGAACACGTCTTCAATGGGCATGAGGAACGGCTTGTCCTTGTCGCGCACGGGGTCGGGAACAGAGTTGTCCACGGCGTCCATGAGGTCGAGGATGGACTGCGTCCACTTCTCGTCGCCTTCGAGAGCCTTGAGGCCCGAAACGCGAACCACGGGAGCGTTGTCTCCGTCGAAGCCCTGGCTCGAGAGGAGCTCACGAACTTCGAGCTCGACGAGCTCGAGGATCTCTTCGTCGTCCACCATGTCGGCCTTGTTCAGGGCGACGAGGAGGTAAGGAACACCAACCTGCTTGGCCAGAAGCACGTGCTCGCGCGTCTGAGCCATGGGGCCGTCGGTTGCGGCAACCACGAGGATTGCGCCGTCCATCTGAGCAGCACCGGTGATCATGTTCTTGATGTAGTCGGCGTGGCCGGGAGCATCAACGTGAGCGTAGTGACGCTTGGGGGTCTCGTACTCAACGTGCGAGATGTTGATGGTAATACCGCGCTGACGCTCTTCGGGAGCCGAGTCGATCGACGCGAAGTCGCGCTGAACGTTGGTCGCCGAGGGGTACTTGTCAGCAAGCACCTTCGAGATAGCGGCGGTAAGAGTCGTCTTACCGTGGTCAACGTGACCGATGGTTCCGATGTTTACGTGCGGTTTTGACCGCTCGAATTTGGCCTTAGCCACTGGGTCCTCCTCAGGACATTCGTGCGGTTGTCTTCGGATTCCTCCGCCGGCAACCGCAATGATTACCGATTTATGTTACTTGACTTGCAAAAGGCGAATTACTCGCCCTTGTTCTTCTGCACGATCTCGTCGGCAACTGCCTTCGGGACCTCTGCGTAGCTGTCGAACGTCATCGAGTAGACGGCACGGCCCGAGGTCTTCGAGCGCAGGTCGCCAACGTATCCGAACATTTCAGACAGTGGGACAAGGGCGCGAACTACCTTCACACCCGTGGCATCCTCCATGGACTGAATCTGTCCACGTCGGGAGTTGAGGTCGCCGATGACGTCACCCATGTACTCCTCGGGAGTACGAACTTCCACGGCCATGAGCGGCTCGAGAAGAACGGGGTCAGCCTTACGTGCTGCCTCCTTGAAGGCCATAGAGCCTGCAAGCTTGAACGCCATTTCTGACGAGTCGACGTCGTGGTAAGCACCATCAACGAGGATGCCCTTGACGCCGACCATGGGGTAGCCGGCGAGGACGCCGACGGCCATCGCGGCCTGGAATCCAGCATCCACCGACGGAATGTATTCACGAGGAACACGACCACCAGTGACCTGGTTGGAGAATTCGTAGGTCTTGTCGGGAGTCACTTCGAGCGGCTCGAGCGAGATCTGCACCTTTGCGAACTGACCAGAACCACCGGTCTGCTTCTTGTGGGTGTAGTCGTGCTTCTCAACCTTGCGACGAATCGTCTCGCGGTAGGCAACCTGCGGCTTTCCGACGTTGGCCTCGACGTTGAACTCGCGACGCATGCGGTCGACGAGGATGTCGAGGTGGAG
The DNA here is from genome assembly GCA_947454495.1 of Actinomycetota bacterium. Classification (GTDB taxonomy): domain Bacteria; phylum Actinomycetota; class Actinomycetes; order Actinomycetales; family Microbacteriaceae; genus RFQD01. Next base: position 5,459 of record CANGKD010000067.1, read on the forward strand.
CTCGCCCATGCCGGAGATGACGGTCTGGCCGGTCTCCTGGTCTTGCTCCACGCGGAAGGTCGGGTCTTCTTCAGCCAGCTTCTGGATGGCCGTACCGAGCTTCTCCTGGTCGGCCTTGGTCTTCGGCTCAATGGCCACCGAGATGACCGGCTCCGGGAACGACATCGACTCGAGCACAACCTGGTGGTCGGGGTCACACAGCGTGTCACCCGTGGTCGTGTCTTTGAGACCGATGACCGCGTAGATGTGACCCGCGGTCATGTTCTCGACCGGGTTCTCCTTGTTGGCGTGCATCTGGAAGATCTTGCCGATGCGCTCCTTCTTGCCCTTGGTTGCGTTGGCAACCTGAGCGCCGGAGTCGACCTGACCGGAGTACACGCGCACGTAGGTCAGACGACCGAAGAACGGGTGAACCGCAACCTTGAAAGCGAGGCCAGCGAACGGGTCGGTCGAAACCGGGTGACGCTCGATGATCTTCTCTTCGTCGCGCACATCGTGACCCTGTGTGGCAGGAACGTCGAGCGGGCTGGGGAGGTAGTCAACGACGGCGTCGAGCATGGGCTGAACACCGCGGTTCTTGAACGCCGAGCCACAGAGCACCGGGTAGATCTCCGAGTTGATGGTCATCTTGCGGATGGCCTTCTTGATCTCGGCAACCGTGAAGTCGGTGTCGCCCTCGAGGTAACGGCCGAGCAGCTCGTCGTCACCTTCGGCGACGGTCTCGATGAGCTTCTCGCGGTATTCCTTCGCCTTCTCGACGAGGTCAGCCGGGATCTCTTCGATCTCGTACTTGGCGCCCATCTGCACGTCACCCTTGGCGTCACCGCGCCACGTGAGCGCACGCATCTCGACGAGGTCGACAACACCCTCAAAGGTGTTCTCGAAACCGATCGGGAGCTGGATCACCAGAGGCTTGGCGCCGAGGCGGTTGATGATGGTGTCGACCGTGAAGTAGAAGTCAGCGCCGAGCTTGTCCATTTTGTTGACGAAGCAGATACGCGGAACGTCGTACTTGTCGGCCTGGCGCCACACCGTCTCCGACTGAGGCTCCACACCTTCCTTGCCGTCAAAGACCGCAACCGCACCGTCGAGCACGCGGAGCGAGCGCTCCACCTCAACGGTGAAGTCGACGTGTCCGGGCGTGTCGATGATGTTGATCTGGTTCTTGTTCCAGAAGCAGGTCGTCGCGGCCGACGTAATCGTGATACCGCGCTCCTGCTCCTGAGCCATCCAGTCCATCGTGGCAGCGCCATCGTGAACTTCACCGATCTTGTGCGTGATACCCGTGTAGAACAGGATGCGCTCGGTGGTCGTCGTCTTTCCAGCATCGATGTGCGCCATGATGCCGATGTTGCGGACCTTGTTCAGGTCGGTGAGCACGTCTTGTGCCACGGGTGTCCTCCAGTTGGAAAGGGCGGGTGTGCGTATCCGGTCGAATATGACCGGGAGAGTGCACTACGGCCGGTGTGTTACCAGCGGTAGTGCGCGAATGCCTTGTTCGACTCGGCCATCTTGTGCGTGTCTTCGCGACGCTTCACAGCGGCACCGAGACCGTTCGACGCGTCGAGAATCTCGTTCATGAGACGCTCGGTCATCGTCTTCTCGCGACGAGCCTTCGCGTAGCTGGTCAACCAGCGCAGTGCGAGGGTGTTGGCGCGGTGAGGCTTGACCTCAACGGGCACCTGGTAGGTCGATCCACCAACGCGGCGCGAACGCACCTCGAGGGTCGGGCGAACGTTGTCGAGAGCCTTCTTGAGCGTGACGACAGCGTCGCCTCCGGTCTTGGCGGTCACGCCTTCGAGAGCACCGTAAACGATGCGCTCGGCGAGACCCTTCTTGCCGTCAAGGAGAATCTTGTTCACAAGCTGCGTGACGATGGGCGCGCCGTATACCGGGTCGGCAACGACGGGACGCTTCGGGGCTGGTCCCTTACGTGGCATTACTTCTTCTCCATCTTCGCGCCGTAACGGCTGCGAGCCTGCTTGCGGTTCTTGACAGCCTGGGTGTCGAGAGCGCCGCGAACGATCTTGTAGCGAACACCGGGGAGGTCTTTCACACGACCACCACGAACGAGCACCATCGAGTGCTCCTGGAGGTTGTGGCCCTCGCCGGGGATGTAGGCGGTTACTTCGGTGCCGTTGCTGAGCTTGACACGAGCGACCTTACGAAGAGCCGAGTTCGGCTTCTTGGGGGTGGTCGTGTACACACGGGTGCACACGCCACGCTGCTGGGGGTTTGCCTTCAGGGCGGGAGCCTTGGTCTTGGTGACCTTCGGCGAACGACCCTTTCGGACCAACTGGTTAATAGTTGGCACTATTTCTCCTTTTATTGACTGCACGGTGACAGCGTGATGATTTCTTGGCACGCATCCCGTGAATTTCATCGCTGGATGAGCGCCGAACAAGATCCGACCCGAACCGCGAGTGCGCTTCGTGTGTGGCCGAATATGCCGTGGGGGTCCTCCCGCATCAATGGGGGCAGGAACCCGTGTGGAGCAAGTGTTACGCGAGACGCGCCGGCATCGCGTTTTTTGGGCACGACACACGGCACGACGTTTGTCGCACCAAGTCTCAACTGTAGTGCGAAGTGAGGAGGTCAGGCAAACCCGGGATGATCACGAGCCACGCGCCGGCGAGCATCCACGGGCCAAACGCAACGCGGGAGCGGCGATTTGCCCGTTTCGCGGCGATCAACACGAGTGAAAACATGCTCGCCAACACGAATCCGGCGGCAATTCCGGCGATGGTCGCGCTGATTCCGAGAAAACCGAGGAAGAGGCCGAGCGCGCCCGCGAGTTTCACGTCTCCCGCGCCGAGCCCGGCGCCGTTGCGCGTGCGGGTGAGCAAGTACAACGCGAGATAGGCGAGGAAAGCGCCCGCGGAACAGGCGAGTGCGCGCAGCAGGGGCCGCGGATCGGCAGTGAGCAGCGCGGTGGCGGCGATCGTTGCGAGGCCAATTGTCGCGGTAAGCGCGACGAGTTTGTTCGGGAGGCGGTGCTCGCGCGCATCCACGATGCTCAGGCGAATCGAGAGAGCGAAGAGCGCGAGGTAGCCGAGGGCGATGACGACCGTGGTGGCAGTGGCAGTGGCAGTGGCAGTGGCGATGCTGACGGGCATGCCGACACGCTAGGCGAGGGCATCAGGCGATGTTGCGAGTTCTCCACGAAAGGTAGGCGAAGTAGGCCACGGCGTCGATGAACGAGACGAGCACGAGCACGAGGGCCGGCCAGTCGATGGCGCACGACAACGCGAAGTCGACCGCATCCGATGGATTACCGGGCACGAAGATCAGCCAGCCGGCGAACGCGACGAAGCAAAAAGCGACGTAGGCGACGGCGGTTGTGACGAGGGCGGGGCTGGCGTACCCCGCGTCGGTGCGTCCGAGTCGGCGGCGGCGAATGGATGCTCCGGTTGCCGTGAGTGCGAAGGCCACGAGGCAGGCAAACACCATGGCCGGACCGAGCCCGACGCCCG
>CANGKD010000068.1 GCA_947454495.1 Actinomycetota bacterium
ACGACATACATCTTGTTGTATCTGTGCGAGACGTCGACAATGCCGTTGTTATAGAGGTCGCTCTCGGGTTCGAGCAGCGAGACGAGCACCGCGAACTCGCATCCCTTAGCGTTGCGGTCTTTGTCGAGTTCGGCGAGAAAGTCCTCGTTCTTCTTCTTCGTCGCCGTCGTGTCATTTTCGTTCTTCATCTCAAACATGATCGAGACAAATTCCACGCCAGCATCGCTCGCCTCTCGAAAAACGTAGTCACCCTTGGAACCGTCTTTGACCTCGTTGTCCTTTTCGAAGTAGGCGTTCGGAAAGGCACCGGCCCTGATGCTGTTGAACTCGTGCTCGCAATGCTGCTCGAGCGTCTCGCCGACCATCTTGGTCGAGAGTTTCGCCTTGAGGTCTTTGAGCCGTTCGATGGTGTCTTCGCGATCTTTGATCTGAGTTTCATACTTGTCTTTGAGCGCCAGCTCAGCCAACTTCTGAGAGGCCTTCTCCACCTCGAGGTCGCGCTTGAGATTGTCGCGATCCTTCTCAATCTTGCTGACCGCCTCGGTGACCGCGAGCTTCTTCTCGGTCTCGACCGCCGCGAGTTTCGCCGTGAGTTCGGCGATGCTTTTTTCGAGATCGGTCGCCTTCTTTGATTCGCGTGCCGTCGCTTCGGCCTCGGCGAGCTTTATTTCGGTTTGCTTTGCCGCTTCGGCGAGCGCCAGGCGCTCGTGCAGCTCGGACTCAAAGTTCGTGTCACGCACCTGCTTGAGAATGTCGGCGTAGCCGGCCTCGTCGAGCGTGAACGACTTGTGGCAGTTGGGGCACACGATTTGATTCATGATGCGACTGTAGCCCGGGCAAGAGACAATTTCGGTTCTGCGCGCTGAGGTCACCCGTGCGGATGTCCGTCGCCCTAGGGTGACAGTAACGAAAGGCGGATCGGGTGCACTCACGCGGGCAGTCGAAGCACCGGCAACAGCGAGCAATCACCGCGTTGCGCACCATCGTGATTGCCACGCATTTTCCGCAAACGGTGGCAATGGTCTCGGCCATCACAGTGAGCGCCTGGCTGGTCGGTGCGACACCAATTCGCATCGTCCTGGTCATGCTGGCCACCCTCTGTGGTCAGGTCGCCGTGGGCTGGACCAACGAAATCGTGGATGCGCGCACCGACTCAGCGTCAGGACGCACCGACAAGCCCGTCACGCGCGGCGATGTGACCCCTCGCCTGCTCGGTATCCTCGCGACAGTCGCTCTCGCGCTCGCCTTGCCGCTCTCAATTCTCGCTGCCGGCTGGCTGGGCGGTTTCGCACACATCTTGGCCGTCGCAAGCGCGCTCGCCTACAACGTGAAACTATCGAGAACAGTCTGGTCGTGGATGCCCTACGCCGTCTCCTTCGCACTCCTTCCCTTCTTCGTGCTCCAGTCGGCGCCGCGCAACCTCTGGCCGACCGCCACGCTCATTGGTCTCGCAGCTTGCATAGGCGTGATTGCACACCTTTTTAATGCGCTGCCCGACATCGAGCGAGACCGCGCGGCACGTGTGGGTGGGCTGGCCGTGTCGCTGGGGGCGGTGCGAGCGCGCATCCTGCTCGTGGGATTAATGTTTGTCGGCGGCGCGATGCTCGTGGTCACGATCGTGTTCGGCTGGGCGACCTCGGCCTGAGCCGAATTGCCCGTAACCGCAATTGCTACTTGGTAGACAATAGGCACATGCTCATCCACCCCTTCGATTCGTCGACGTCACCCGATGAGTGGCAGGCCTGGCTTGCCACAACCGACCGCTTTGGCATTCTCGCCGTCAACAACGCCAATCGCGATGAAGCCCCCGTCGTCATTCCGACGCATTTCACGCTGGTCGGAAACGAGATCGTGTTGCACCTCGCGACGATGAACAAGGTGTGGGACCACCTGGCTGAGGCTCATCGCGTCAACCTCACGGTGATCGGCGACTACGCGTTCGTACCGGGATACTGGCGGGCGAAGGCGGATGTTCCCGCCAGTGACGGCGTGCCGACAAGTTATTACGCCTCGGTGCAGTTCACGTGTGCGCCTTCGATTGTCGACGACCCCGCAGAGAAGGCCGAAATCATCGCCGCACAGTTGCGCGACATGCAACCCGAAGGCCATCACGCCGAAATGTCACCGCAAACATCGCCCTACGGCAACATGTTGCCCGAAGTGCGCGGTCTTCGGTTGGCGATCGTGAGTGTTGCCGCGAAATTCAAGTACGACGACCACAAGTCGCCCACCTTTCGCGATCGCGTGGCCAATTTGCTCGATGAGCGCGGGCGACCACTCGATGCGGCCGCGGCAGCCGAACAGCGCACCCGGCTCGACATCATTGGCGAGTGGCGGGAGTTTCGGGCAGCTCGGCAGTCGCACGACTCGTAGGTTCGCACGCGTGAACGCACGCTACCTAAGCTTGACACATGAAAAATTCTTTGTATGCGGGCATGGCACTCGCGGCGGTCGCGTCGATGAGCTTCGCGGCTCCAGCCATGGCCACCCCGCCCTCCATCAACCTTTATGTCATCGCGACCGACGGCATGCTCTCCTCTGTCGACCCGTCGTCAGGACTGGCGACTCCGATTGGAAGCACCGGCCTTGTCACAGCAGCGGGCGCAGGACTCAATCCGCTCGACGGCATTATCTACAACCGTGACGGATGCGTGTGATGTGAACTCCGTCGACACCATGACGCCCAGCTCCACATTTATTAGCACGCTCATGGGTGTTATGGCAGGCACCGGGCAGATTAATCACTGTGACGCGTCGACCATCGACGGCTCAGGCAACGCCTGGGTTTCGGTCGAAACCGGTAGCGACGAGTATCTGGTTAAGTTCGACCTAGCGACTCACGCGATAACAACGGTTGGACCCGTAACATCGACGTACTTTGACGCGCTGTGGTTTGACCCCGCTGATGGCAGTTTTCACGGCATGCTCGACACCGGAAACCTGGCGACGATTGATCCCGCGACCGGCGTTGAGACCGATACGGGACTTGTCATGTCTCCCTACGCCTATGGCACAGTTCTCGACAACGCGGGCAATTACTATGCCAACGACTGGTCGGGCTTATGGGTCGGTGCCACGACCAACTACACCATGGCAACTCAGGCTCCGAACCCCTACGGCGCCAGTGCAACGAGCGTCATGACGATCTTCACAACGACCAATTTCTGGCCCGACTCGACACCTGTTGGCGAACTTCCCAGCACGGGTGTTGATACGAGTGCACTCGCAATCGCTGCGGGTGTCGCCATGGCGCTTCTCTCGATTGGCGGGCTTGCGTTGGTCGCCGTTCGGCGTCGCATCAAGATCTAATCGGAATCACGTCATCATTCGAGGCGCTCACCGAATTGGTGGGCGCCTCGAACGACTTCGATGAGCTCGCGTGACGAATGTTTCGTGACACGAACGTTTCGTGTCACGCGAGACTTTTGTGTCAGCTGTACTCGCGACGAAGTCGAGTCATGCGCACAGAGTCTGTGATGATCAGCGCAACAATAGCGACGCCGAAGACGACGCTGGTCCACGTCGTGCCAACCCCCAGCCCCCCGTTTTCAGGATCTTGCGAGAGCAAGTCACCGAGAGACGCGCCGAGAGGGCGGGTGAGAATGTAGACCGCCCAGAAGCACGCCACGACATTTGCGCCGACAAACCGCCAGGCGAGGGTCACCAGTGCAATCGCACCCAAGAAGATCAGCGTCGCAACGAAGTATCCCAAGTCGAGCGATTCCGAAAGAAGGTCACCGGCGGCGGTTCCCAAGGCGAAGGTAAAGAGAATTGCGACCCAGTAGAACACTTCACGGCGGCGTGTGTAGACGGTCTTGATCGAGAGGGTCTTTTCGCGCATCCACCAAATGATGAAAGTGAGGGCCAAGGCGGCGGCAAAAATCGCCGTGCTGACCCACAGGGGAATCTCGAGTTGGTCGCTCATCGTGTCGGTAATCAGGGTTCCGACCACGCTGATCAAAATCACGACAAGCCAATAGGCAGCCGGCACATATCGCCGTGTTGAGAATTGCCAGATGAGTGCGGCTGCCAAGAGGGCCGTCATGAACACCGTGGTGCCATTCAAGCCCCAGCCCAAAGTGTTGTTGAGAAAGTCGGCCACGGTTTCGCCCGACGTGGTCGAAAGCACCTTGATCAGCCAAAAAACGAACGTGACTTGTGGGATGCGGTTAAGTGCGATGCTGCGCGCGCGATCAGCGCGGAAGTCTTGAGACATGACGTTGAGTTTGGGGGAGAAACCTATGAGCGAGCTGAACGCACGATTCTGACCTCAACCGTTGACTCAACAAAAAAGTTAGAAAATGAAAAAATAGACAAAGATTCGACTAGTCTGGCGCGATGAAGAAATTTACTCGAGTCGCGTGCATTGCCGCGACAGCTCTCGTTCTCTCCGCGGCTCTTCCCGTTGCAGCTCAGGCCGCTCCGGGTAGCTGGACCGCTCCGGCTTCGGTCGAGATTCCGCATCCTGACGGTGACGGATCGTCGCTTCTCTGGCGCATCTCTTCAGCTGCGGGAACCATGGGTCACGTCCAGCGCGGGTCCGGCACCTTCGGCGAATATGGATATGACACCGACGTCGTGGTCACTCAGTTAGTGTGCACGGGTCAGGATGTCACCCTCAACACGCTCTCGTTCGTTCCCAATGCTGACTTCGACTCCACGACGGAGGTTGACACTGGCGACTTCGTCGCCACCGGTACCGGAACATGGGCCGGTTTGGATGACGCCGTTCAGATTCGCGTTTTTGGCGAAGGTGACCTCATGCGCACCTCGCACTTGCTGACGAATAACACGGGCAGCCCCATCACCGTGACCTGGAAAATGCACCACGACTGGACGGATGCCGGTGCGATTGCGCACGTTCAAACCAGCACGGGAGACAACGTGTGGGATGCCAGCGACATTTGGGCCGGCGCATACAGCGAAGACCCCGGAGTCATGGTCGCCGCCTTCTTCTGGGCTACGCCTGACTTGCTGACCAACGCATCTACCGCGTTCATCGACAACAACCTCTCGTTGCCCCTCGTGAACCTCACGGAGGCATTCTCGGGTGACCAGACGTTTAACACGTTCACGGTAGCTCCGGGTGCGAAGTACCAGTTGATGTGGTTCGACTCAAACACCGAGGCCGCGGCAGAAACCAACGACGCGCGTCAGGCTGCTCTAACCACCGCGGTCGCCGAGTTTGGCGACTGGGAATGGGGAGTTCACGACCGTTCCGCTCGCGGAATCGACGTGACCATCGCGGGCAACTGGCGCGAGGGGCACTACAACCCACAGCCCAAGACCGCCACGCTGCCCAACACGGGTGCGAGGCTGGACGGGGCGTGGATCGCCCTCGGCTTGCTCGTCGCAGCTGGCGGAGTCTTCGCGATTCGTCGCCGCGTTCGCTCGGTTCGCTAAGTAGCAACAAGTCACACGGCGGGTGTCCCGAAAGGGATGCCCGCCGTTTTGTTGTGCCACAGGACGATGCGACTCGACGGGGAGGTTGGGAGAGTTCGGGCGGGAAGTAGACGTCGTCGGTTCCCTAGTGCCGCGCGCGGAATGCTGCGCATCCCGACAGCGCGCGTCACCGTGGGCCCATCGAACCTTCGGTTCATCGCACGGCGGGTACAAAACCAAAAAACGCCCGCAAGGGGCGTGTTTTGGTTTTGTAGGCCCCGTCGGGCTCGAACCGACGACCCACGGATTAAAAGTCCGTTGCTCTACCAACTGAGCTAGAGGCCCGCGCAAAAGCGCGTGCCAATTCTACTGGAGGGTTGAGGCGCCGGGCGGTACCGAGACCTAGGCTGGGGCGATAGTGGTGGTCGTCTTGGTGGCCGAGCGACTATTGAAGAACCCGCGGAGGCGACCTGAGAGGTGTCTGCCAATTCAACTTCACTCCGACCTTGCGACGGATGCCCGACCTAGACTGAGCCCACGACCGCCGACGCTCGCCGGTCGACTCGATTCGTTCCGACTCTGCCGATTGGACTACTCACCATGACCGTCGTATTTCGTGCCACCGATCTCACCGCGTCCGATTTTGAGGAATCATTGCTCGCCCCACCGATGGCGACGCCACTCAGCGGCGAGATTGTCGTTCGCGGCCACTCGTTTCTCGACGACGACGCGCGCGGAATCTACTCGGGTTCGTGGGAATCGGAACCGGGAACATCCCGATGGGAATTCACCGAACGAGGCGAAATCATCGTGGTGATCTCGGGTCGCATGACCGTCGAAGAAGACGGCAAACCTGCCGTGACGCTCGAGCCGGGAGACACGGCGTACTTTCCGCTCGGGTGGAAGGGCGTGTGGACCGTGCACGAGCGCCTGCGCAAGGTGTACGTCGTCTACACGGCCAAGGGAAATTAGCCATGAAGCCACAGGACAAAGTCATCGTTGTGACGGGTGCGGGCAACGGCATCGGACGCGCGGTTGCGCTCGAGTTGCTAGCGCGCGGCACAAAAGTTGCGGGAGTCGACCTGAGTTCCGAGGGACTCGCCGAGACGGCGCGCCTTGCCGGCGACCGCGCGAGTGACATGAGCTCCCACGCGCTGAACATCACCGAAAAGAAGGCCGTCGCGGCTCTACCGGGCGCCGTCATCGCCGAACACGGACAGGTCGATGGACTGATTAACGTGGCGGGGATCATCCAGAAGTTCGTCAAAATCAACGACCTCGATTACGCCGATGCAGAACGCGTGATGAATGTGAACTTCTACGGCACGCTGTTCATGGTCAAAGAATTCCTCCCGCACCTGCTCAAACGCCCCGAGGCCCAGATCGTGAACGTGTCGAGCATGGGTGGCTACGTTCCCGTGCCCGGCCAGACAATCTACGGTGCATCGAAAGCAGCCGTCAAACTCATGACCGAAGGGTTGCGTTCGGAACTGCGCGGAACGAACGTGGGAGTCTCGGTCGTGTTTCCTGGAGCGGTGTCGACCAACATCAGCGTCAACTCCGGCGTCACCACCGAAGCGGAGGCGAAGAAAATGGCGAGCGACCCGAATACGGCAAAGTTCAAGATGTCGACACCAGCGGATGCCGGGCGCATCATCGCCGACGCCCTTGAGAAAAACCCGTTCCACGGGTTTGTGGGCAGTGACGCCACGATGATGGATCGCATTTCGCGCCTGTCACCCGAGCGCGCAGCCAACCTCATCGCCAAGCAAATGGCGTCACTTCTCGATTAGCCATCGTTCACACGGCTATTTGTTTGGCAACACAATCGCGCCCGGCGCCCAGACGAACATTTTTACTCCGCCGCACGTCACTGCGTTTGCTGGCTTACCGAATTTCTTCATCAGTGCACGACGAATTTTGTTGTCTGCTTCGGATTTCCTGTCGATGAACGCGTCGTAGGCCGGATACACGTTGGCCGCAGACGAGACCCAGTTACGCGGCGTGAGATTTCCCATGAGAACAGTGACGGTGAGTCCGCTGCGCGAAAACTCCTGAGTGGGTTTCGCAATCCAATACGTGCCGATTGCGTGCTCGACGCCATACTTCACCGCAGCTTCATCCAGACATGACGTGGTCGACGTGTAATAGGAATCCTGCAAGCCGAAACGAATCACGTCGCGCACGGCAAAAGTCATCGAGGCCAGGCCAACGACGCAGGCCAGAGCCGCGGCAACGGTGATGGCCCGACGCCAGTCGAGCTGAGTGATAATCATCGCGATCAGGATGCACGGCCAATAGAAGAGTGGCAACGCGTAGCGCGGGGTTGTGCCAGCGGCACTCACGAAGGCCGCCACAAGGGGAAGCGTGCCCGAGATGAGAGCGAACACCGCGAGGGCCTGCAGAGTTGTGCCGCGCATCCACCGCAGGTTTCTTTCTCTCACGAGAAGGTACGCCCCCGTTATGCCGAGCACAACGGTGACACAAACGAGCACTGGTGCAATCGGCGATTTCGAAAACTCCTCTCCCCAGACGCGCACGAGACCATCAAAATCAGTGGACACCCCCTCGAGGTCCACCTTTCCCGACGACGTCACCGGGTTGGGCATGACGCGGGCATACAACTTCCATCCCGCGAGCGAAGTCAGGCTGAGAACGACTGCGATGGAAATCCCTGACCGCCACGGGATACGACGCAGAAGCACCCCAACAACGAGAATCAGGCAGACCGGGCCGGCTAACTGCACGACATAAAGGGCATCATTGAGGGAAGCAACGACCGACAGAGCACCGATGCCCGCGATGAGGAAAACGGATGCACGTCGGCTACGCGTTGCCCACCCGCGCCACAACATCACAATCAGGGCTAGGGCGACAATTTGCACAATGAATCCACCGAAATGGATGGCGCTCATCGTGAGTTGCTGAAAATTCATGACGCGCAGCATGGCGAAAAAACCCATGACGGACACAGTCAGCGAGGCAATCACGACCGGTCGCCGAAGCCCGGCCGCCCACGACAATCCGTAGAGTGCCGCCCAGAACACAATCACCTGAATTAAGGCGTAGGCAAGAATGCGCCCGACGTAGGTGACGCCCACGACATTGGCCAGCGCGAACATTCCATACTCGGGCACGATTGCCGGTGCCGGTGCAATTGTCCAATCGGCGAATGAGCCGCCTCGATCGAACACATCAGCAAATACAGCCGGAGTCTGAATCAGATCTGAATTGGCAACGAGTTCGGAAAACCGTGTGAAGGTGAAAAACGAGAGGGAGACGGCGACCAGTGTGAGCACCACGCTCAAAACGGATGCAATAGTGAGCCATAGGTCCAAGCGAGAGCGTTCAGGTCGCATTCGCCCATCTTTCCACGTATTTCCCTCGCGTACAGTTGAGTGACGACACACGCAGGAGGCATGCCGTGAACTACGAAGTGACCAAGTCAAACGACGAGTGGAAAAACGAACTCGACCCCGAATCATTTGCGGTGCTGCGTCAGGCCGCGACCGAGCGCGCATGGACTGGCGAATTGCTCGACG
>CANGKD010000069.1 GCA_947454495.1 Actinomycetota bacterium
GCACCCTGGATCGCTTCAACGTGACCGCGCGCGGCAGCGTGATTCACCGCATCCGGAATCGACCCGTTCTTCACCTGCATGGACTGCAGGGCAGTCGCGGCAGACTTCAAGGTCAACCAGGAGAGGTTGGTGATGAGTTCCGGGCGCGCCAATTGAGTCGTCATGGACCCAGGGTAAGCAAGCCCGCACGCAATCGGAATGCCAAGTAATGAGGAGGCATACATACTGCATATGTTGCCCGCGTGGGTCTTACACTTCTTCCTATGACCTTCACAGTTGCAGGCTCGCGCATTCTCATTACCGGTGCGGCGATGGGAATGGGGCGGCTGTACGCCGAACGTGCCGTCGCGGAGGGCGCGGCCCTCGTGCTCTTGTGGGACCTGAACAAGGACCAACTTTCCGAAACCGTCAGCGAACTGAGCGCCTCTGCCAGCTCCGCGCAGAAGGTGGTGGGAACGACGATTGATATTTCCGACGCCAAGGCCGTCGAGAAGGCCTGCGCCGACGTCACCAAAAAGCACGGAGGCGTCGACGTCATCATCAACAACGCGGGAGTTGTCACCGGCGCGCTCTTTGTCGATCATGAACCCGAACGCGGCATCGATCTGACGATGCGAGTCAACGCCATCGCCCCCATGCTCATTACTCGAGCGTTTCTGCCGGGAATGATTGCCGGCGGCGCCGACGCGCGCATCGTCAATATTTCGAGTGCGTCGGCTTTCGTCTCGAATCCACGCATGAGTGTCTACGCCGCCAGCAAGTGGGCGATGCTCGGGTGGAGCGATACCGTGCGCCTCGAACTCGAGCAGATGAAGGTGCGCAACGTCAAGGTCTTGACGGTGTGTCCCAGTTACATCTCGACCGGAATGTTCGCCGGCGCCAAGGGGCCGCTCCTGATGCCGATCATGAAACCGGGTTACGTCGTCTGGCGAGTGTGGACGGAGATGATTCGTGGCAAGAAGAACCTGTTGATTCTTCCTCCCATGGCGCGCATCTCAACCTTGGTGAAGGGCATCCTGCCTCAGGGCGCCTATGACTGGGTGGCAGACAAGATCTTCGGCGTGTACCACACGATGGATCAGTTCACCGGTCGTACCTCAGGCGGAAAGTGACCCCTGCACCGCGAAGGCAATCATCATCGCGCCCACGGCTACGGTGAGGCCGGCGAGGAGCATGCCGAGGAGCGGTAGCCACCACGACGTGCGTCGACGAGCTGACGCGACAATGGTGAGCACGATAAACAGCATCGTCACGACTCCTGGACCCACGACGGCCACCATGTAGCCAATGGAAACGACGTCGGTATTGCAGGTCTGGGCCCCACACGAGTCCGTCATCATCGCGAGCATCACCGCAACGAGTCCGAGACCGACGGCGACCACCACGGAGAGCAACGTGAAGATGATGGACAGGGTGATATCGATACCACGGTTTTTCATGGGAACTCCTTGCGTTGGTGTCCGACGAGACAAAAAGTGATCAGACGGGTTTAGAGAAACATGGGGCGATCGTCGTCCTCATCGCCGAAAGCGAGGTCGACGACAACGGGGACGTGGTCACTCGGGCCGTCGCCCTTGCGTTCATCCCGGGCAATGTGGGCGTCGGTGACGAGCTGAGCAAACGCGGGGTTGGCCATGATGAAGTCGATGCGCATCCCCTCGTTCCTCGGAAACCGAAGTTGCTTGTAGTCCCAGTAGGTGTACCCATCGGGAACGAGTGGGCGCACCACATCGGCGAGGCCGACGTTTTCAAACGCGAAGAACGCATCGCGTTCCGCCTGTGAGACGTGGGTCGAGCCAACAAACTCGGCCACGTCCCAGACGTCGTGGTCAAAGGGGGCAACGTTCCAGTCGCCGAGCAACGCGAGCGGCTGGTCGGGATGCGCGGTGAGCCAGGCACGGGTGTCGTTGGCCAGCGCATCCAGCCAGGCAAGTTTGTAGGTGAAGTGTGGATGATCGAGCTCGCGGCCGTTGGGAACGTAGAGGCTCCACAACCGCACGTCGTTGATCGTGGCCGCGAGCGCCCGTGCCTCGAGGGGCAGCGAACCGTCGTCACCCGGAGCGCCGAAGCCAGGCATCTGGTCGAACCCGACGCGCACGTCGGTGATGGGCAGTCGAGAGGCAATGGCCACGCCATTCCACTGGTTGAGTCCGTGCAAGACGACGTCGTATCCGGCGGCGGTGAACTGCTCATACGGAAACTGTGTCTCGCGACACTTGATCTCTTGCATGCACAATACGTCCACATCGTCGCGCACCAAATAGTCGACGACGCGCTCGACCCGGGCGCGAATTGAGTTGACATTCCAGCTCGCGATGCGCATGCCCCTAAGTTAGCGGGCAACGGCAGAAGTAGGCTGGAGGCATGACCGACGCGCGCGCCCAGCTCATTTCGTACATCTCGTCTGACGCGGTGTTTCACGGCGATTTCACGCTGACCAGCGGAAAAAAGGCGACCTACTACGTCGACTTGCGCAAAGTGAGTCTCGATCACCGGGTGGCGCCACTCATCGGTCAGGTCATGCTCCCGCTCATTGACGCAATTGGCGATGTGGATGCTGTCGGCGGGTTGACCATGGGTGCTGACCCCATCGCCACCGCCGTATTGCACCAGGGCGCCGCGTGTGGGCGCAGCTACGACGCGTTTGTCGTGCGCAAAGAACCCAAGGACCACGGCCGTGGCCGTCAGGTCGAGGGTCCGGAGGTTTCGGGAAAGCGCGTGGTGGTGCTCGAAGACACGTCAACGACCGGAGGTTCGCCACTGGCTGCGATTGCGGCGCTCGAGAAGGCTGGCGCCACGGTTGTCGGTGTGTGCGTCGTGGTTGATCGCAACACCGGAGCCAAAGAGCGCATCGAGGAGGCGGGCTACCCGTACTTCGCCGCGCTCGGTCTGGCCGACCTTGGCTTGGAGTAGACCTCAGGTCGTCACCGCGAGTCTCTGGTCCGCGACCGCGGCGCTCGCGGTCGTTGCTGCGGTCGGTGGGTTCTCGCTCGGCGGCATGTGGCTGGGCAACGGCGGTCTGACCGCCTCGCCGGCGACAACATCCACTCCCACAACATCATCCACGCCGCAAACCTCGTTACCACCGGGCAATTATCCGGTTGACGCGCTCCTCACGGGCTCGTGTCTCGGTCGATTCCCCGATGCGTGGCAACCCACCTACGACGTGGTGTCATGTGCCACCCCGCACTCCGCGCAGGTCATCCGTGCCGGTCAGGTTCCCGGGTTTGCAGCCGGGGCATTTCCCGGTGAGTCGGCCGTGCAGGCAACCGTGCTTCCGCTGTGCACCGAGCTTGGCGTCCTAGAACCGTCGATCGCCCAAGCGCATCCCAACGTCGTGATTACGTTTCACTATCCCGTCACCGTCGCGCAGTGGCGCGAGTCTCGCGGCGCCTTTGTGTGCTTTGCCGCGGAATCGGAAGGCGGGCCGCTGACCGACTCGCTGGTCTCGTCCGTCGGCTAGAGCGACGAAATGGGCTAGGACTAGGGCTTGACCTAGGGCTTGAGCAGCAGCTTGCCCGTGGTTCGGCGCGCGGCAAGGTCTTCGTGGGCCTGCGCCGCCTGGGACAGTGGATACACGTGTCCAACCCGCACGTTGAGGCTCCCGTCGAGCACCGCCGAGGTCAGGTCGCTCCAGCGCCACGCGCGCTCCTCGTCGGTCAGCAGGTAGTGCCCCAGCGATGGACGCGTCACGTACAGGGAGCCTCCCCAATTCAATCGCTGCAAATCGAATGGGTCGACCGGGCCGGACGCGGCGCCGAACAGCACGAGCATGCCGCGAACCCGAAGCGAGGCGAGGGAACGATCGAAGGTTGTCTTGCTCACGCCGTCGTAGACCACGTCGACACCTTCGCCCTCCGTGAGTTCGCGCACGGCCGTGTCGAAGTTGTCGTAACCGATGACGTGATCAGCACCCGCACCACGTGCCAGAGCCTCCTTCTCCGGCGTCGACACCGTCGTGATGACTCGAGCACCAAGCCGCTTTGCGAGTTGGATGAGCAACAAGCCGACCCCGCCCGCACCCGCGTGAATCAGAGCCGTGTGACCGGGCCGGAGGGCAAAGGTTGAATTGACGAGATAGTGCGCCGTGATTCCCTGTAACGGCAGCGCCGCAGCTACGTCGATGTCCATGTTCTCGGGGAGAGGAAGTGCGGCATGAGCGGCAACCACGACATTGTCGGCGTAGGCGTTGTTTGCCTCGCAGAAGGCGACGCGGTCACCAATCGACACCGAGGTGACTCCGTCACCGAGTGCCACCACTTCGCCGGCACCCTCGTTGCCCGGGATGTGCGGCAGCGGCACCGGGTAGATGCCCTGACGGCGATAAATGTCAATGAAGTTCACCCCGACGGCATGCATGCGCACGAGAACCTCACCGGCACCGGGCACTGGCGTGGCCACCTCGCGCAGGTGCAGAACGTCGGCCGAGCCGTACTCGGTCATCTCGATGGCGTGCGTCATGGGTGCTCCGTAACGGGGTGAGTTATGTCGCTAGCCTAGGCGGGTGGACAACCCGACGCACGAGACCAGCACGGCCGGCGTCGGACCATGGATTGGCGAACTGCCCGAGGACGACCACTACGACCGAGAACTGCTTGTGAGCGGCGACACGCGCAACGTGATTGACCGCTATCGATACTGGCGCATGGAGGCCATCGTGGCCGATCTCGACGAGCACCGGCATCCGTTTCACGTGGCAATTGAGAACTGGCAGCACGACATGAATATCGGCTCCATCGTGCGTAGCGCCAATGCGTTTGCCGCTGACACGGTTCACATCATCGGGCGTCGCCGCTGGAATAAACGCGGAGCCATGGTCACCGACCGATACCAACACGTGCGGCATCATGAGACGGTGGCCGAGTTTGCCGCGTGGGCGCGCGAGCAGGGCATCCCGATTCTCGCCATTGATAACGTGCCTGGATGCGTGCCACTCGAGACCTACGCCCTGCCCACGCGGTGCGTGCTTCTGTTCGGGCAAGAGGGCCCGGGTCTGAGCGCCGAAGCCATCGAGGTGTCTGAGGCCGTCATCGAAATCACGCAGTTTGGCTCGACGCGATCAATCAACGCCTCAGCCGCGGCCGCGGTGGCCATGCACGCGTGGGTCATGCAACACGTTTCGTTCGAAAGGGTGACTAATGAGTAACTCGACCGTGATTATTGATGTGCGCACACCCGAGGAGTTTGCCGACGGGCACCTCGAGGGAGCCATCAACATCAATATCTTCGATCCGATGTTCGAAGGTGTCGTTGCCGCACTCGACACTTCGAACACCTACCTTGTTTACTGTCGGTCGGGACAGCGTTCGGGCAACGCGCTCGCGTTCATGAACTCAGTCGGCTTCGATGACGTCACCAACCTGGGTGGGGTTGCCGACGCGAGTGAAACCACGGGCATCCGCATCGTCACGTAGCGGGGAGGCCACCCTCGCCTAGAATTGTGACGGGCAGTTTGGCACGTCGCGCTCGAGCCGGCCCATCGCGAATTTGAGGGGTCTCTGACATGCCAGCAATCGTCTTGATTGGCGCCCAGTGGGGCGACGAAGGCAAGGGCAAAGCAACTGACCTGCTCGCCGACCGCATCGACTATGTCGTCAAGTTCAACGGCGGAAACAACGCCGGACACACCGTCGTCGTAGGTGACGAGAAGTACGCGTTGCACCTGTTGCCGTCGGGCATCCTGACCCCGGGTGTCACGCCGGTCATCGCAAATGGTGTCGTCATTGATCTCGAGGTGTTGTTTGCGGAGCTTGACGCGCTGAGCGCACGCGGCATCGACGTGTCGCGTCTCAAAGTGTCCGCCAACGCTCACGTCATCACGCTCTACCACCGCACGCTCGACAAGGTCACTGAGCGTTTCTTGGGTAAGCGTCAGATTGGCACGACCGGCCGCGGAATTGGTCCCACCTACGCCGACAAGATCAACCGCGTGGGCATTCGCATCCAAGACATTTTCGATGAGGGCATTCTGCGCCAGAAGGTCGAGAGCGCGCTCGAGGTCAAGAATCACCTGCTTGTCAAGATTTACAACCGTCGCGCGATCCACGCCGACGAAGTGGTGAACGAACTCCTCAGCTATGCCGACCGGCTTCGACCTCTCGTGGCCGACACGGCTCTCGAACTGCATCGAGCTCTCGATTCCGGCAAGACCGTGCTCTTTGAGGGCGGCCAGGCGACCATGCTCGACGTGGACCACGGCACCTATCCGTTTGTCACCTCATCGAACGCGACGGCGGGTGGCGCATCCACTGGGTCAGGCATCGGACCCAACCGAGTTGATCGGGTGATCGCCGTGGTCAAGGCCTACACGACGCGCGTTGGCTCAGGCCCGTTTCCGACCGAGCTGTTCGACGAGTCGGGTGAGTTCCTGCGCAAGACCGGTTTCGAGTTCGGAACCACCACCGGACGCCCGCGTCGCTGCGGGTGGTACGACGCTCCCATCGCTCGCTATACCGCGCGCATCAACGGTGTGACCGACTTTGTTTTGACAAAACTGGATGTTCTCACCGGGCTCGCCGAGATTCCCGTGTGTGTGGCATACGACGTCGACGGCACGCGTTTCGATGAGATGCCCGTCAATCAGTCGGATTTTCACCACGCGAAGCCGATTTACGAAATGTTCCCCGGCTGGACCGAAGACATCACGGGAGTGCGATCATTCGATGATCTGCCGAAGAACGCGCAAGCGTATGTGCGTGCCCTTGAGGCAATGAGCGGAGCTCGCTTCTCGGCAATTGGCGTTGGTCCCGCGCGCGACGCCATTGTTGTGCTGCACGATCTCGTATAGAGCTCTCTGCGCGGGCCCCGGGCGCAGCACTTAGCCAAATCTTTACCGACTCCCGTTCATCCGTGCACTCTTTGGCGGGTGTTCGTGAGACCGTGACTTCCTAGGTTGAAGTCATGAAGCATTCAACCAAAGCCATGGTCGCGCTGCTGGCCATCCCCGCCTTGTCCGTTGGCGCCAGTGCGGTCGCCGCTCACGCAGAGACGGGGAGCGCGAGCTCTGTCGTCGACGCGTCGCTGTCGACGCTCGGAATGACGATTAGCGACCCCACCCTTCTCGCCGAGATCACGTCAGACGTGCAGTCCGCCATCGATGCGGGAGTCGTTGACCCGACGGTCGAACCGACGGTCGAACCGACGGTTGAACCAACAACGGAACCGACCGACGATGCGGCGCACGACAATGGTCTGCACCTGGGGCACCTCCACGACCAATTCGATCTCTGGTCAATGGCTTCGCCCATGTGGAACACCGCGTTCGAGACAATCCGCGTCGATTTTGAAACATGCGTTGCGGGAGCCGACCCGAGCGTTGACTGCTCTGCTCAGACGCTCACGGCACTTCAACTAGCGCACGCCGACGTACTCACGAATAGCTATGACGAGCTCGCTGCCGGTATCGCCGCACTACCGGTGGAGGAACAGGCGTTTGCGCAGGCGTATCTCGATCGCCAGATGGAGCACGCTCAAAAGCGTTTGACCCACGCTCTCGAGGAATATGCCACCAACCCCGATGGGACTTCCGTCACCTTGACGCCCAAGATTCTCGCTCAGATCAACGACGAAATCGTCGCAATCGGCGGGCACGGCCACGGCAACAGCCTGGGGTCACACCACGGTAACGACGGCACATCTGACACCGACGCTGATGAAGATTCCCAGGGCGACGACTCGGACACTGACGCAGACACTGACGCAGAAACGTCGACCGACGAGACGGTGCCGGGGGACTCGTCCACAACCGCGCCGACTGGCGTCACCGATGGCGCCAGTGACGGAGGACACCACGGTGGCAACTCCGGCGGCAACCCTGGCGGTTCGGGCAACCACGGTTCCCACGGAGACGACTAATGCGCGCCACGACCAACCGCCGTCGTTCAATGGTGAGCGGCCTACTGGTCGCCACCGTGCTGCTCGCGGGTGCGGCGCTGACCGGATGCGCATCCACCGTTGACAGCCGGGCCGACTACATCATGACTCGCCCGCTACCCGCCGACGTCACAGCCAAGGGCGTGGTCTTGGCTGCCGTGTTACTCGCCTCGGGTGACATCGACAATGCGGTGGGCAACGGTCTCGTGACGCCGGCCGAGGTCGACACCGCAAAGACCGCAATCGATCAAGACCTCTTGGAGTACTGGAAACAGCGCGCCGAGAAAGAAAGCGCTGGATAAACCGCACAGTTCTGCCTCCACATGCAGAGAAGTGGCCCGCACGCCCTCCCGTAGGCGTGCGGGCCACGCTTTTCGGTAGTCTCATTCGCATGAGTGACGCAACGACGGGTTCGCCCATGGATGATGCCGTGCGCGCCGAGCTGGCGAGTATTCGTCAGAGCATCGACAACATTGACGCCGCACTCATCAACCTGCTCGCCGAACGATTCAAGTTCACGCAAAAGGTGGGCAAGCTCAAGGCCGAGCACGGCTTGGCGCCGTCCGATCCTGACCGCGAGGCGCGTCAAGTTGCGCGGCTGCGGGCGCTCGCCGAAGAAGCCGACTTAGATCCCGCTTTCGCCGAGAAGTGGTTCAACTTCGTGGTGTCCGAGGTAATCCGCCACCATGTGCGCATTGCCGAAGA
>CANGKD010000070.1 GCA_947454495.1 Actinomycetota bacterium
CCCCGAGTCGGTCGAGCTGTGGCAAGGGCGTTCGATGCGGTTTCACGATCGACTGCTCTTCACGTACAACGCCGATGGCACGTGGAGCCGAGAGAGGTTGCAACCATGACAACGAGTCCGTTCGAGTCACTCACGCTCGACCAACTGCGCACGCGCACGAGCGCAAAATGGCGCTTCTTTGATGACGACGTGCTCCCCCTGTGGGTTGCCGAAATGGATGTGCCACTCGCCGACTGCGTGGTCGAGGCCGTCGAGCGTGCCATGCGTAACGGCGACACGGGCTACCCGAGCGGCAACCCCTACGGCGAGGCACACGCGGCGTTTGCGGCCACGCGCTTCGGCTGGCAGCTCGACCCCTCGATGAGTTACGCCATCACCGATGTGATGACCGGTGTCGACGACCTCATCTCGTCGCTCAGCGAGCCCGGTGCGCCCGTGGTCACGACACCCCCCGTGTATGGTCCGTTCGACCAGCATGTGAAGCGACTTGCTCGACCTCAGATCTTTGCGCCGTTGACCGATGAGGGGCGACTCGATCCGGCCACACTCGAAGAGGCGTTTGCCGCGGTGCAGGCCGGTGGCAAGGGGGGCATTTTCTTGCTCTCCAACCCGCACAACCCGACGGGCGCATCGCACACCCGCGAAGAACTGCAGACAGCGGTCGACTTGGCGAATCGTTTCGGCGTGCGCATCGTCTCCGACGAGATCCACGCATCGTTGCAGATGCCCGGCCACGTGTTCACGCCGATTCTCACCATCGAGGGAGCCGAGAATGCGTTCGCGCTGACCAGCGCATCCAAAGCCTTCAATCTTGCGGGGCTCAAAGCGGCCCTTGTCATTGGCGGCACGGGTACTCGCGCCGAACTCACGGCCTTGCGCGCGAACAACGTTGCCTGGACAAGCCACCTCGGTGTCATCGCGCACACCGCCGCGTATCGCGATGGTGGTGACTGGCTCGACTCGGTCATCGCCGGTCTGGATGCGAACCGCCACTTCTTCGCCGAGCAGGTTGCCGCGCTCATGCCGAACGCGCGCTTCTTAGTGCCCGAAGCGACCTATCTCGGGTGGCTCGATCTGCGCGCCTACAACGTGCCGGCCGACCCGGCTCCCGTTCTTCGTGAGCGCGCTCGTGTGGCCTACAGTCCGGCGGAGTTCTTCGGTCTGGGTTCCGACGGCCACGTGCGCGTGAATCTCGCGACGAATCAGGCGATTCTGGCCGAGGCCGCGCGACGCACGGCCGAGCTCGTTACTTCTTTGTAGTTGTCTTCGGCGCGGTCGTCGCCGTGGACGGGGTCGAGGGCTTCGACACCGCAGATGCCCCACCGTTGGCGCGATTGCGTCGAATGAGAGCGAAGATCACGGCGAGCACGACTCCCGCGACGATGGCGAGGAGCGCGATCCAGGGGAGCGCAAATCCGATGGCCACGAGGAGCGCCGAACCGGCGACGAACAACGAGTTCCAGCCGGCCACAAGTCCGTCCCAGAATGTGTCGTTCGTGGGCGTCGTACCGCGTGGGCCCGTGAGGGTCACCGAGATGGTCGACATGTCGACCTGGTCGCTGAGGTAGGTCTGTTGGGCAAGCAGGCTGTCGAGTTCCGCCTGGCGAGCCGAGATGGCCGACTCGACGGTAATCAGATCCCCGACATTGGTTGCTTGCGCCTGGAGCGCGCGCAGGTCGTCGAGTGATTGCTGCAGACTTGCAATTCGAGCGGTCAGATCGGTGACGGCAAGAGTGACGTCGGTCTTCGAGCGAGACAACGAGTCCACGGTGCCAAGCGACTCGAGCGACGAGAGCACCGCATCCAGCTGATCGACGGGGACGCGGATAGTGAGGTACGCCGATTCCGGGCCGTACTCGTTCGCGGGGTTCCACGAGGAATCCTGAACGAACCCGCCCGCGTCGGTCGCAATCCGTTCCGCATCCGTCACCGTTGACTGGGGCGTTGACACGCTCACCGCGAGATAGGCGGTTTCGATCGTCGAACGGTCGATGACGTTCGTCGATGTACTTCCCACCGACGACTTGCCGTCGACGGCCATCATGCCGCCCGTCTCCGGAGCCCCGACGGCGGTGCCAGGCTCGGTCACGGCGACGTCACCCGACGACATTCCACCCGGCGACATCGACGAGGAGGAGCACCCCGTGAGTACAAGGGCGAGGGCAATGGATGCGCCGGAGAGGGTCATCGTCACGCGTGAAGTCATGCCTCCAACGCTACGCCCCTCAACATCGAAGAAACGCTGGGAAAGCGGTAACGATGCGGTGACGGATGCCGCGCGCTATCCGATGACGCGCACCGGTTCGGTGTCTGCCTTTGGGTTGGCGTCACCGCCGCGCTGGTCGGGCAACCAGTAGTGGCCAATGGCGGCAGCGATGGTCCCCGCGAGCGCGAAGAGCCCGGCCACGAGAAGTGCGGCCTGCGAACCGTAGAGATCGATGAAGAAGCCCGCGAGCGCGGTGCCACCGGCAACGCCGATGAGCTGGCCGGTGCCGAGCCAACCGAAGGCTTCGGCGGTGTCACTGAATTTCACGGTGCCCGAGACGCTCGCGAAGAGCGCCGTGAGTGCCGGGGCGACTCCGAGACCGGCCACGAACAGAACGGCACACAACCACCAGAAGTTGACCGACAGAGGGAGCACCATCATGCCCACTGCCACGATGGTCATGCGCGCCGCCAACGACCACGGCGAAAGTGCCCGGTGCCCCAAAACGAGTCCGCCGATCAGCGAGGCGAGAGAGAAAACGGCCAGTACGATTCCCGCCGATGCGGATCCGTCGCCAAAGACAGAGACGATTCCTGCCTCGACGGCTCCGAATGAGGCGACGAGCAACAGGCCGACGGTAGTGCTGACGATCACCGCTCGGTTGCGCAGCACACTACCGAGTCGCCGTCGACTGCGTGGAATAGCCACACGACCCACGATGGGGGAGGTGACGAACCAGATCCCGCCTCCGACGTAGAAAGCGACGGCGGCCAACACCGCCACGACGGGACTGACCTGAATGGCGAGCACTGCGGCGAGCACCGGACCGACGACCCAGATGATTTCCTGTGCCGAGGCATCCAGGGAAAACAAGGGCGTGAGTTTCGACGCCGGGACCATCTTGGGGTAGATGGTTCGCACGGCCGGCTGCACGGGAGGTGTGGCGATGCCCTCGGCAAGCGCTAGGGAGATCAACAGCCACACCGGTGGAACCAGCACGACGATGGCGATGTTCGCGAGCGAGACGAGTACGACCGTGACCGAAATGACCCGACGAATTCCGAATCGGCCCAGAAGGCGACTGGTGAGGGGTCCCGCGATGGCCTGGCCCAGGCTTGCCGCTCCGAGTGCGAGGCCGGCAATCGTGTACGAGTGGTAGTTCTGCTCCACGAACACGAGATAGGCAATCGAGAGCATCCCGAACGGAAAACGAGCGAGCAGCTGTGACGCGACAACGCGTGCCACTCCGGGCACGCGCAAGATGTCGAGATACGTCTTCACAGTGGGCTCAGTCTATGGGGGGCGGTCACGCGCGCGTCAGAGCACTGTCGGTGGGCACCGATTGACTGACGACTGCCACCTGCGGTGTCTCACGGGCCGGAAAACGTCACCACAGGGGCTGTGGATATGTGTATAAATTGCGACAAGTTATCCACAAGTGTGTATGACACGCCCACAATATGTAGGGATGCGCATTCAGTTCAGCCCCCTTATATAGTGGTCTAGCCCAGTCGTGAAGAAAGAAGAAGCCCGTGACGATCACCGTTGTAAAGCGCAATGGAACCCGTGTTCCCTATGACGCAAACCAGATTAACCTCGCCATCGAGGCGGCCTGCGAGGGTCTCGGTGACACTGCTGCGTGGGTCACGCAGATTGCCACGGAACTTGAGATCACGCTCTTCGACGGAATCACGACACAACAGCTCGACGAAGCGGTCATTCAGGTCGCTCTCCAGAACGTGAAAGACGACCCCGACTTCGATGTCGTGGCTGCGCGTCTTCTGCTCAAGACCATCTATAAGCGCGTGCTCGGCGACTACGACACGGACGAAGAGCTTCTCGCCCTTCACCGCGACAACTTTGGGCCGAACGTTCTTCGCGGCGTCGCGGAAGGCTTGCTCGACCCGCGCCTCGGCGAACTTTTTGATCTGGATGCGCTCGCTGCCGAGCTCATTCCCGCAAACGACGGTCTGTTGAAGTACATCGGCGTTGTCACGCTGAACAACCGTTACGGCATCAAGGGTCGCAACGGCGACCCGCTCGAGGTGCCGCAGTACTTCTGGATGCGCATCTCGATGGGGCTCTCGCTCAACGAGGCGAACCCCACCGAGCACGCCATCGGGTTCTACAAGAAGATGAGCTCGCTCGAGTACCTCGCTGCCGGATCGACGCTGGTCAACGCGGGAACGATTTCGCCCCAGCTCGCCAACTGCTTCGTTCTCGAAATGCAAGACGACATGGAGCACATCGCGAAGACCACGCGCGACGTGATGTGGCTCACCAAGGGCACGGGTGGCATTGGCCTCTCGGTCACCAAGCTTCGCGCGCAGGGTTCGCCCATTCGCTCGAACAACACCGTGTCGACCGGGCCCATCCCGTTCATGCACACCATCGACTCGATTCTTCGTGCGGTCAGTCGCGGTGGCAAGAAATTTGGCGCCCTGTGCTTCTACATGGAGAACTGGCACATGGACTTCCCGGAGTTCCTCGACCTGCGTCAGAACTCGGGTGACCCCTACCGTCGCACCCGCACCGCGAACACCGCCGTCTGGATCAGCGACGAGTTCATGAAGCGCGTGCAGAACGACGACGACTGGTACCTCTTCGACCCGCTCGAGGTCACCGACCTCAACGAGCTCTACGGCAAGGCATTTAGCGAGCGCTACAACCACTACGTGGCCGAGGCCGAAGCCGGTCGCATGAACCTCTTCAAGAAGATCGGTGCACGCGAGCAGTTCAAGGCAATCCTCATGTCGCTGCAGACCACGAGCCACCCGTGGTTGACCTGGAAAGACACCATCAACCTGCGTGCGCTCAACAACAACACGGGCACGATTCACTCGTCCAACCTCTGCACCGAAATCACGCTCCCGCAGGACGAAGACAACGTCTCGGTGTGCAACCTCGCGTCGATCAACCTGTCGCGCCACATCACCGACGACGGCAAGGTTGACTTCGCCAAGCTGGCCGAAAGCGCAAAGAGCGCGATTCGTCAGCTCGACAACCTCATCGACATCACGCGTTCGTCGGTTGCCGAAGCAGACTTCTCGAACTCGCAGAACCGCGCCGTTGGTCTTGGTCTCATGGGGTACACCGACATCGTCGAGCGACTCGGCTACAGCTACGAGTCGCCCGAAGCGTTCGACCTGATTGACGAAATCACCGAGCACATCTCGTACGCCGCCATCGAAGCGAGCGTCGAACTGGCCAATGAGCGCGGCGCCTACACGAACTTCGAAGGTTCGCGTTGGTCGAAGGGCCTCGTCCCGTTCGACAGCATTGATCTCGCTCAGGCGGATCGCGGTGTGCCGATTACGGTCAACCGTCGCACGACGCTCGACTGGGATGCTCTGCGCGCCAAGGTCAAGGGTGGCATGCGCAACGCGACGCTGATGGCAATCGCGCCCACCGCATCCATCGGCCTCGTCGCCGGAACCACGCCCGGTCTCGACCCCCAGTTCTCGCAGATCTTCAGCCGATCCACCAGCTCGGGCAAGTTCCTCGAGGTCAACCGCAACCTCGTGGCCGACTTGCAGAAGCTGGGCCTCTGGGAATCGGTGCGCGAAGAGATTCTGCGCAGTCAGGGCGACATCCAGGGCATCGGTTCGATTCCCGACCACATCAAAGAGGTGTACAAGACGAGCTTCCAGCTCTCGCCGTACGCATTCCTCGAGGTGGCGGCTCGCGCGCAGAAGTGGATTGACCAGGCGATCAGCCGCAACATGTACCTCGAAACGCGCGACCTCGGCGACATGATGGAGATTTACTCCGAGGCCTGGAACCTCGGCGTCAAGACGACGTACTACCTGCACATGAAGCCACGTCACACCGCCGAGCAGTCGACGGTCAAGGTCAACAAGGCCGAAGACATCAACGCGGGAGCATCGGCCAGCGCCGCGGCACCCAAGAAGGGCTTCGGTTTTGCGGCACCGTCGACGGCACCCGCAGAACCACAGACTGTCTCGGCGGGCGCGTCGGCCGAATCGGCTGTCGCTGCTCCCGCCCGCAAGGGCTTTGGCTTCGGTGCGGCTGCACCCAGCGGCTCCTAGGCCAATTCTCTCGACGACATGTGCTCGACGAATCTCGACTTACGCAAGGAACAAGATCATGAACACCAACGTTGTAACAAGCACACCGGAATACATCGTTCCGGAAGACCCGATGGACGCGCTCCAATGCGAGTCGTGCCAGTAAAACCCCGTTTGACCATCTGTTTTACCAACCCGAAAACGTAAAGCACGTTACCTAACCCGAAAGCGAGAACACACATGGGAATTCTTGGCACCGGAGTGCAAGAAGGACTGATGCTCAAGCCCGTTAAGTACAAGTGGGCGATGGACCTCTACGACCAGGCTGTGGCCAACACCTGGTTCCCCAACGAAATCCAGCTGGGCGAAGACATCGCCGACTTCAAGAAGATGACCGACGAAGAACGTCACGCCATCACTTTCTTGATGAGCTACTTCAACCCGAACGAACTGCTCGTGAACAAGGCACTCGCGTTTGGCGTCTACCCCTACGTCAACGCACCCGAGTGCCACCTGTACCTCGCCAAGCAGATGTGGGAAGAAGCCAACCACTGCATGTCGTTCGAGTACGTTCTCGAGACGTTCCCGATCGACCGCAACGAGGCCTACGGTTCGCACATCAACGTGCCGTCGATGGCGCGCAAAGAAGAGTTCGAAGTGAACTTCATCAAGCGCATGACCGAGCAGACGCTTGACATCAACACCACCGAGGGCAAGAAAGATTTCGTGCGCAACCTCGTTGCCTACAACGTCATTCTCGAGGGAATCTGGTTCTACTCGGGCTTCATGGTGGCCCTGTCGTTCCGCCAGCGCAACCTGCTGCGTAACTTCGGTTCGCTCATGGACTGGGTCGTGCGTGACGAGTCGCTGCACCTCAAGTTCGGTATCAACCTGATTCTCACGGTGCTCGAAGAGAACCCCGACTTGCAGACGCCCGAGTTTGCGGCCGAGATCAAGCAGATGATTCTCGACGCCGTCGAGATGGAGTCCGACTACAACCGCGACCTGTTGCCGAACGGCATCTTGGGGCTGAACTCGAACTACATCAACCAGTACGTGCGCTATCTCGCCGACCGCCGTCTTGAGGAGCTCGGTTTCGAAGCCGAGTACAAGGTGTCGAACCCGGCGAAGTGGATGGCCACCGCCAACGACACCCTGCAGTTGGTCAACTTCTTCGAATCGACCAACACGAGCTACGAGTCGAACGCGTCGGCGGCGACCTCTAAGTAGCACCCGATTACTGTCGGCACCGGCCGACTTGCAGCCCCGATTGCCCGAAACGGCGGTCGGGGCTGTTTCGTTTCGGCCCCGCAGTCACGCCGTTGGTTCGGGGTGCTCGGCTCACGCCGGCGGCGCGAGCAGTTTCTTGATGCGCTGAAGTGACACCGGCTCGGCGGTGCCGAGCGACTGCGCGAACAGGCTGACGCGCAGCTCCTCGAGCATCCAGCGCGCCCGAACGAGAGGCGCGTCATGGTGGGTGAGGGCAAGCGTGGTCGGGTCAAGCGCTGACGTGAGTTCCGGTAGCGGAACAACGCCACCGGCGGAGGCGAACAGGGCGAGCGCGGCATCCAGTTCGTTGGCGGCAGTTCGATCGCGCCCCGGGTCGTCGGCCATGCGAATTACGCGCTCCGAGACGGCCTTGACGTAGACGAGCACGCGGGGGAGTCGGTTGAGTCCGGCGCGTGAAACGAATCGTGGGCAGATGAGTTCGGCCAGGTGTTGCTTTTCACCTGCCAGCACCGACACAAACGCGAGTGCGTTCGTGTTGCTAATGGTCTTTTCGGCCTCACGCGTGGCGGCGAGGATGCGCCCAACCAGTGCCATCGTGTCGAAGAGTGAATCCATCAACTGTGTCTGCACGCGGTCGCGCAAGGTCGTGAATTCGTGCTTGCCAAAAATCAGGCCGTCGGGGCGCATGGCAAAGAGCACGCGGTCGATGCTCGCGTTAATGGCGTCGTCGATGATTGCGTGCGCGTTTTTGTAGGGTGCCGCCGCCAGTGCCAGTCGCTCGTTTTGCGTGAGGTGTTCGAGCACGTACTTTGCCGGTGAGGGAATGGATGCGCGAACCAACGCCCGCACCCCGAGCGGATGCACGGCGAGCTGTTGTTCCGAGGTGGCGAGGATGCGGATGCTCGCGGTCGCGGCGGCGGTAGTGGTCGATGCGGCTCCACCGGTGCTCGCCAAGAGGGTGGCCGGAACGAGAGCCGGAAATCCGCGCACGATGTTGCCACCGAGCTCGGTGTCGATCGTGCGGGGGAGCTCGTCGAAATCCCACGTCGTGAGGTCTCGTTCGGTCATGCCTGAAC
>CANGKD010000071.1 GCA_947454495.1 Actinomycetota bacterium
CGGACTCGACGACATTGCCTGGAACAAACTCGTGGTGAGTCTTCGGTCTCTCGCATCGTCCGGACATGGGCTCGTGGTCAACACGCATGACGTTCGACTCATCGAGGCGGTTGGCGATGATCGACTGGAGTTGGGCTCGTGAATCCGCTCGTGCGTGTCGTCTTCGTTGTGATCGTGAGCGTGCCACTTTTGTTCAGCCTGGACCCCGTCTCGGCGGGCGTCACGCTGGCGCTCGAATTTATGACCCTGCCACTCTGGTCGAACGCTCGTCGTCTTTCTGTCGGTCGATGGAGTGTCATCACTGCGACGCTCGCCGCCGCGGTTGCACTGAGCGGACTCGTCACACTCTTGTATGGGCGGGCCGGTGGCGCCGAGCTACTCACGTGGGGGCCCGTGCATGTGACGCAGATGAGCGCGTCGCTCGCGTTCGCGACGACGTTGAGAGTCGCCGCCCTCGTCTTTCCCGCGGTTCTCGTGTTTGCGACGATGGACATTGCTGAACTTGCTGATTCGCTGACACAAATTGCCCGATTGCCCGCCCGATTCGTCTGGGGAGCGATGGCGGGTCTGAGGTTGATTGAGCTCACGTCGATCGACTTCAGGCAGGTGCGCTTTGCTCGACGAGCGCGCGGTCTCGCCGGCGGTCCACTGCGTGCGCTCATGCCCCTCATGGTGTTGAGTCTGCGTCGGGCCGAATCAATCTCGCTCGCCATGGAGGCGCGGGGATTCGACGCGGGAGAGGCGCCATCGCGCACGACACGCACGAACTACCGAACGTCTGTCGTGAGCTGGCGCGATACTCTCGGCGTTGTCGTCGCACTCCTGATCGCGACGGTAGCCATAGTGGTATCACTCGTGACGGGGGAGTGGCATTTTGTTCTCAGCTAGCGACGATGCGTTGCCCGGGCTGGGTCGGCCCAACTTCGAACCCGCGGTGCTCGAAATCGCCTTGCGAGTTGCACGATTACCAGCTGGCTCGCTCGTGTTGATTGATGGGGCAAGTGGCACGGGGAAGACGACGTTGGCGAGTGAGATCGAGCGTGTGTTATCCGGCGTTGACGTGCCACTCGTGATTCACATGGACGACCTCTACCCGGGGTGGGACGGGCTGGAGCAGGGCATCCGTAATCTGCACGAATGGATTCTCACGCCGCGAGCCGACGGTCAGCCCGTCACGTGGCAGCGCTACGACTGGCTTTCGAAACGCTTTGACCCGGGCCACTCGCTCGATACATCGAAGACCGTGATTGTTGAAGGATGCGGCGCTCTCGGTCTGGGTGCCCACACGCATGCCGACCTCAGCTTTTGGGTCTCGGCGGACGACGATGTTCGGCGCGCGCGTGCGCTCGCGCGCGACCCCGCTCAGGATTTTGCGTCCCACTGGGATCAGTGGGACAACCAGTTCACGGCGTACGTCGAACGGGAGGCCCCGGGGTCGCACGCGTCGATACACGTGCGTTGCGTTGGCTAGGCTATTGCGCATGACAGCTTCCAACGCACACGACGTTTTTTACACCGCTGAGTTCGTCGACGGCCCGCTTGCGGGTGACGCAGAAGAGCGCGTCTTGGTACACGGCAAGCACGACGTCAAGCTCAGCGTCGTCGCACTTGTTGACGGTCTTGAGTCGATTTTCCGATACAACGAGCTCGAGGCGCGCGAGATTCAAGGAAAGCTGCACGTGAAATACAGCTTTGACGCCGGAACCAGCGACCCGTTCGAGTCGGAAGACGAGAACGAATAGACGTTGCTCTCGACCGGGCGCCACGCCCAGTGATGAGAAGGAATTAGGGAAGGCCCGGACACAGTCCGGGCCTTCTTCGTTTGGGGTGAGTAACGGGGCTTGAACCCGCGACCCCCTGGACCACAACCAGGTGCTCTACCAACTGAGCTATACCCACCATGTGTTCGCTTCGCGCAAACGACGCTCCCGATTCTATTACACGAGGTCGGGGTACTTTTCGCCCATCGCCGCGGAGGCCTTCTGTGCCTGTTCTGTGCTGATGTCGCCCGACGCGTCGAACAGACTTGCGCGGTAGTAGTCGAGTTCACGAATCGACTCACGAATGTCATCGAGTGCGCGATGTCCATTGCGCTTGGCCGGGGCGTTGAAATACACACGTGGTTGCCAGCGGCGAGAGAGTTCCTTGATGGTCGAAACGTCAATCGTGCGGTAGTGCAGGCGGGCTTCGAGCACGGGCATGTAGCGAACGAGAAAGGCACGATCCGTGCCGACCGAGTTGCCGGCGAGCGGTGGCTTCGTGCCCTCGGGCACAAGACCATCGAGATATTCCATAACCTGCGCCTGGGCTTCCTCGACCGAGACGCCATGTTCAATCTCGGTGATCAGACCTGAGGATGTGTGCATCTCACGCACAAAATCACCCATGTTCTCCAGTGCCGACGTGTGCGGCTTGATGACCAGCTGAAGCCCTGAGTGCAACGGCTCCAGTTGCGAATCGGTCACGATGACCGCGATTTCGACCAGCTCATCGACGTCGAGATCGAGCCCGGTCATTTCGCAGTCAATCCACACCAGCAGGTCGTTGTTCGGCATGCGCGTCAGTCTATCGACGGGGGTGTGTCAGGGAATCAGGTCAGAACAACTCCTCGAAAATAGCGCAGTAACGCTCATGTCGATAACCCTCTAAACTCTCGGAAGGATTGACGGGAGAAAAGGCTCATGGCTGTTCAGGGCCGTTTCCGGTGGCGAGCGGTTGTTTCGACCGCTGTTGCGGCCGCAATTGCGGCATCCCTTTGGAACCCGGCCTTCGTCGCTCAGGCCGCGGAGTCGACCGTTGCTCCCGTGGGCGATGTCGCCGTGTCCGGGGTGTCGCCGACAGCTGAGAAGCTTGATGACAATCTCGTATCGCGCATCATCGTGAAGTATCGCGATGACATCGTGATCACCTCGTCGATGAACCCGCCGGGAGCTGACGAGGTGACAAGCGCGGATGTGGTCAGTGGTGCGCCCCTGGTCGATGAACTCTCAGCGCTCAAGCTCGCGTCTCCGGTGGACCTCGCGACGGCTAGCCGTGTCGCAAGTGAACTGGAACAAGACCCTCGAGTCGAGTGGGCCGAGCCCGACGCAATCAGGACTGCCGTCACGGATTCCATCGCTCCGTCGTCGATTTCGGTGGATGTCACCGTGTCGGGCCTCGACGGTTCCGCAACGAAAGCGAACGCGTTCACTTATTCCGCTGTCCTCCCGGTGGTGTCAACTCTGTCGGCCACCCGTGGACCCGTTGCGGGGGGAACGGTTGTCACTCTTTCTGGTGCAAACTTCGCGAACACTTCAAGTGTCAAAATCGGCGGGACGGCGGCATTGCTGGGTGCCGTTACCGAGACCAGCATCGTCATAACCACGCCGGCCAAATCTGCCGGCAGTTATGACGTTGTCGTAACGACCGTGGAGGGTGTGGGCACGCTGACCGGTGGCTTTACATATGTCGCGCCACCCACGATCGCGTCCGTTTCACCTACGGTCGGTGCCGTTGCAGGCGGGCAAACGGTGACGTTGACGGGGACGAGCCTGTCCTCCATCTCGTCTCTCACCGTTGGTGGCACGAGCGTGTCGCCGACTGTCGTTGACGAGTCGCATGTGACGTTTGTCACGCCCGCAAAGAGTGCTGGCACCGTTGGGGTTTCGCTCGTCACTGCGGGCGGTTCGGCGTCGTCCTCAAACATTTTCACGTATGCCCCATTGCCGACCATCGCAAGTCTTTCGACCTCGACGGGCAGCACCTCGGGTGGCACGAGTCTGACTATTTCCGGCACAAATCTTTCCTGGGTCACGGACGTGTCGTTCGGTGGTGCCGCGGCCGTGGTCTCGACAAAAACGGCAACCACGATTGTGGTCACGACGCCGGCACACGTTGCCGAATCGGTGACCGTGACGGTGAGCGCACTCAACGGGACCGCGGCGAAATCCTCGGCCTTCACGTTCGCTCCGTCGCCGACCGTCAGCGCAATTAACAAATCACAGGGGCCTCTGGGCGGAGGAACCGTCGTTACGCTCACCGGGACCAACCTGTCGAGCGTTGCCGGGGTCTCTGTAGGCGGAACGGCGGCAACCGCAGTTTCTGCATCGTCATCGACGAGCCTTCAATTCACGATGCCGGCTAAGACGGCGGGGACCTATTCCATCGTTGTCACGACGCCGTACGGTTCTGCCTCATTGAGCAACGCATTTTCGTATTTGGCGGCGCCCACCGTTGCCTCACTGAGTGTTTCCTCTGGCTTCACGACGGGTGGACAATCAGTCACTCTGACCGGTACCAATCTTGCGTCGACCACAAGTGTGACCTTTGGTGGCACGGTGGCTGTCATTGTCTCGCGAACAGCGACGACGGTGGTCGTGACGACGCCAGCGAGGGTAGCGGGGTCGGCAACGGTGATTGCGACCACGCCGGGTGGAAGCAGTGCGGGGCGCACGTTTTCATTCGTTGCCCCGCCGCCGGTCATTTCTTCCATCGCGCCGAACGCTGGTCCGCGCGCCGGAGGACAAACCGTCACCATCACCGGTTCTGGCTTTACCGGTGCAACCCGCGTTGGCTTCGGAACGGGTACGACCGCAGTAAACGTCATCCCGACAGTAGTGAGCGCCACGCAGCTGCGTGTTGTCACTCCCGCGGGCACCGCCGGCGCAAAGGCCATCACCGTGGTTGCCCCGGGTGGCACGATTTCGACGACCACGGCTGCCGGGTATACCTATGTCTCCGCCCCCACCGTTACGGGCGTGACGCCGGCACTCGGAAGTTCGTCGGGTGGAACATCCATCACCATCTCGGGGGCAAACCTCAAGAACCCGAGTTCCGTCACGGTTGGAGGCGTCGCGGCGACAATAGTGTCGAGCACGGCATCAACAATCACTGCGGTCACCCCGGCGGGCACAGCGGGCGCGCGCAACATTGTCGTTGTCACTGCGGGGGGAACAGTCACTCGGACAGCCGGGTTCACGTTTACTCGCGGCGGAACCGCGTCGACCCTCGCGCGTTCGATGATCGCTCCACAAGTTCGTGTCGGGTGCGCGACGACTCCGGCGGGTAGCCCGCTTACGCGATGCTTCGATGATTCCGATGCGGATGCGGGGGCCAGCTACGACGGCGAAATCGTGTACTCCGATGCCTACGTGTTGTCCTCGGCGACGTCCAAGATTGTCGTCGACGTCGTGCCCTACATCAACATCAACAGCGACACCTGGTTGACCCGGGGCGACACAGACGTCTCCGCGATATTCGACACAAACGGCGACCAAGTTCAGGACGTGCGCATTGTCGCGCCACGAAGTGCACTCGTCGCTGGCGCAACCGCTTCGGCTGTTGTGGCGGACTGGAATGCCACGACGGCGTCGTGGGTGCTCCGTGACGGAAACGGAGTGGCCTGTTCGGCCACGCTCAAGCGGGCAACTGGAGCTCACTTCGCGTTCGCGTCGCAATCGCGCCAGTGGTGGCAATTCTCGGGAGACTCGGTTTGTTTGTTCGGCACGGGAGTCGGAACGGTCGATGTTGTGACCTACCTCGTCGACAACTTGATTCCGGGCGGTGATTATGCACCCGACAAGTTCTCGGGCAACACCATGGATTTGTCGAGTGTGGCGCTACCGATTCCCTCGATTACATCGTTGTCGGTCGTATCGGGACTCAATTCAGGCGGCGCGACGGTGACCCTCACCGGAGCAAACTTGGCCGCCGCAACTTCCGCAACGTTTGGTGGCATCGTTGCACCGGTGACATCTCGCACGGCAAACAGTGTGGTCGTCACGACTCCACGAACTTCCTTGGTCGGACCTGTCGACGTCTCGGTGACGACGCCGAGTGGTGTCGCCACCAAGGCAGCCGCGTTCACATTCTCTTCGGCCA
This sequence comes from Actinomycetota bacterium, assembly GCA_947454495.1. Lineage (GTDB taxonomy): Bacteria > Actinomycetota > Actinomycetes > Actinomycetales > Microbacteriaceae > RFQD01. Next base: position 5,860 of record CANGKD010000071.1, read on the forward strand.
CACCCACCATCACGAGCGTGAGTCCCAACGTGGGCAGACTCGCCGGCGGCACAACGGTGACCATCGCGGGCACCAACCTGGGCGGTATCACCGTGGTGATGTTCGGCGACGCCGCCGCAACAATCGTGTCGTCGTCTCCGACGCAACTCGTCGTCACGTCGCCGGCCGAGGCGGTCGGGTTCTCTGCCGTCAGCCCGAGCGAGACCGCGTATGCAGACGGAACACTGTGGGGACTCACAGGCAGTTATGGCGTGAAGTCACCGGCCGCCTGGCAACGCACGCAGGGCTCGAGCGACGTCGTGGTTGCAGTTCTCGACACGGGTGTCACCGCTCACTCCGATCTGGGACCCCAGGTACCCGGTTACGACATGATCTCTGGCAAGAGTCGGGCCAACGATGGCGACGGCCGGGATGCGGATCCCTCCGACCCCGGAGACTGGTGCAACGCAAACTCGAGCAGCTCCTGGCATGGCACTCACGTGGAGGGAACCATCAACGCCGCGATCAACGGCACGGGTTCCGTCGGTGTCGCGCCGAACGTTAAGGTTCAGCCCGTGCGCGTGCTCGGCCGTTGTGGCGGCCAAATGTCGGACATCGCGGCGGGAATCATTTGGGCGGCCGGCGGCAGTGTTTACGGAGTTCCCTCAAATCCCACGCCTGCGAAAGTGATTTCCCTCTCGCTGGGTGGGGCGGGGACGTGCTCCTACACCGAGCAATACGCCATTGACTTCGCCTACGCGCAAAACGTCGTCGTCACGATTGCCGCCGGCAACGACGACGACGCGTCCGCCAATCACACGCCGGGAAACTGCAACCACGTCATCACCGTCGCGGCGACAGACGACGCGGGAACCCGCGCGAGTTTCTCGAATTTCGGGTCGCTCGTTGAGATTTCCGCGCCGGGAGTGGGCATTTTCTCCACAGTCAACACCGGAGTGCAGAGTCCCGGAGCGCAGGGGTACGCGTCCTGGAACGGTACAAGCATGGCGACGCCTCACGTGGCAGGCGTGGTGGCACTGATGCTCTCGCGAAACCCGCAATTGACTCCCGATGAGGTGCTCGCGCGGATTCAGGCCACGGCCACACCGTTCTCCGGAGGCGTCTGTGATTTCAATCCGACGAAAACCTGCGGCTCCGGCATCATCAATGCCGGCCTTGCCGTGCAGTAGCGAGGAGGAGCACTCATGTTCACCAATTCACTCGCGTCGAATCTTTCTCGAGCCCCGCGTCACGAGGTGTTCCAAACCGGGTTGATGGGTGCGCTGCTCGACGGCATCTACGACGGTGACTGCACGGTCGAGCACCTCTTGACCCGCGGCGATTTCGGTGTCGGAACATTCAATGCGCTTGATGGGGAGATGATCATCCTCGATGGTGTCTGCTATCGATTGTCGAGTGACGGTACCGTTGCACCCGCATCAGGACGAGAAAAAACACCGTTCGCAGTGGCGACCGAATTCGTGGCGCATGCGTCGGTTGAGCTCACGACGCCGCACACTCGGCAGCAGATTGCCCACGTGCTCGATGAACTCACACCGTCAGACAATTATCTCTACGCGTTTCGCGTTCGCGCCGAATTTGAGTTCGTGCGCACGCGAACCGTGGCACGGCAGTCGAAGCCATACCGCCGCCTGGTCGAAGTCACCAAGGGGGAGCCGGTGCAGAATTTCGTCGCGACCGCACACAACGTCGCTCTCACCGGAGACGTCGTTGGCTTTCTGACTCCGGTGTATCAGCAGGGCATCGGCATTGCCGGTGACCATGCGCACTTCATCTCATCGAGTCGTGACCAGGGTGGTCACGTGCTCGACTACCTGGTTGTCATGGGCGTACTGGAGGTGTGCATCGGCACCGACCTGCATCTCGAACTTCCGCGCACGAGTGAGTTTGAGCAGGCCGACCTCGATGACGACCCCGTCGAACGCGACGGTGAAGTCTCGGCCACCGAGAACCACCACTAGCTACGCCACTAGTCGTTTCACTTGACCAACTAGCATGTGCCCATGCTTGAGAACCCTGACGCCTTCGAGTCCTTCCTAAACCTCCCTCCCTTGCTTCTGGTCGTTCTAATCGCCGTACCGTCGGCCCTGATCATGTGGGCCTCAATTCGATTTGTTCGACGCAGCGATTCCGACAAAGACTTTGCGCCACTGGCCAACACGTCGTTTGCGGTCATCGGCGGCGCGTTTATCTTCGTCGGCGCGTTCGCGCTCGTCACCTCGTGGGACAATCAGGCACAATTGGTCTCGAACGTGACGAGCGAATTCACGTCGGTGACCTCGCTTGCGGAAGACCTCGGCGGCATCCCCAGCGAATCGTCAAAGAACTTGGCAACGGCCTTGTCGGACTACGCCACGCTCGTGCGAGAAACTGAAATTGGCAACGCGGGTGTCGTTGCTATCAACCCGGATGCCCAGGTCGCGTTGGCGGTAATCGAGAAACAGGTCATCGCGGCCGCCGAAACACCCGGACTGACAGCACATCAGGTCGACAATCTCTACGTGCACATGGAAGCCGTTAAGGATGCTCGAAAAGATCGCCTGATGATC
>CANGKD010000072.1 GCA_947454495.1 Actinomycetota bacterium
CACGTTGGCGTCGTATCCCGAATACGCCGGCATCGCATTCGAGCCAAGTAGCGCGGGCAAGTACTCGTTGTAGACAATCCATTGCAATTCGGCGATGACGATGCGGCGCGCTTTTTGGTACAGCTGTTCGTCATCGAGGCGCGGGTTCTCAGCCGCGAGTGCGGTCGCGATTCGGTTGTGTTCACGCACAAAGAGCGTCTGAATCGAAATCAGCCCGGGGTTCTCGTTTGCCCGCACGTCGCCGGCAAGAAAAAGTTGTGTGTCGGCAACCTGGTGGGCGTCGTTGTCGTTCGCCAGACCAGTGGAGTTGAACGGCAACATGTTGCCGTCGCTGGTTTTCATGAGCCCACCCGAGAGTGTGCGCAAGGCGCGAGCGCGATCGCCGTCCGAACCGTAGACCTGCGATCCGTCGATGAAACTCGTGACCCAGTTGTTTTGCTGACGGGGCCCGGTCGTGGACTGCCCTGAGTTGGGCACAAACGTCGATCTCGTAAACGGAATGGTCGCGGTGCCGGTCGACGCCGGGTCGAATTGTGGGTCACCTGTCGGCACGGCAATTGGTTGTGAATCTCCGGTTGTCGCAATCGTGCGCGTGATGTCGTGGTCGAGAAACTGCCCAAACACATAGACCATGTCCGTGAGATTGCGATTATTCGGGATGCTCGTCGCCTGCGCATCGATGGCGTTCGAGATTGCGCGTGCGCTGGGTCGGTTGCTCCCGCTCATGCTTTTCTTGCCGTCGGCATAGGCCGTCGGCGCAGTTCGCACGAACGACACCTTCACCGATCCCCAGTCGGCGTGCACCAGGTTATTCCCGAGGCCGTTGAATGAGTAGCGCGCGTCGGGTGCCGAGGGGTTCGGCTTGGGCGGGGCCGTGGGCTTGGGCGCGGCGGTCGGCTTAGGCGCAGCGGTTGGCTTGGACGCGGTCGCCGGCTTGGTTGACGCATTGGGCTTGTGAGAGCTCGCCGGCGTCTTTCCCGCGGCAAATGCCACCGACGCCGGCAACGTGCTGGCGCCGATTGCGACGCAACCAGCAATGGCGGTAACGGCCACCCACCTCTTCGAGAACGAACTCAACATCTTGTGACTACTTTCGATTGGGGCAAAGGTGCCACGGGGATTCGCGGGCGAGATGAGAGTATCGAGGCGACGTCGGCAATGAGTTATGTGAATCGTAAGAATTGCCCAAGAATCGCAGGTATGGGATTCGTAAAGCCTCACGGAGTTGTCGGAAGTCGCATTGCCACAGCGGCAAGAATAATTCTCGGGTTGGCCCTCGTTTATGCCGGCACGGCACATCTCACTTTCGCCCGAACAATGTTTCTCGCTCAAGTCCCGCGTTGGTTGCCATTCGACCCCGACGCCGTCGTGTTTTGGTCGGGCATTATTGAAATCGCACTCGGGCTCGCACTCGTCATCTGGGTCAAGTTTCAGCGTCAGGTCGGCCTCTTCGTTGCGCTATTTCTCGTCGCGGTGTATCCCGGAAACATCGCGCAGTTTGTTGAACACACCAACGCTTTCGGGCTATCGACAGATCTGGCTCGCGGTATCCGACTGCTCGTTCAGCCGCTTCTCGTTCTGTGGGTGTTATGGACTACGCGCGCTCTGTCGCTCTTCTGACGTCGAGAAGGGGAACCGTATGACTCCCGGTAACGGGGAGCCACCACGCGCGGTGCCGACGGTAAGACTCGAACCTAGGGCCAACTTGTCTTTAGGCTAGAGTTCTAACTACGTGCCGAGTCACCGCGCGACCTTCACGAAAGTTTTCAAGAATTGGAGAGGGCCGATGAAGAAGAACTTGATTCGTGCTGTTGCCGTTTCGTCGGTCGCACTCATCTCTGCTGGCTTTAGCCTGGCTGGTGTGGGCGTCGCACTTGCCGTCACCCCCGACGGTCTTACGGGATCTCTCGACAGTGGGCTGAACTCTTCGATCAACGTGGACTGTGACGCAGCTACTGATTTTGACTGGCCTACGGTCTACATGGCCACGGGCACGACGGCAACGGTAAATGTCACCGGCACTTGTGATGATTCAAGTGGCTTATATTTTGAAACCAAAGACACTTCGGCAGCGGGTACGGGCGGAATCACTGTCGGATTGAATCACACCGATGCGACGGAGTTCGGAGAGTGGCGCAGTGCTCCCTCGTCGCTCACTGTTGACCCAAATACGCTCGTCACGTTATGGAAGACCGGCGGCGAGGATTTCGTCGACATCTCATTCGTCGCGGTTGACGATTCGCCAAATCCTTCCGGTGAACTTGGTCAAACCACCAGCCTCGGCTTGCCGTCGACTGCGTCGGGAACAAACACGTTCGCCGCAAGCGATGACGGCGACGGCAATCATCTCCTTGGTGGCGTCGAAACCTGCGCATTGCACGCCGGCAATCACGTGTATGCCACATACAAGGTGACCGTAGGAGCTGCGGGGGAGTATTCGTTCCGAGTCGTTGACACGAGCCCGCTGACTTCCGCCGTGGTGGCGTGGGGAAACAACGACCTCCCCATCGGCGATCCTTTCATGGCCGTTTATACCGACTTCGATTCGGCGAATATCGACGCCAACGTGGTTGGTTGCAATGACGACGGTTTTGACAATGGCACCCAAACGGCCTACCTACCTGGGACATCTGCCACCGATGGCCACACTCACCTCGTGAATGAGTTGTACTCGCAATTTGTCAAGAATTTGCAACCCGGCGATTACACGCTCTTGCTGACCACCTTCATTGAGTACAGCACGTCTGATTGGAATGCCAGTATTTACCCCGCCCAATCGGCGACGTTCGAGTTGTGGGGACCGGCAGGAGCTTTTATTGAGCCCTCCGAGGCACCCAACACTTTGCCCGCCGCGTTACCAAAGACCGGGCTCGCTTCGTCGTCGTGGGCTCTGCTGACCGGAGTAGGCGTCGTCGCCATGGGTCTGGCCCTGGGCATTGCGAGCGTCTTGCTCCGTCGACGCAAAACGACCTAGCCCCACGAAGTTCCTCGAGGGAGTCCCTGAAAATATCCGTGGGGGCCGTCGCCATCGGGATGGGCAGGATCCGGAATTCGGGAGATTTCAGATATTTCCTGAATTCAAGGAGTTTTTGGTGCCCTCGGCAGGAATCGACTCCCCAGCGCACGGACCGTCGACGATGGCGCGTCGCCGGTAACCGGCGGCTGTGGGCCCACGAGCAGGTTCTCGATCTACCAACGCCACGAATCGCACCGGCAAGGGCCGGCTTCGATTCGTGCCCTCGGCAGGACTCGAACCTGCGACCAAGAGATTAGAAGGCTCCTGCTCTATCCTCTGAGCTACGAGGGCGTTTCTATAAAGTTACCGGAATTTGAGTGGTCACTGAGTGGAGTAGGTGACCCGCACCCACGCAAGAACGGCATCGACGAACTTATTCGGCTGCTCCTCGTGCGGCAGGTGACCAGCGTCGGGCACGACGACGAGCGTCGCATTGGGCATCATGGGCGCGAGCTTTTCGGTGTCGGACGTCGGCACGACGGTGTCAGCGTCGCCCGTGATGAGCAATGTGGGGGTGCTCATCGATGACATGGCCTGCGCGAGCCCACTCGAGCGCGGGGCGCGCACGAATTCCCAAAAGCCACGCTCCCATCCGGCCACCTGGAGCGGCTGATGGTAGCCCGCGTAGACGGCGGGCGTGAGCTTCGTTGGGTCGGCGAAGCTCTGACGCAACAGGTCGTCTCCCGACGAGGCGATGCTTGCCACGAGAGACGGTCCAATGGCATCGAGTTGTGGCAACGCCAAAAGTGGGCGAACCCAGTCTGGTCCGGCGCCCGTGGTCAAAATGGCCGGATCGACCAGAATCAACCCCGATACGGCGTCGGGGTATTCGAGCGCGTACTCGGCGGCCAGCGCGCCACCGGCCGAGTGACCGACAAGGACGACGGGATGCCCGCCCGCGTATTTTGCAATAAGTCCGTCAATCAATGCCATGTTGCCGGCATCTCCGTAGGGATTCTCGCCGGTCCAGGTCACGGGGCGCTCGGTAAATCCGAACGCGGGTCGGTCGTAAGCCAGAACAGTGCCCGCCTCACTCAATGGGGCAATCACGTCGCGCCACGAGTACGTGCTGGCACCGAATCCGTGCATCAGGATGAACAGGGGTTCATTGCACGTGCAGTCGCCGGCATACGGCGCTGTCACGACGTGTACGTCAAGCCCATTCACGGTGACGAACTCGGCCTGAGGTCCGGCGGCTTCTCGATTGCTGAGCGTTCCCGAGGTCTGTTGCGGAACGATGAGTGGAAGTGCGAGAAATGTCAGCACGCCGGCAGCGAGAAGGCCCAGCATGATTCGTCGGAAAAGTCTCATGAACATATTCTCGCGACATTCCTTTACTCGTGGTCATCAACGTGACCATAAAGAATTATGGTTAGACGGACATGAAATCTTGACTTCGTGCACCAGAAACAACGGGGCATCACTTACCCAAGTGCGACCGCGCGAAAGTGACATTGAAGGGAATCCAACAGAGATGAATATGAAGAAATTTGCGGCATTAGGAACCGTTGCTGGCATTGCGCTGGCACTGGGAAGCGTCGCGACGTCGGCCATCGCCGGACCACCTCCGGTTGTCACGTCGCTCACGGTGAGCCCGACGACCCTGCGGTCTGGAGAGACTTTCACTTTTACGGTAAACGGCACGTCGGCACCCGATTCGTCGGTTGACACCTTTACGGGCTGCTACGTCTACTGGGTTGATGGCGTACCTATTCAAAATCAGGTATCGGGCGCCATCGCCTTACCCGCGAACCCATTTGCGTGGGCAAACTACAGCGCAGTCGACTCGACGCTTCGTTATGCCGGTTGGGCCGGTGCAACGTGTGGTGTCGGCGACACGCTGCCAACCGGAACCCCCACCTGGGACACGGGTGTGATGACAATCACGCCGCAGGTCGCCATTGACCCGATCACGCTTCCCGTTGGAACTGCTATTTCGCAGTCTTCTTTCCCATACACATACAAGTCAACAGCAGGAAACGCGCCCTATGATTGGGCCTTGGGCGGTCAGTGGACGGAAGTGAGCGAAAGTATCTGTTCGACCGCGACGACGGCCTTCACCTCGGCACTTCCGACCGGCGTTTCGGTTGACGACACTGTCTCGGCCGCGGGCGACGCGCCATTGCTGGCCTTGACCGGAACGCCCACGACCGCAGGCACCTACAAAGTGTGTATGCAGCTCAACTCGCTGAGTGGTCAAGCCACGGCCTACATGACCATTGTGGTGGAAGAGCCCAAGCTTCCCGCCACCGGTCTGGACGCCACGCAGGTCATCGCAGTCGCCGGCGGGGCGGTCGCATTGGCTGCTGCTGGTGCCGCACTCGTGCTGGTGCGTCGCCGTCGCGCATAGCGCAACCAACTGTTGACGGAGAAGGGGCTCGGCACACGCCAGGCCCCGTCTCTTTAGTCTTCAGCGGCCGGAACGAAGACGTAGTTTCTGAAGCTCGGGGTCAGTCGGAGTATCACTGACATCAACCCCACAATCAGGAATCCGCCGAGCAAGGGCGGGAACCACAGCGCAACGAGTCCTGCGGCTAACCCTGCGTAGACGTCACCGAGTCGAGGGCCACCGTTGACAACCGCAAAGAAGATGCCCTGCATCCGACCTCGAATGGAATCGGGCACGACGGTGAGCAACATCGAGGTGCGGAAGATGGCGGACACTTCGTCGGATGCGCCACCAATGACGTACGCCAGGCACGCGAGGATGAGCGGAAATACGCTGACATCTGCGAATGACTCGCCACCGCGGGGGAACACGCCCAACGTCACCAGCAACAGCGCGACTCCGAACAGCACCACCGAGAGCCCGTAGACCTGAATGGCTCGGGAAATGACGATGCCCTGTCGGCGCACGTGCCGCACGGGCCCGCTGAAGAGGCCCGTCAAGAATGTGCCCGCGGCGCCTGCCGACATGATGAGTCCCACGGTCACTGGCCCACCACCGATGAGCGTCGCCCCCACGGCCGGCAGCAGAACGTATGCGCGACCAAATGTCATGGCGACAATGTCGGCGGCGAAACCGGCACTGATCTGTGGCACCGTGCGCAAAAAGCGAACGCTTTCGACAAACGACTGCCACCCGGGGCGCACCACATCATGAAGCGGCGGGATGCGTGGCAGCAGGGCAATCCCCAGAAACGCGGTGGCACTCACGCACAAGTCGGCGGCAAACGTCCACTCATAACCGACCGCCGCGGCCAGCACCCCGGCCAAGGCCGGCCCGACCATCACCTGTAACCCAATCGACAGCCCACTCAGTGCGCTCGCCGGAGCGACAAGCTCGGGCGGTAGCAAGCGCGGGATGATCGCACTGCGTGTTGCACCGAGGGCGATGGTGGCCATCGCGGCAATCGTTGTGCAGACATAGAACGGCCAGATGGGCACGTGTTGCCCAGCCGCGAGGAGTCGCGCATCGACAATCGTCAACACCAGCAATCCTGATGTTGACGCAAAGAGAAGTGCGGCCAGCCATAGAAGGAGTGCGCGACGATCAAATGCGTCGGCAACCATTCCTGCGAGTGGGCCGGCGATGGTCGCCGGGATGAGGGCGATTCCGCCGACCAGAGCCACGGCAAGCGTGTCGTGCGTGATCGAGTAAATCTGAAGGCCGACCGCCACGATGGTGAGCTGAATGCCCAACCCTGTGAGAAATGTGCTGAGCCACAATCGGGCAAACGCGGGGGATGCGCGCAACGGTGTCAGGTCGACGAACGTTCGTCGACGCGGGGGAGCGCTCACCTGGCCAACCTCCACTGATGGGGCGTCCGCGCCTTGTGTTCGGATGCCTCTTCCATTCTTGTCGTTTCAGGCGGTGCGTCGTGACAGGCCGCGACAGACTTTCGGCGACTCGCATCCAGCCAATCTTGACCGAATCTTGGCTCGCCAAGGGGCTGTTCTCCCGGGAAACCTTCATGTACTTCTTTATGCTTTAACAAATGTCTCGTTTTGGGGTTCGTCGCGCTCTCCACCGCCTTGTTGTGTCGGTGGGGGCGGTTGCGTTGCTCTCGGCGGGACTCGTGTTGGTTAATGTGGCCACGGATGCGCCACCGGCCGCCGCGGCTGACCTCAGCCAGTTCCGCCCGGGCAACATTATCTCCGACGAGTTGTTCTGGAACGGCAATGCCATGACGGCGGCTCAGGTTCAAGCCTTCCTCAATGAAAAGGTCCCGTCCTGCGAGGCCCGTTATGTCTGCTTGAAGGACTATCGCGAGACAACCTGGACCTCAACGGCCAACCCGATGTGCGCCGCGTATCAAGGTGCAGCCAACGAGTCGGCAGCCACGATCATTGACAAAGTCGCTCGTGCGTGCGGTGTGAGCCAGAAGGTCTTGCTTGTCATGCTCCAGAAGGAGCAAGGGCTGGTTACCCATACGTGGCCATCGGACTACCGCTTTAGAGCGGCGATGGGCGCAGGATGCCCCGACACGGCGGCCTGTGACAGCCAGTACTACGGCTTCTACAACCAAGTGCGCTACGGCGCGTACTTGCTCAAGCGCTACACGCAGCCGGCCGGCACGGGTCCGGGCACGTGGTGGGACAGCCGGTTCGACCTCATGAAGCCGGTCGGGCAGGTGAGCCAGATTCTGTACAGCCCCAACGTTGACTGTGGAACCCTTGACGTTTACATCGAGAATCAGGCCACGCACGCGCTGTATCTCTACACTCCGTACACGCCAAACGCTGCCGCGCTTTCGGCCGGGTACGGCTACGGCGATGGATGCTCTGCCTACGGGAACCGCAACTTCTTCAACTACTACACCGATTGGTTTGGGCCGACGAATGGAACGCCGCCCGACGCGTTCGGGCATCCGTCGATTAGTGGCACACCCAAAGTCGGCTCAAAGCTGATTGGCGCCCCTGGCCTGTACACGGGTAACCCGGTTCCGACCGTGTCGTACCAATGGGCTCGATGCTCTGTTGCAAAGGTCATCACGTCACTCTTGCCAGGTACGTGTTCGAACATTTCCAACGCAACCGCCAAGGATTACACCGCGACGCAAGCCGACGCCGGCACGTTCTTGACCCTGCGGTCAACCGCAACAAACTCTTCGGGTGCCTACACGTCGTGGTCGGCCTCAACCGCCGTGGTTACCGAGTCGCCCGTCCTGACAGCGACTCCCACTCTCACGGGATCGAACCTGGTGGGTGCGACGGCCACCGTCACGGCAGGCACGTGGCGCGGCACCCCGACACCTTCGATTTCTTACGCATGGTATTCCTGCGCGGCAGCGGTGCCCACGACCGGACCCGCGGTCGCCTCGACCTGCACCGCCCTGAGTTCGACCTCGAACGCCGTCACGTGGGCTGCGGGCAGTGCGGGCAAGTTCGGCACGGTGAG
>CANGKD010000073.1 GCA_947454495.1 Actinomycetota bacterium
GACCTGCCAGACCTGCTTCAGTCGGTTTTCGCGCTTCGGTTTGGGGGTCTTTTCTTTCGCCATGCCGTTCAGATTACCGTGCAATGCGAGCGCATGCGGGCAGTTTGCAGGTCAGCGACGTCGGTAGCTTTAGACGGCCTGGGAGAATCCCAATTCCGCCTCGGCAAGGTGTCGGAGATCATCTGGAATTTCACGACCCTTGGCCACCATCGACTGTGCGTAGAGCCGTCCAGCTCGGTACGAGCTGCGCACGAGCGGGCCGGAAAGAACGCCCAAGAATCCGATTTCTTCGGCCTCTTGCTTAAGTTCGATGAACTCTTCCGGGTGTACCCATCGCTCGACGGGGTGGTGACGCTTGCTTGGTCGCAGGTACTGGGTGATGGTGATGATGTCCGTGCCTGCATCAAACAGGTCGCGCAATGCTTGCGAAATCTCCGCGCGCTCTTCACCCATTCCCAGAATGAGGTTTGACTTCGTAATCATGCCCGCATTGCGACCTTGCGTGAGCACGTCGAGTGACCTGTCATAGCGGAAGGCCGGTCGGATGCGCTTGAAGATTCGCGGCACCGTTTCGACATTGTGGGCGAACACCTGTGGCGCTGCGTCAAAAACCTGCTGAAGCAACTCGGGCGTGCCCGAGAAATCCGGAACGAGGATTTCGACCCCCGTGCCGGGTGATTGACTATGAATTTCGCGAATCGTCTGGGCGTAAAGCCATGCGCCTTCGTCTTCGAGGTCGTCGCGCGCGACGCCGGTGACCGTTGCGTATCGAAGTTTCATTGCCACGACGGATTCACCAACGCGTCGCGGTTCGTCACGGTCAAGTGGTTCGGGCTTGCCCGTATCGATCTGGCAAAAGTCACATCGACGCGTGCACTGGGCCCCGCCGATGAGGAATGTCGCTTCACGATCCTCCCAGCACTCGTAAATATTGGGGCATCCTGCCTCTTGGCAGACCGTGTGCAAGTTCTCGGTTTTCACGAGTTCTTGCAAGTGGAGGTACTCCGGCCCCATTTTTGCCGTGGTCCGAATCCACTCTGGTTTCTTTTCGATGGGAGTCTCGGAGTTGCGCACCTCGAGTCGAAGCAGTTTGCGGCCATCAGCTGAGCTCATGAGCGACCTCAAATTTCTGTGAGAAAGCGGCGATGACTCGGGGGAGTACATCGGAAGGGGAAACGGTGTGGCCGAGCTGAGCCGACATTGTCGTGATACCTGCGTCTCGAATTCCGCAGGCCACGATGGACTCATACGGAGTCAACGCGTTACTGCAATTTAATGCAAACCCATGCATTGTTACTCCGCCCGCAACGCGAATCCCAATGGCCGCAATCTTGTCGTGGGTCATGCCACGCTTCACCCACACACCGGATCGACCCTCGACGCGCTCGGCGTGAATATCAAACGCGTCAAGGACTTCAAGAAGGACGCTCTCTAGGGATCGGACGTATCCCACGACGTCAATGGGATCGGGTAAGCGAATAATCGGGTAACCAACGAGCTGGCCAGGTCCGTGCCAGGTCAATTTGCCACCGCGATCCACATCAACGACGGGGGTTCCATCGACGGGGCGTTCATCGTCTTCAGTGCGCTTGCCCGCGGTGTAGACCGGTTGGTGCTCGAGCAGAATCAGGGTGTCTTCACGGTCTCCTGCGACGATTCCCTCATGGAACTGACGTTGAAGGCGCAACCCCTCGTCGTAGGGAACGTATCGCGACCCCACATCGACGTTCAGCACCTGAAGCACTGCTCAAGTCTATGCCTCACCCGTTATTCCCGCGGGCCGCTCGTGGAGGTTAGCCACCGGTCGGGGGAGAGGACCACCAATATCGATCACACTTGGGTCATCCTGCGCACATGCACATTCCCCCTTCGGCAAGACGTGCGCCGATGCAAACGTCTGATCGCGTAATGCCCGTCGTCATCACACTTAACCATCAAACGAATACCGTGGCGGAGCACAAGGTTGCGCCGCAGACACCGGCTTCGGCAGCTCGTGCCTCGCCAGACCTGCCCCATGACTCACCGGCTCGTTCTCGGCAAATCCAAACGTGGATTTTTGCGACACTTGCTCGGAGAAAGGGTACTGCCGTCTTCCTTGCCGGCGTGATTTGTGCGGGCGGAGTCCTGATGGCGCTTTCAGGCGGACCGAGCGCCACCGACGTAGCAACAAATCCCACGGTGGTTGCATCGGCGACACACGCGCCACGGTCGGTTCCGGCGCCGACAATCGCAGCAGAAGACGTGTCGGTCGCCCAAACACAAGTACTCTCTCCGTCAGCAATCACTGACCCAAGGGCTTTTGCCATCGCCCGTGCGTTGTCAGGAGACCTCGATGGTGAAAGCTCAACGTGGACGAACGCAACGGCCAACATTCTCAGTCGAAACGGAGACGTCGTCCTCGTCGAAATTCGATGCGAGGACACAACCGGATTGAAAAAACGGCTCAGCGTTTTACTCGTGCGCAACGAGACCGCGTGGGTCGTGCGCGAGATTTACCCCAGCGAGGAATCCGAGGGACTTTTGGGCTAGATTCCGAGGTCGGCCTCGAAAGCACCCGCTTCGAGGCGAGATTTCATCGCGGTGAGGAAGCGAGCCGCATCCGCACCGTCAATGATTCGGTGGTCGTATGACAGAGCGAGGTAAACCATCGAACGAATCGCAATAACGTCATCCCCGTTCACGTTCATGACCACGGGACGCTTCGTGACGATGCCCGTGCCCAAGATTGCAAGCTGGGGAAGGAACACGACGGGAGTGTCGAACAGTGCCCCACGGGAACCCGTGTTTGTCAACGTGAACGTGCCACCAGCAAGTTCGTCGGGCTTCAGTTGGTTGTCGCGCGTGCGCGTGGCAACATCGTCGATGGCCTCGGCCCACTGAGCAATGTTTAGCGGGCCAGCATTCTTCACGACGGGGGTGAGGAGACCTCGTTCCGTGTCAACGGCGATACTGATGTTCTCGTGATCTGGGTAATAGATGTTGTCGTCGTCAACGTTGGCATTAATGACGGGGTAAGCCTGCAGTGCTTCTGTGGCTGCCTTTGCAAAGAACGGAAGGAACGTCAGCTTGCGACCAGTCTTCGCTTGGAAGGCCGCTTGCGCCTGAGTGCGCAACTGCGCCACGCGGGTTACGTCAACCTCGACAACTGACGTGAGTTGGGCAGTGCTCTGCATCGAAATGACAGCTCGCTCCGCGACGACCTTACGGAGTCGCGAAAGGGGAGCTGTTGTGCCACGCAGGGGGGAAACCTCCACAGCGACGGGAGCTGCAGACGACGACCCGGAGACCGGCGGGGTCGCGTTGAGAATGTCTTCCTTGCGGATGCGTCCCCCGATACCCGTTCCCGACACCGTGGCCAGGTCAACACCCTGTTCGTTTGCAAGCTTGCGAACAATCGGTGTCACGTAACCCGAGCCACCAGCGTGACTGCCTGCGGCGGCAGCGGGTGCGGCAGGCGCGGGCGCCGGAACGGACTCAGCGACGGGAACAGCGACGGGTTCAGGAGTGACGACTTCGTTCACCACGGGAGCGGCAGGTGCGACCGGGGCCGGCTCAACTACGACCGGAGCGGGCTCCGCGGGAGCCGGAGCGGGCTCCGCAGCAGCCGGTGCCGGAGCAGCGGCCACGCCTCCACCTGAACCGTCACCCACGATGACCAAAATCGTTCCAACCGCAACAGTTTCGTCTTCTTGCACCAAGATCTGCTCGACAACGCCGGCCACGGGGGAAGGAATCTCCGTATCCACTTTGTCCGTCGACACCTCGAGAAGTGGCTCGTCAACTTCGACCCGGTCTCCGACGTTTTTCAACCAACGGGTTACGGTGCCCTCGGTGACACTCTCGCCGAGTGCCGGGAGGCTGACGGATTCGCTCATGAAACTACTTCTCCTAGGTATTGATGGTGCTGCGTCAAAAATTTTATGCGTGTATTCGGGGCTAGAGAGTGTGCAACGGCTTGCCCGCGAGGTACAAGAATGCCTCGCCCATGGACTCGTTCTGGGTTGGGTGGGCGTGAATCAACGGAGCAATATCTTCGGGGTGGGCTTCCCAGTTGACGGTGAGCTGGGCTTCGCCCGCGAACTCGCCCACTCGTGACCCGATGGCGTGAACACCGACGACGGGACCCTCCTTGACGCGAACCACTTTCACGAGACCCGGTGTGCCGATGATTTCACTCTTGGCATTACCGGCGAGGTTGTACTCGAACGCAGCAATCTGATCGGCGCCGTACTTCTCGACTGCCTTGGCTTCCGTGAGTCCAACAGACATGATTTCCGGTTCGCAGTAGGTCACCTTGGGGATGTTGACATCCGAGATGACAATCGGGTTGAGACCGGCAATTTCTTCGGCCACAAAAATGCCGTGCTGGTAACCGCGGTGCGCCAGCTGAAGCCCTGGCACGATGTCACCGACGGCCCAGACGCCAGGCACATTGGTCTGCAGGCGCTCGTTGGTGGGCACGTAGCCGCGGTCAACCGTGACACCGACTTCTTCGAATCCCATGCCAGCGGTGTTGGAACCACGACCGACAGCGACGAGCAACAGGTCCGCAGATACGGTTTCGCCGTTTTCCAGCGAAATCGTGACGCCCTGGTCGTTTTGTGTGACGCCAGAAAAGCGCACGCCAATCTTGTAGTCGATGCCACGCTTACGGAACGCCCGCTCGAGTCCCTTTGAGATGACCTCTTCTTCATTCGGAACGAGGTGGGGGAGACCCTCAATAATGGTGACCTCTGATCCGAACGAACGCCAGACGCTCGCGAATTCGCATCCGATGACTCCACCACCGAGGATTGCCACACTCTGGGGAACGTAGTCGAGAAGGAGCGCCTGCTCACTCGTGATAACGCGACCTTCAATGGTCAAGCCCGGGAGCGACTTCGAGTACGAGCCCGTTGCGAGAACAACGTTTTTGCCTACGTAGTTGTCGCCGTTGACTGAAACGGACGAAGGGGATGTGAGTCGACCTTCTCCTGCGACCACCGTGATGCCACGCGCCTTGAGCAGACCCTGGAGGCCCTTGTATTTCTTGGCAACAATGTCGTCGCGGTAGGCGTTCACCTTTGCCATGTCGATTCCGGTCATGCTGGCAACTACGCCGTATTCAGCGGCCTCACGAGCAACGTCAGCAACCTCGGCCGAGTGCAGCAGTGCCTTTGTTGGCACACAACCACGGTGAAGACACGTGCCACCGAGCTTGTCCTTCTCGATGAGTGCAACCGTCATGCCGAGTTCGATAGCACGAACAGCTGCGGAGTAACCCGCGCTTCCGCCACCGAGAACGACGAGGTCAAAATTGTGATCAGTCACGTGAGCTCCTCATGAAAGTGCTGGACGAACGTGCCAGCGTTAAAACCGAGAGAGGTCAACCTCCTCAGGTGGGCAAGGCCAAGGTTCAGACTACTACTTGCCGGCCGCGCGCTCTGCCTGTCGAATCAGTGCACGAACCGCGGTTCCCGTTGGGCCACCACCGGTAAACCCGAACGGGCTGCCCGGGTTGTTGGCCGAACTCGCCACGTCAATGTGAGCCCACGGCGTTTTCGTGACAAATTCGCGCAGGAACATCGCCCCGAGCAGCATGCCGCCGGACGTGTTTCCTACTTTTGCGTTCACGAGGTCTGCGACGTCGGATTTCAACAGCGCTTTGAGTTCCGCAGGCAACGGCATCGGCCAGAAGAGCTCACCGCCTTCCGTCGCTGACTCGACGACCTCGGCAACTGCCGCACTGTCACCCATGACTCCGGCGTAACGGGTGCCCAACGCAACAGACGCGGCGCCGGTCAACGTTGCCACGTCAACGATGACGTCCGGATTCTCTTTCTCGGCAATCGCAAGCCCGTCTGCAAGAACCAGGCGACCCTCCGCATCCGTGTTCGTCACCTCGACGGTGGTCCCGTTGAACATGCGGAGGACGTCGTTGGGTCGAATAGCGGTTCCGCTCGGCATATTCTCGGCGATGCACATCCACGCAGTGATGGCGACAGGCAATTCAAGCTCGGCGACGGCACGAATGACGGCCAGAACAGTGGCTGCTCCCGTCATGTCATATTTCATGCCGAGCATGCCCGAGGCCGGCTTAAGCGATAGCCCACCTGTGTCGAAAGTGATTCCCTTGCCGACGAGAGCGATGTGACTTTTCCGCTTGGCGGGATTGTATGACAGGCGCACGAGTCGGGGCGGGTGAGAACTCCCTTGTCCGACGCCGACTATCCCGCCGAAACCGTCCCGTTGAAGTTGGCGTTCATCCCAAATCTTGGTGCGAATCGGTAGCGCAGACACGCTTGCGACCGCGCGCTTAGCCAGTTCGGCGGGAGTCAAATCATTGGGTGGGGTGTTTACCAAGTCTTTGACGAGAGCAACGGCGCTGGCCACCGTCTCGGCACGACGAATCACGGCCGTCGACTTGAATGACGTCACGATGGAAACGACTGCGTTGGTCTTCTTGTCACGCGTTTTTGTCGAGCGGTACTCGTCAAACGTGTATCGACCGAGCAGGGCGCCCTCGGCGATGGCGGCCACATGTGAAAGAGAATCTGTCGGCACCGCAACTGCAATTGACTTGGGTGAGCCAGCCTTTCGCGCCGCCGCACCCACGGCATGGCGAAGATCATCCACGGATGTTCCGTCACCGACACCAGTCAACACGAGACTTCTCTTGTCGTTGGTTGGGTCGGGGATGCGCGTCACCGAGTCGAGAGAGGACGTCACGTCGGCGCGACTCAACAAATCCTGTGCGAAGGCAAACTCCTCGAGAGCAAAGATTTCGTCCTTACCGTTTCGCGACACGACGCCGAGCACAACAACCTCAGCAGACGCGGGAATCTTGGAAAGGAGACGCAAAGAAGAAGGGGACTCAGGCATGCTTCCGATGTTACGCACCTGCGACCCGTGTCCGCGCGACGTAAACTGTGGCCGTGCCACGAAACGATGACCTACTCGAGTTCGTCATGCCGCACGATGTGGTTCCGCATGGAATTCCGCTCGTCGCGGGTCTCACGGGCTTCACTGACTCCGGTTCGGCCGTCTCACAGTTCACCGACTACGTGCTCGATGTCATGCAGTCTCAGATTGTTGCCGTCTTCGACCCGGATGAACTACTCGACTACCGCGCTCGACGTCCTACCATTTACTTCGATCAGGATCATTTGACCGGCTACGAGCCACCTCGACTTGCAATTCATCTGGTTGAGGACGAGATGAATCGTCAGTTCTTTTTTCTCTCTGGATACGAGCCGGACTTCAAATGGGAGCGGTTCAGTCATGCCGTCGTCGATTTTGTCGAGCAATTTGAGGTGACGGAAACCACGTGGGTGCACGCCATCCCGATGCCGGTTCCACACACGCGCCCGATTGGGGCGACCGTGAGTGGCAATCGGCGTGATCTCGTCGAATCCATGAGCGTGTGGCGCCCACACACTCAAGTGCCTTCCAACGCCATGCATCTCGTTGAGTACCGGCTCGATACAGCAGGCCACAGGGTAAGTGGTTTCGTTCTTCTGGTCGCCCACTACCTCGCCGACTCCGAGTACCCCAACGCGGCACTTTCCTCACTGGAATTCATCACCTCAGCCACGGGTCTGATTTTCCCAACTGACCGGCTTCGCGAAGAAGGCCGCGATTTCATTGCGCGGATTGACGAACAGCTGACCACAAACGAGGAACTCGAGAAGCTGGTTCGAAAACTGGAAGTCCAGTACGACAAGTACATGAAGAAGAACATGCCGACAGACATGATGCGTTCTCCGTTGACGGACGATGATGGAGAACTGCCGAGTGCGGATCAGATTGCTGCCGAGTTGGAGGCATTTTTAAGTGCGAGGCGACCGGCGGACGACCCTCCTCTGGGCTGATTGGGAGAATCGAAAATCGCTCGCGTCTGTTGATTGCGTGGTCAGCACCATTGCCGGCATGTGGCACAATTAGAAGCGGACCCAGTCGCCTTTTGCGAGGACTTGACATGGGTCCTCATCATGCCTTTCGAGGCGGATGCATAGACGCCCCAGGTGATTGAGGTACGGAATGGCTTTTTTTGGAATTGGCGGTAAGCGCAAAGAAGACGCGTCGAGCCCGGCACCCGTAACGACTGAGGCTCCCGCGGCGAAGGCTCCCGTGGCGAAGGCTCCCGTGGCGAAGGCTCCTGCTGCGAAGGCTCCTTCTGCGAAGGCTCCTGCTGCGAAGGCTCCTGCTGCGAAGGCTCCTGCTGCGAAAGCACCAGCTGCGAAGGCACCAGCTGCGAAAGCACCAGCTGCGAAAGCACCAGCTGCGAAAGCACCAGCTGCGA
>CANGKD010000074.1 GCA_947454495.1 Actinomycetota bacterium
GCGTCGGTGACGCGACGCCACATGGCGGTTGCCTCGCGCAACCGTCGGGGCCGCAACTCGAGTCCCACGAGAGCCGCAAAGGCCGACTCCGCCGGCCCGCCGCTGGCGCGACGCCGACGCATCGTTTCGCTCAGGGCCTGCGCCTTGGGTAACCGCCGCGTCGCATCCTCGGTGACGACGTCGACCCATCCCTCGATGAGTGCGAGCTGCGTCTCGATACGTGCGAGCGCTCGCTCTTGGTCAGGGGTCTTCGGCGGAATGAGCCGACCGTCGGTGAGGGCTGCCCGCAACTCTTCTGCGTTCGTCGGGTCGAAGTTCTCGACCAGGGCCTCGAGTGGCGATGCGTCGATGCTAATTCCCTGGGCGTACGCGGTCAGCGCCGAACGAAGGTCGAGGGGGAGCCATCGTGCATGGTGAAACAATCGGGCATGCGCAAGTTCACGCACGGCAAGGTACAACCGCACCTCTTGTTCGTCGATGTCGAGCCCCGTCGCCAATGCGCTCACGTTGTGCGGCAGAATCGCCGCTTTGCCATCCGGAAGTAATGCCACGCCGATGTCACCACCCGAAACGACTTCGGCAGCCAGTTGACCGACAACGTGGCCGAGTTGCATTGCAAACAGCGTTCCGCCGAGTGATCGAAGCACTCCGGATGCGCCACCCAGCTCGCCCATCAAATCCTCGGGTGTCTGCGACTCCAGCAGTGACGTCATGGCGTCGCTGATGCGTGTTGACACGGGTTCGCTGAGCTCCGTCCACACGGGCATGGTTTGTCGCACCCATTCGCGGCGCGTGAGCAACAGCGGAGGGGCTTGAAGCGCATCCACATCTGTCGCCTCGCTGAGCCAAATGTCGGCAATGTCACAGGCTTGATTGACGGCGGCCGAGGCGGCCGAATCGACCGACGGATCGTTTTGGCCAGCTGCTGCCACGGCCTGCTCGAGAGCAAGCTTTGCGGATGCTTCAGGCGAGGACGGCTGCGCCATTGCGTGTCTCAGTTGAGCGAAGAGTGCCTGCAACGCCGCGGGGTCACTCGGGAGACCGGCGGCGCCGGCGAGGGCCGACGGATCAATCTCGCCCTGCCCGGAAAGGAACTTCTCAAAGAGTTCGCGAAACTCGTCATCGGGACGGGCGGCGGAGTCGTCGTTCATGCTTTCACCGGGCTCTCAGGTCGTGCTTCTACGGTATCCCCAGACCAACTGACAATTGCCCGCGAGTGGGCAAAACGGTCTTGCGCTTGACGCGAACACGTGGTCGCGGCGTCCGATTTTGGTCGGAAGCGCATCCCCCTATCTGACAGGCTGTGAGAGTGACGCTGTACTCATCCGACGACGACGGCATGCCGATTGAGCAGCCTCGACCTCGTGCGACCCCGGCCCAGCGGAGATGGCGTTGGGGGTCTGCGCTCGTCGCCGGTTCGGTCATCCTCACGGTCGCTCTCACGGCCACCCCAGCGCCCTATGTGATTGAGCAGCCGGGTCCGACCTTTAATACGCTCGGCACCGTGAGCGTCGCGGTCGAAGGCAGTGACCAGAAGGAGAAAATCCCGCTCATCACAATCGACGGGGCAACGACCTTTCCCACCACGGGAAACCTGAACCTCCTCACCGTCAACGTGTTGGGCATTCCCGAGTCGTTGCCGAGTTGGGGCGAAATCATCGTGGCGTGGTTCGACCCGTCGAAAGCCGTCGTTCCCGTGGACGCGGTATTTCCGCCCAATGTGACAAACGACGATCGCAAAAAAGAAAACAACGCGCTGATGGTGAATTCTCAGCACGACGCTGTCGCGGCGGCGATGACCTACGAGGGATACGAGGTTGTCTCCGGAATCGAAGTTCTCGGCTTCGCGAAAGACAGTCCATCGGATGGTCCACTCAAGACCGGTGATGTCGTCACGGCCATCAACGGTTTCGCGCCGCAATCTGTTCAGCAGTTGCGCGAGAAGTTGACGGCAGCGGGGGCAGGTACCACCGTCACGCTCACCGTGTTGCGCAGTGGCAAAAGTCTCGATGTTGACGTGGCACCCTACAAGAATGACGCGGGAGACGTGGTTCTGGGAATTGGCGCCACGGTTTCCTACGACTTTCCTTTTGACGTCACGATTCGACTCGACGACGTTGGAGGTCCGAGTGCCGGCATGATGTTCGCCCTGGGAATCATCGACAAGCTCACGCCGGGAAACTTGAATAGCGGTCTCAATATTTCGGGAACCGGCACAATCGACAACCTCGGAAACGTGGGTCCAATTGGTGGCATCCGGCAGAAGCTTTTCGGTGCCAAGAACACGGGGTCGTCGTTGTTCCTCGCTCCGGCAGAGAATTGTGATGCGGTAGTGGGAAACGTCCCCGACGGGCTTGCCGTTTTCGCTGTCAGCACTCTGACCGAAGCAACGAGCGTGTTGGACTACTTCCGCACTCATACGACGGCGGAGTCCGCGTTGGCCGATGCGCAGGCCAACGGCATTCGCACGTGCGACGCGGTCGTTTCGGCCGCACAAAAGTAAAGTCTTCATCCATCAACTCGAGAAAAATTCGTGAGGCAACTGTGACTACAACCACTTCGTCCGGAAATCGCAGCACCCGCCGAGCGCCCGTGATCGTGGCCATTGGCGTGCTCGCGGTGCTCATCATCGCGTTCTTCTCGTTTGCAACGGTGTATGCCGAAGTGCTGTGGTTCTCCCAGGTGGGCTTCGTGGGTGTGCTGACGACTCAGTGGCTCGCCGGAGGTGCGTTCTTCGTCGGCGGTTTCCTCGCCATGGCGGTGCCGGTGTGGGTCAGCATCGCCGCCGCCTACCGTCTTCGTCCCGTGTATGTGCGGTTGAACGCCCAACTCGACCGCTACCAGCAGATCATTGAACCGTTGCGCCGCCTGTTGACGTGGGGTGTCCCGGTTGTTCTCGGTGTTTTCGCCGGTCTCGCGATTGCTCCCCAATGGCAAACGGCGCTGCTGTGGTGGAACAGCACCCCGGCGGGAACCACGGATCCGCAGTTCGGTTTCGATGTTTCGTTCTACATGTTCGACCTGCCGTTCTTCCAGGCTGCACTCGCATTCTTCTCGGCCGTCGTGCTCCTGTGCTTCGTCGTGTCCGTCATCACCAACTACCTTTACGGGTCAATCTCGGTGTCCCGCCGTGAACTGCGCGTGGCGAAGCCGGCTCGCGTTCAACTCGCGCTGACCGCCTTCGTCTACCTCGTTTTGCAGGCCGTTAGCATTTGGCTCGACCAATACGCCACGGTGTTCAACTCCACGGGACTCATGACCGGTGCGTCGTACACGGATGTGAATGCCACCATTCCGGCACTCCAGATCATTTCGGCGATTGCGGCGCTCGTCGCACTGCTCTTTCTCACGACCGCGTTCACTGGCCGGTGGCGTCTCCCGCTCGTGGGAACCGCGCTCCTCATCGTGTCGAGTCTGATTCTTGGTTCGGCCTATCCGTGGATTATGCAGCGATTCATCGTTGATCCGAGTGAGCGCAGCCTCGAAGCGCCCTTCATCGAGCGCAACATTGATATGACGCGCCAGGCCTATGGTGTCGACAATCTCGAAGAAATTCCCTACAACGCGAAGACCGATGTGCAGGCCGGAGCGTTGCGCGCCGACGCCGAGACCACGGCAAGCATCCGCATCATCGACCCCGACCTGGTCAGTGCGTCGTATGCCCAACTCGAACAGTTCAAGCAGTATTACGCCTTCACTCCCAGTCTCGACGTCGACCGTTACCAAATCGACGGCAAGAGTCAAGACTCGGTGGTCGCCGTCCGCGAGCTGAACCAGGCCGGCATCGGTGATTCGCAATCGTGGTACAACAACACGGTTGTCTACACGCACGGGTACGGACTCGTTGCGGCATACGGCACCGAGCGCACGGTTGAAGGTCAACCGGTCTTCTTGGAAGCGGGCATCCCCTCTACGGGTGCACTCGGCGAATTCGAACCACGTATTTACTTCGGTGAAAACTCGCCACTGTACTCGATTGTCGGTGGACCCGAGGGATCCAGCCCCGTCGAGCTCGACTACCCGTCGTCGACCAACGCAGAGGGTCAGGCCTACACGACCTTCTCGGGCAATGGCGGTCCGGTGCTCGACAACATCTTCACGCGACTCATCTACGCACTGAAATTCCAGAGTGAGCAGATCATTCTGTCGGATGCGGTGAACGACAAATCTCAAATTCTCTACGACCGCAATCCGCTGACACGGGTGGCGAAGGTTGCTCCCTACTTGACGCTCGACCGCGACCCCTACCCCAGCGTGGTCGATGGTCGCATCGTCTGGATTATTGACGGATACACGACGAGCACGAATTACCCGTACTCGCGCGTGGAGAGCTTGTCGGCCGTTACGGCTGATCAGCAGTCCGCGGTCGACGCGTTTGCGCTCGACAACATCAACTACATCCGCAACTCGGTCAAGGCAACGGTCGATGCCTACGACGGAACGGTGACGCTCTATGCCTGGGACGAAAACGACCCGGTGTTGCAGACGTGGCAGAAGATCTACCCGTCGCACTTGAAGTCGGTCGCCGACATGAGTGCCGATCTGATGAGTCACGTGCGTTACCCCACGGATCTGTTCAAGGCGCAACGTGCGATTCTTGGTCAGTACCACGTCACCGATGCGGGCTCGTTCTACTCGCGTGACGATGCGTGGATTACGCCGACCGACCCCACGGCCGGTGCCGACACCACGCGATTCCAGTCGCCGTATTACTTGACGATGAAGGTACCCGGGGCAACCGATCCGGCGTTCTCCATTTACTCGACGTTCATTCCCGACGCCACCGGCACCTCCAGCCGAAACGTCTTGACGGGTTACCTCGTCGCGGATTCTGACGCGGGTTCGGAAGCGGGAAAGCCCGACGCCGACTTTGGCAAGCTGCGCCTGTTGACGCTGCCCAAGGATGTCACGGTGCCGGGTCCCGGCCAGGTGCAGAACAACTTCAACGCCGACCCGGCCGTGTCAAAAGAGTTGAACCTCTTGAGCCAAGGCTCGACGGACGTGTTGAAGGGCAACCTGCTCACGCTGCCCGTCGGCGGGGGACTGCTCTACGTTCAACCGGTTTACGTGCAGTCGACCGGCAACACGAGCTATCCACTTCTCAAGAAAATCTTGGTTGCGTTTGGCGACAAGATCGCGTTCGAAGACACGCTCAACGGGGCCCTCGACGTGCTGTTCGGTGGCAATGCCACTGGCGGGGCTTCGGTCAATGACCCGGCAAATGACACGCCAACGAATCCGGACACGCCCGCGGGTGCGGGTTCGAGCCCGGCCCTGTCGACGGCATTGTCCAACGCGAAGAATGCATTGCTCGATCGTGAGGCCGCGCGTGTGGCCGGCGACTGGGCAGCGTTTGGTGAAGCGGATGCGCGGCTCCAGGCCGCGCTCGAAGCCGCGATCGCTGCCTCCGGACAGTAGGTCTTTTGCTGTGCGGGTATCCGCCCGTGCAACATTCCAATAAAGCAACCTGTGGTCGCTAGGATTTGCATCATGGAGTCCCCCGCTCGTCAAGAGCTCACCGCGATGTTGGTGGTGCTGTTTGGCGAATCCATCGCGCGAGACCCCGAGCTCACGGCGATGACAGACCGGGCGATCTTTGAAGAAGCGTCGGCCATGGCGCAGGGTTATCGGGAGGAATCGCAACGTCAGATTGACGTGCTCAACGCTCAACTAGCCACTCAAGCCGCGTCGTTCGAAGCGACGCTCGGCCAGGTTCGCGAACAGGCCGCCGCTGGCTCCATCGACGATTTGAACTCTGCCCGCGCGAGCGTCGAGCAGCTCTCGGCGCGGGTCGACGAAGTTACGCGTGAGCGTGATGACCTTCAAGCAAAAATTGACGGCATCGCCGACCGGATTCGCGAGGCACAGGCCGTCGCACGGGCACAGCTCGAAGAGGCGCAGCAACGTGCAACGGAGCTCGAGACGAACCTGGCCCAAACTTCGGCCACACTCCGGGAGACCGAATTCAGCCTGACCGAAACGAGGGCAGCCCTCGCGGAAGCGACGGAGGTGGCGGTCGCCGTGCAAGATTCCTTGACGTCGGCGCAAGTCGACGCCATCACTGAAGCCATCTCCGAGGCCATGGCCGCCTACCGGGCTCGAACCGACGCTATTGCCGCAGAAGATGAAAAGGCCTCTCGCACCGAAGATGCCCGACTCACGGCTGCCGTCCGAAAGGCGTTCCACGCGGTCACGCACAAGAAGTAGCTCGGTGCCGCCTTCGGAGGCGTTCAAGTGACTGGTTATTTACGTGATACCCTTGTGTCACCGACGCGGGGTGGAGCAGCTCGGTAGCTCGCTGGGCTCATAACCCAGAGGTCGTAGGTTCAAATCCTGCCCCCGCAACAAGAAATGAAAAACGGTCACCTGTGTGGTGGCCGTTTTTCATTTCTTGCAGTGGGTGTCGCTGTGAACCTCCTGGGGTCCCCAATCGAGCCGTGAGACGCAACGCGTCGAGCGGATGCTTCGAGATTGGGGCGTCAAATCCTGCCCCCGCAACAAGTGAAATGGCCCTCAGATAAGAGGGCCATTTCGTTTCCCCGTCCTAGGCTTAAGTCATGAGCACCACTTCTGGGTCAACGCTTCGGTTTCTTGGTGCGACAGGCACGGTAACGGGGTCGCGATACCTCCTCGAATCGGGCGGCTCGCGTGTGCTCGTCGACTGCGGATTGTTTCAGGGTTACAAAGAACTCCGTGAACGCAACCGAGAGGAATTTCCCGTCGACCCCGCGACCATTGATGCGGTGGTGTTGAGCCACGCGCACCTTGACCATTCCGGTTACGTGCCCGCGCTCGTGCGCGACGGATTTAAGGGCAACATCATCACTTCGGAGGGCACGGCCGAACTCTGCTCGCTCCTGCTTCCGGATAGCGCTCACTTGCTCGAAGAAGAGGCCGAGCGGGCCGGGCGAAAGGGCTACTCCACGCACGCACATCCGTTGCCTCTTTATACCGCCGACGATGCCGAACTCGCGTTGTCGCGATTCCGCACGGCGCCCTTTGACACGGCAATCGAGGTGGCGCCCGGTGTGCGGGTAACTTTTGTGCCGGCAGGACACATTTTGGGTGCATCTCAGGTGCGCGTTGAAATCGGCGGTAAAACTGTCCACTTCACGGGTGACCTTGGCCGAGCCGACGATCCCTTGATGCTGCCTCCACGAGAGTTCGCTGGTGCCGATGTGCTCGTCACCGAATCAACCTATGGCGACCGCGCACATCCGCACGTGGATCCGATGGCGGAGTTGCAACCCGTACTCAGTCGGGTGCTCGGGCGCGGGGGAGTGGTGGTCATTCCCGCATTCGCGGTCGGTCGGTCGCAGGCGCTGTTGTTGCACATTTCGCGCCTGATGAACGCCGGCAGCATTCCGACCGTGCCGGTATATCTCAACTCGCCGATGGCGGTCAACGCAACGCACATGTACGAGGCCCATCGTGAGGAACACCGTGTCGAGGGCTCCGAGTTCATCGAGATGTACGACATCGCTCATCTTGTCAAGACGGTCGACGAGTCGAAGGCGCTCAATGAGCGTCACGGCCCCATGATCATCGTGGCGGCGAGTGGCATGATGACCGGTGGACGAATCCTGCATCACGTCGTCGCGTTTGGGCAGGACGAGAAGAACGCCATTTTGCTCTCGGGATATCAGGCCGGCGGAACGCGGGGTGCCTACCTCGCTGCCGGTGAGCGCAGTCTGCGCATCTTTGGGGCCGATGTGCCGATTCGAGCCGAGGTCGTCGCGTTGGCCAGTATGTCGGGGCACGCCGACGCCGATCAAATCATTGAGTGGATGCGCCACGCACCCACCCCGCCGGCGCAGACCTTCGTCACGCACGGTGAGCCGGCGGCCAGTGATCGCCTGCGTCAACGCATCGCGAACGAACTGCACTGGAACGCACGTGTTCCGCACCCAGGCGAAGAGGTTGCCCTTTAGGACGGATCCATTGGGGGTTGCACCTCGATCAACGGGGCGTAGCGCTGCGGATGCCGGAGTCCGGCCACGAATTTGTCGCCGAGGTCGGTGCGCCGGCCATCACCGTGCAGTCGACCCGGCCATGCGTGCGCCTGGTGAAATGCGGAGGCCGCGTAGATCATGACGGTGCCGAGCGACCGGCGCCGGGAATCCTGACGCACAAAAACTTGGTGAATCAGACCGTCACGCGGGTACCACCGGATGGCCGCAAGTTGAGAATCGTTCGGA
>CANGKD010000075.1 GCA_947454495.1 Actinomycetota bacterium
CCGCTGGCGCACCTGGGGTTGCGTCTCGATGCCGGGGCGAATAACGAGCGTTCGTCGGTTGCTCGACACATCTCGCCGAACGGCGTGACGCCCGCGGTGCTCGTCGTGCCCACCAACGAAGAACTTGCGATTGCTCACGCGGCCTACGCGACGCGCTTAACCTAACCGACGGGTCGCACCTGCCACGTACTATTGACACGTGGCCACCGCACTGTATCGCCGTTACCGGCCCGAGTCTTTTGCCGAGATGATCGGGCAGTCACAGGTGACCGATCCGCTCATGGCTGCACTGCGTTCGAACCGTGTGAATCACGCCTACCTGTTCAGCGGTCCGCGCGGTTGCGGTAAAACCACGTCGGCGCGCATCCTTGCTCGATGCTTGAACTGCGCCGAAGGGCCCACCGACACTCCGTGTGGCGTGTGCCCGAGTTGCATCGAGCTGGCACGCGATGGCGGTGGCTCGATGGATGTCGTCGAAATCGATGCGGCGAGCCATAACGGTGTGGATGATGCCCGCGAGTTACGCGAACGCGCAGCCTTTGCGCCCGCGCGCGACCGCTACAAGATCTTCATTCTTGACGAGGCGCACATGGTGACTCCGCAGGGATTCAATGCCCTGCTCAAACTCGTCGAAGAACCCCCCGACCACGTCAAGTTCATCTTTGCGACAACGGAGCCGGAGAAGGTCATTGGCACGATTCGTTCGCGCACGCACCACTATCCCTTCCGGTTGATTCCGCCTGCCCTCATGCTCGACTACATCGAAAAGATGTGCACGAGTGAGAACGTGAAAGTTGAAGCCGGTGTTCTGCCACTCGTGGTGCGCGCGGGTGGGGGTTCGGCTCGCGACACGCTTTCCGTTCTCGACCAACTGATCGCGGGCACCGACGGTGACACGGTCACGTACGAACGCGCCGTCTCATTGCTCGGGTACACCCACTCGGCATTGCTTGATGAAGCGGTGGATGCGCTCGCCGCGCGCGACTCGGGCGCCGCATTCGCGGCTGCCGACCGCGTCATTCAAACCGGTCAAGACCCTCGGCGCTTTGTCGAAGATCTGCTGGAGCGACTGCGCGACCTCATCATTGTGTCGGCCACCGGGCCCCAGGCTGCCAATGTGCTTCGCGGAGTTCCCCAAGACGAAATCGACCGCATGATGTCGCAAGCTCGGGCGATGACGAGTCAGCAGCTTTCTCACGCCGCCGACGTCGTGAATTCTGCGTTGACCGATATGTCCGGTGCGACATCTCCGCGCCTGCACCTCGAGTTGATGATTGCGCGACTGCTCGTTGAATCAGCACGCGAGCCTTCGTTGACTGCGGCGCCTGCCCCGACATCTGCGTCGGCCGCACCCACGCCTCCTCCCGCGGCTGCTCCTGCGGCCGCACCGACGCCTCCTCCTGCGGCTGCTCCCGCACCTGCGGCTGCTCCCGCTCCGGTCGAGCCCGTCACGGCCGACATCATGAAACAAAAGTGGCCCGACGTGCTTGCCGACATCGAGACAACGAAGCGTGCGGCGTGGCTCGTGGTGTCGACGGCCGAAGTGCGCGACTTTGCCGACGAGGTGCTCACGCTCGTTTTCGCGCGCGAAACCGATGCTGCGGCATTTCGTCCGCAACCGGGTGTCCCCGGGGGAGTGCACGAAATCACGCGCCAATCGATTCAGAAGGTGCTCGGCGTCAACGTCAAATTCCGACTCTCCGTTGAGGGAACACGTACGCAGCCAGTCGATGCTCCCTTGCCTGACACGGAGGTCATTCCCGTGTCGGTTCCACAGTCGGTCACGACCGTCTCCCCGAGCGAGGCCGAACCTGAAGGATGGGCGACCGTCCAGATTCCTGGATCGAGCCCCAAGCCTGCCTTTGCCGATGAGGTGACCGACGGGCCGATGGAAGCAGCAACCGACCGCGACGCTCTGACGACGTTCGACTCGCCTGTGCTCGATGGGACGCCCGCTGTTCCCGATACTCGATACGGCGAATCTTTGGTACGCGAAGTTCTGGGCGCCACTTTCATCGCGGAAGAAAAAGCCGTGAGTGCGTCGCCTGCGACAGCGGCTGAGCCGACCGACCCGACCGACCCGACCGACCCAGTCCCTGACGACACCGTTGCGGAGGGCTAGACCTCGTGTATGACGGGATCGTTCAGGAACTGATTGACGAGCTCGGGCGCCTGCCCGGGGTGGGTCCAAAGTCCGCGCAACGCATTGCATTTCACATTCTGCAAACCGAATCCTTTGATGTCTCCCGGTTGGCTCACGTGCTCATGGACGTGCGCGAGAAGGTCAAGTTCTGCGAGATTTGCGGAAACGTGGGCGAGGAGGCGCGATGTGGCATCTGCCGCGACCCTCGCCGTGACCCCACCCTGATTTGTGTCGTGGAAGAGGCAAAAGACGTCGTCGCGATTGAGCGAACTCGAGAATTCCGCGGCCTGTATCACGTGCTCGGTGGCTCAATTTCACCCATGGATGGCATCGGCCCTGACGACTTGCGCATTCGTCAACTGCTCACGCGATTGGGCGACGGCACCGTGACGGAGGTCATCATTGCGACCGACCCCAACCTAGAGGGCGAGGCCACCGCGACCTACATCACGCGCCTCCTTGCCGCCATCGAGGTCAAGGTGTCCCGTTTGGCTTTCGGATTGCCCGTGGGCGGAGATCTCGAGTATGCCGACGAGGTCACTCTCGGACGCGCGTTCGAGGGACGCCGCACGGTTTAAGCGCCTCTCCGCCTATCGGTAGAATTGAGGAAATCTTTTTGAAGGCGCCTCAGTTTTTCGTTCCGAGGGAGTGTTTTCCAGTGAGCTTGATCGTGCAAAAGTTCGGCGGGTCATCCGTTGCCGACGCCGAGAGCATCAAGCGTGTCGCGCGCCGCATCGTTGAAGCGCGCGAAGCAGGAAACGACGTCGTTGTTGTCGTCAGCGCCATGGGTGACACAACGGACGAACTTGTCGACCTTGCAAACGAAGTCTCGAGTGTTCCCGCACCTCGCGAAATGGATATGTTGCTCACGGCCGGAGAGCGCATTTCTATGGCTCTCGTGGCCATGGCCGTGCGGAGCCTGGGTCACGACGCTCGCTCGTTCACGGGCAGCCAGGCGGGCATGATTACGGATGACCAGCACGGCTCCGCTCGCATCGTCGACGTCACTCCGGGGCGCCTGAAAGACGCCGTCTCTGAGGGCGCCATTGTCATCGTCGCGGGATTCCAGGGGTTCAACAAAGACACCGGTGACATCACCACGCTGGGTCGCGGGGGATCCGACACGAGTGCGGTCGCACTCGCGGCTGCCCTCGAAGCCGACGTGTGCGAGATTTACACCGATGTCGACGGCGTCTTCACCGCAGACCCACGTGTTGTTCCGCTCGCGAGCAAGATTCACCGCATCACGAGTGAAGAGATGCTCGAACTCGCGGCAAACGGTGCGAAAGTCTTGAATATCCGCGCCACCGAATACGCGCGCCGTCACGGCGTGACGCTTCACGTTCGATCGTCATTCACGCACGACGAAGGCACCATCGTTTACAACCCCACGGAGGGACAACAAGTGGAAGAGCCGATCATCACCGGCGTTGCCGGAGACCTCAGCGAGGCAAAAATCACGGTCGTCGGAGTTCCCGACGTTCCCGGCAAGGCTGCGCAGATTTTCACCATCGTGGCCAACGCGGACATCAACATCGACATGATTGTGCAAAACGTCAGCCATAAGGGGGAGTCGAAGACGGACATCTCCTTCACCCTGCCGAAGTCAGAGGGCGAGCGAGCCCTCGACGCGTTGCGTGCGTCGGCCGCCGACATCGGATTCGCCGAACTCAGCTATGACGACCAAATCGGCAAGCTCTCGGTGGTCGGAGCGGGTATGCGCACGAATTCTGGCGTGTCCGCTCAACTCTTCACCGCGTTGTTTGAAGCTGGTGTCAACATCGACATGATTTCGACGTCGGAAATTCGAATCTCGGTCATCTTGCGCGCTGACCAGCTCAACGACGCAATGCGTCGCATTCACTCTGCATTTGGACTGGATTCGGATATCGAAGCCGTCGTGCACGCAGGGACCGGACGATGACCGCGATTGCCCCGGAGGGGCTCAACATCGCTGTCGTCGGCGCCACCGGTCAGGTCGGGACAGTCATGCGCCGCCTCTTGGATGAGCGAAACTTCCCGGTCAAGAGCATCCGTTTCTTTGCGTCGTCTCGCTCCGCGGGAACCGTTCTTTCTTACCGCGGTCACGACGTTGTCGTCGAAGACGTGGATAAGGCCGACCCCGCCGGCCTGGACGTAGCGTTGTTCTCGGCCGGTGCGACGGGAAGTCGCGCGCAGGCGCCCCGCTTTGCGCAAGCTGGGGTGACGGTTATCGATAACTCGAGTGCGTGGCGCATGGACCCCGACGTTCCGCTTGTGGTGAGTGAAGTGAATCCGCATGCCATTGACGAGGCGCGTAAGGGCATCATCGCGAACCCGAACTGCACGACAATGGCCGCGATGCCGGTACTCAAGGTACTTGACGGCGCAAAGGGTCTAACCAAGATGACGGTCACCACTTTCCAGGCCGTCTCTGGTTCGGGCCTTGCCGGCGCCGACGAACTGGCAACGCAGGTGCGCGCAGCCGTGGCACAGGGAAACCTCGAGGACCTCGTTCATGACGGATCGGCCATCGAATTCCCGGCCCCCAACAAATACGTCAAGACGATCGCATTCGACGTCGTTCCGCTTGCCGGTGCAATGGTTGACGACGGCCTGTACGAGACTGATGAAGAGAAGAAGCTGCGCAACGAAAGTCGCAAAATTCTGGAACTCCCTCAACTGCTCGTCAGCGGACTGTGTGTTCGTGTTCCCGTCTTCACGGGGCATTCCTTGAGCATCAATGCTGAGTTCTCTTCGCCGATCACGCCGGATGAAGCGAAAGAGCTTCTCGCCACCGCACCCGGAGTGGTGCTCGAGGATGTGCCCACACCGCTTCAGGCCGCCGGTGCCGACCCCACGTTTGTTGGACGATTCCGTCAAGACGAGACGGTCGACGGAGGACGTGGGCTCGCCCTGTTCTTGAGCAATGACAATCTGCGCAAGGGCGCGGCACTCAATGCCGTGCAGATCGCCGAAATTATCGCTGCTCGACAGGCTTAATTTGCTTCCGACTCATGGAAGGTCATGCCCGGGTTTTCACGGTTCGTGACCCTAAACTAACTTCATGAGTTTGCCCCGCGAAGTTGACGTCTGCCTCATTGGTGGTGGCGTTATGAGCGCGACTCTCGCGGCGTTGCTCACTCAGCTCGAACCACGCTGGAGCATCCAGATTTTCGAGCGCCTATCAGACGTCGCTCTCGAGAGCTCCAATCCGTGGAACAACGCCGGAACCGGACACGCAGCACTGTGTGAGTTGAACTACATGCCGGAGGCGCCCGATGGGACCGTCGAAGCATCCAAGGCCGTCGCAATCAACGAACAGTTCCAACTGTCTCGTCAGTACTGGGCATATCTCGTAGCCGGCAAGCTCGTCAACGATCCGTCATCGTTCATCAATCCAACCCCTCACATGACGTTCGTCTGGGGGCAAAAGAACGTTGAGTACCTGCGCAAGCGTTTCGCCGTGCTCAAGAAAGAGCCGCTGTTCGAAGGTATGGAGTACACCGAAGAGCCAGGTGTAATCGAGCATTGGGCGCCGCTCTTGATGGACCACCGTCACGACGGCGTGCCCGTGGCAGCGACGCGCATCGCGTCGGGAACCGACATTGACTACAGCGCGCTCTCGCGACAGCTTTTCGATTACGTGACGTCGAAGGGTGCGAAGCTGCGTACCGAGACTCAGGTGACGAGCCTCAAGCGTTTGCGGAACGGTCGCTGGCGGGTCAAGCTCCGCGACACCGTGGGAAACACCCCCCGTTCTGTCGATGCAAAATTTGTCTTTGTTGGAGCCGGTGGAGGTGCGCTGGCGCTTCTCCAAAATGCGGGCATCCCTGAAATTCGTGGTTTTGGCGGCTTCCCCGTATCCGGTGAATTCTTGAGAACCTCGGACCCGGCCATCGTTGCGCGTCACCAAGCCAAGGTTTACGGAAAAGCATCAATCGGTGCACCACCGATGTCGGTTCCTCACCTCGACACGCGAGTCGTTGATGGAGAGAAATCTCTTCTCTTTGGTCCGTTCGCTGGCTTCACCCCTAAGTTCCTCAAGCAGGGTTCTTGGTTTGACCT
Organism: Actinomycetota bacterium; assembly: GCA_947454495.1. Classification (GTDB taxonomy): domain Bacteria; phylum Actinomycetota; class Actinomycetes; order Actinomycetales; family Microbacteriaceae; genus RFQD01. Next base: position 6,191 of record CANGKD010000075.1, read on the forward strand.
ACCGTTCTCTATTCGTTGGCACAACATCATTCCCATGTTGAGTGTCGCGGTGACGAACCTGTCGCTCATCCGTTACCTCCTCGGTGAGCTCACGGCGAGCCACGCAAAGAGACTGGCCGACCTTCGCCAGTTCATGCCGTCGGCCGAGATGGACGACTGGGAAATCATTACGGCGGGACAACGCGTTCAGGTCATCAAGAAAGACGCCAAAAAGGGCGGAGTGCTGCAGTTCGGTACCGAAGTCGTTGCTGCGAGTGACGGATCAATCGCCGGTCTTCTCGGCGCGTCCCCCGGGGCGTCCGTCTCGGTGCACATCATGATTGACCTGTTGCAGAAGTGCTTCCCGCAAAACTTCACGCGCTGGACCCCAAAACTTCAGAAGATGATTCCTAGTTTTGGAACGCGGCTCTCCGACTCGCCGGAAACGGCGAAGGAGTCGTTGCGATACACGGCCGAAGTTCTCAAACTCAACGTCTAACAGAACGGACTCCCAAGAAGATGGCCAGGCTCTTCTTTCGCTTCGGCGCCATGAATAGTGGCAAGACCACCGCGATGCTCCAAGCGGCGCACAATTACGAAGAGCGCGGCCACGCGGTGCTGATCGCGCAGCCAGCGCTCGAAACCAAAGGTGACCTCGGAGTCATGAGTCGCCTTGGGGTCTCGCGCAAAGCCGACTTCATCGTCTACCCCGAGTCGGATCTCTACGCATCGTTTCAGCGTCATCGCGAAGAGGTTCAACGCCGGCGCGGAGTTGACATCAAGTGCTTCCTGCTCGACGAGGCCCAGTTCCTGACCGAGGCTCAGGTCGACGACCTGTTGAGAATTGCGTTGCTCGAGGATATTCCTGTGCTCGCGTTCGGCATCCGCACAGATTTTCAGACTGTTGCCTTCCCCGGAAGTCGTCGATTGCTCGAAGTGTCACACGACATCGAAGAGCTCAAAACAATATGTCGCTGTGGACGCAAGGCAATCTTCAACACGCGAAAGTTCCGCGGAGAGTTCGTCTTCGATGGCGATCAAGTTGCGCTTGACGAGGGAGACATCACCTACGAATCGCTCTGCGGCCTGTGTTACCTGCAAGAGAGCAAGGGGATGCTCAACGCAGGTCGTCGCCAGTGGCCCGTGTCGTACCGCTTCGAACCGGATCCCGACTTCAGCTAGTCCTCTGCCATTGCAGCTGGCGGCGTGTTCGTCGTCAGAGGGTGCTGAGCAGTTGCTTCATGTAGGCAATTTCCTCGGTTTGACTCGACACAATTGATGCCCCGAGCGCGGCCGCCTCAGCGTTTTGCGAACCAACCACCATCGCAGCCATAGTCACGGCTCCTTCGTGGTGACCGATCATGCCCTCGAGATACAGGCGATCAAAATCGGCCCCGGAAGCTTTTTCTAGCGCCGACATTTGCTCGTCACTGAGAAGTCCGTCCATATGCATGGAATGCCCCATGTCCATGGATGCGCCGGCACTGGTGAGCCATCCGGTCATCTGCTCGATCTCGGGCCCCTGTGCAGCGGTGATTTGATCGGCGAGAGCAACAATCTCTGGATTTGAGGAGCGTGTCTGTGCGAGCGCAGACATTTCGATGGCCTGTTTGTGATGAGGAATCATCATTTGCGCAAACATGATGTCGGAGCTGGAGAATGCTGAATTTTCGCTCGTTGACGTCGAACCCGTGCCCTCGGCCGGCGAAGATGCCGTCGTGCACGCGGACAGTGAGAACATGGCGACGAGGACCAGGGTGCAAACGGATGCTGTGCGAAGAATCATGTGTCCATTCTGCATCCCGCGATAGTAAAGGATGCTGTGAGAGGTACGTGTAACGGACCGGCAGCGCGAAACGGACCGGCAGTTACCGGTCCGTTTGCATGAGTCGGGGTGACAGGATTTGAACCTGCGACCTCGTCGTCCCGAACGACGCGCGCTACCAAGCTGCGCCACACCCCGAGGTCTCCCACGAGTATAGTCGGCGCATCCGCACGCTAAATAATCACCGA
>CANGKD010000076.1 GCA_947454495.1 Actinomycetota bacterium
CCACCATGTACGTCGGGCCGTCGCGGTCGATGTCGACGCGGGATGCGCGAAAGCGAGAGTCGGACGCGATCGCCAATTCGGTCATCACGAACCGCTGCTCTGGTGAGGCAGACGCGTGCTTTTGCCACGAATCACCGGCGGGCGCGAAAACAACAACGTCGAGATCGAGTGCCGCGTGCACGTCACCGGCCACAATCAGATGCGCAAGGTGCGGCGGATCAAATGTTCCACCCATGACACCGACACGCGTCGGCAAACTCTCGGCGGTCAACTCCTGTGCCTGCCGAATGAGACGACCTAGTGGTGGCCGCCGTGACCCTTGTCGCTCTTGTTGCTGTGACGGTTTGCGACGTCACGGTAGGTGAAGACCACGAAGCCGAGCACGAAGAAGATTGCGAGGGGAACGACACCAAACACCCAGCCGGGTGCCCACAGGGGGTTGAGAGCTTCTTCTGCGGCAAGAGTCGTCATCACGTCCATGCCTCGATTCTACTGTCGAATTTGTCCGGAACCACGAACCAACCACTTGGTGCTCGTGAGTTCCGGGAGCCCCATCGGACCTCGAGCGTGCAGTTTTTGAGTGGAGATTCCGACCTCGGCGCCGAAACCAAACTCTCCCCCGTCCGTAAATCGCGTCGACGCGTTGACCATTACGACTGCCGAATCGACTTCGGCCAGAAATCGTTCGGCATGACTCACATCATTCGTGATGATGGAGTCGGTGTGGTGGGTGCCATAAGTGCGAATGTGATCGAGAGCCTCGTCAAGTGAGTCCACGACCTTGATGGAAAGCTCGAGCGACATGTGCTCGGTCGACCAGTCTTCGTTGGTCGCGGGAATGGCCGCGGGCCAAATTTCGCGCGTCGAAACATCACCGTGGATGATCACGCCCGCCTGCGTCAAACGCTCACACACCGCGGGAAGCACGCGCGCGGCCGCAGGTCGCATCACCAGAATCGTCTCCAGCGCATTACACACGCTCGGTCGCTGAACTTTGGAGTTGTGGGCAATTTCGACCGCCCACTCAAGTGGTGCGGAGTCATCAATGACGAGATGCACAACTCCCGCGCCCGTCTCGATCACGGGCACTTTCGACTCGAGAACGACAGAGTCGATCAGACTCTGCGACCCCCGAGGGATGAGGACGTCGACGTAACCCCGGGCCGTCATGAGCTCGGTTGCCCCCGCGCGCCCGAACGGGTCGATTGTCTGCACCGTGAGGCGAGGAAGGCCGACCGAGGCGAGGGCATCCTGAATCAAGGCCACGAGAATGCGGTTCGAGTTTTCGGCCGCACTTCCGCCACGCAGAACCGTGGCGTTGCCACTCTTGAGCGCAATCGCCGCAATGTCGACCGTCACATTGGGGCGTGCCTCGTAGATGGCTCCCACAACACCAAACGGAACGCGCACTTGCACGAGGTGAATGCCATTGGGCATGTCATTACCGCGCACGACCTGACCTACCGGGTCGGTCAGCGAAATGATTTGACGCACCGCGCCGGCGATTGATTGCAGACGTTTTTCATCAAGCAGGAGGCGATCGAGCAAGCCGTCCCCGATGTTGTTGGCACGACCGTTCTCGAGGTCTTTCGCGTTCTCGGCGACGATGGCAGGGATGTTCGCCTCAATCGCATCCGCAATGGCGGCCAATCCGGCGTTCTTGTGTGCGGTCGATGCGGTCGCCAACATTCGTGCTGCACCCCGCGAATCTTCGAGCAGTGCAATCAATTCGGGGCGAGCGGTAACAATCGACATGATCTCGAGTTTACTTTTGCGCTGTCGCGTGAGCCGAACTCGCCTCGAACCAGGTGCCAATGAATTCACCCGACAGCGCCTGGTCGACCATGGTCGAGTTAGTCACAAGAACGCTCACGCCGGCATCCGCGGCGAGACGCGCGGCCGAAACCTTTGTGGCTGCGCCACCCGTGCCGACTCCGGCAGCGCCAACCGAACCGAACTCGAGCCCGACCAACTCGTCGCCATACGCGACGTGCTCGAGACGCTGCGCACCCGGCTCGTGCGGGGGCTTCGTGTAGAGCGCATCCACGTCGCTCAACAAGATGAGCACGTCGGCGTGCAGCAGCGACGCAACCAGCGCAGCTAGGCGGTCGTTATCGCCAAATCGAATTTCTGCGGTGGCCACCGTGTCGTTTTCGTTCACGATGGGCAGGATTCGCAATTCGAGCAATCGATTCATCGCCTGCTCTGCGTTGCCGCGCGGCACGGGGTCTTCGAGATCACCGGCCGTGAGAAGCACCTGCCCGGCCGTGATGTCGAATCGACTCAGCGATTCTTGGTAGCGATAAATAAGCACGTTTTGGCCAACAGCGGCTGCCGCCTGCTGCGTCGCGAGGTCGGTCGGTCGATCACCTAATCCCAAGAACGGCATACCGGTCGCAATCGCTCCCGATGACACCAGCACAACCTCGGTACCGCGCGCGTGGGCAGTCGCCAGCGCGTCCACCAAACTTTCGATTCGGTGAGCATTTTCGCCACTAATCGACGACGAGCCAACTTTCACGACAATTCGTTTTGCATGAGGGATGTCCGACCTCGTCATGCTCATTCGTCATCCTCCTCGCCAACCCAGAGTCCCGCGTCTCGCTCGCGCCCAAGTTCCTCGCGCGCCTCACGCTTGGCGTCCATCAACGCACCGTATTCTTCGCGGCGTTGCTTCGTGTTTCGTCGGCTGTTCTCGCTCAGCCGCTCGTCAGAGCCTCGCGGACCGACAAGGAGCTCGGCCGTCGAGGTGAGAGTGGGCTCCCAATCGAACACAACGCCATTGCCGGCACCGATAACAACCGTGGAACCCGGAACCGCGCCGGCGCGGAAAAGCTCTTCTTCGACACCCAGTTTGGCGAGGCGATCGGCGAGATAACCGATTGCCTCGTCATTTTGAAAGTCGGTTTGCATGACCCAGCGTTCTGGCTTACCCCCACGAATGCGGAAGATCGGACCGTCGCTGCCGCCTTCCACCTTGATGGTGAAGCCGGCCTCATCGACGGCCGTGGGCCGAATGACAATTCGCGGAGCAACCGGCTCGGCCGCCGTCTCGGCACGGTGCTGTTCAACGATTTCTGCCAACGCAAACGACAACGCCCTGAGGCCCTCATGAGAGACCGCAGAAATCTCGAAGACGCGGTAGCCCATTGCCTCAAACTCGGGTCGCACCATGTCGGCCAAGTCGTGACCGTCGGGCACGTCAATCTTGTTGAGAGCGATGAGCTGAGGTCGCTCAAGAAGAGGAATCTGGTCATCTGGTACCGGGTACGCGGCCAGCTCACGCTTGATGACCTCAAGATCGGTGAGCGGGTCGCGACCGGGTTCAAGCGTGGCGCAGTCGATGACGTGTAAGAGCGCCGTGCACCGTTCGACGTGTCGCAAGAACTCGAGTCCGAGTCCCTTGCCCTCACTGGCCCCCTCAATGAGCCCGGGAACGTCAGCGATTGTGTAGCGCGAATCTCCGGCCTGAACGACACCCAAATTGGGGTGCAGCGTCGTAAACGGGTAGTCGGCAATCTTCGGACGCGCAGCCGAGAGAGCTGCGACGAGGCTCGACTTGCCGGCAGACGGGAAGCCCACCAGCGCAACATCGGCGAGTGTCTTCAACTCGAGGATGACATCGCCCTGCCAGCCGTCGGTACCGAGAAGTGCGAATCCTGGGGCCTTGCGCTTGGTGGACGAAAGTGCGGCGTTACCGAGTCCACCCTGGCCGCCCGGTGCGACAACAAAGCGCATGCCCGGAGTATCCATGTCAATCAGCACACTGCCGTCGGCGTCTTTGACGACCGTGCCCACGGGCACGGAAAGTTCGGTGTGGGCGCCCGAATGGCCGGAGCGATTGTCACCCATGCCGAAGCCACCGTTTTCGGCCACCTGATGAGGGTGACGGTGAAAGCTCAAAAGAGTGGTGACCTGAGGGTCCGCAATGAGAACGACGTCTCCCCCGTTACCTCCATTGCCGCCATCTGGGCCCGCAAGCGGCTTGAACTTCTCACGACGAACCGAAACGCAACCGTTGCCGCCATTGCCGGCCCGCAGGTGGAGCGTGACGTTGTCAACGAATGTGGTCATGTCAACTCCATTTCTTGGTTGGGGCGGATTCGGTTTGGCTTAGGCCGGTTTGGTTAAGAATAAAAAAGAGGAGGCGAGCTTTTTTCTAAGCTCGCCTCCTCACAGGATGGTGTGCCGGCGATGTTACGCCGGGACGATGTTGACGACCTTGCGGCCACCCTTCGTACCAAACTCCACAGCACCGGCTGCGAGAGCGAAGAGGGTGTCGTCGCCACCACGTCCGACGTTAACGCCGGGGTGGAAGTGGGTGCCGCGCTGACGAACGAGAATTTCGCCCGCGAGAACCTTCTGGCCGCCGAAGCGCTTGACGCCGAGACGCTGTGCGTTGGAGTCACGACCGTTACGGGTCGAACTCGCTCCCTTTTTATGTGCCATTTCTTCGGTTCTCCTGTGGTTACTTGATTCCGGTGACCTTGACGCGCGTGAGCTCCTGGCGGTGGCCCTGACGCTTCTTGTATCCGGTCTTGTTCTTGTACTTCTGAATGATGATCTTGGGGCCGCGAAGGTCGTTCAACACCTCGGCTGTCACCTTGACCTTCGCCAGCGACGCGGCGTCGGCCGTGATCTTGTCTCCGTCAACCAGCAAGACAGCGGGAAGTTCAATGACGCCCGACTTGTCAGCCGCGACGCGGTTCATCGTCACGATGGTGCCGACCTCGACCTTTTCTTGGCGGCCACCGGCGCGCACTACTGCGTAAACCACTTGTTACCTGCTTCGTTCATGGAGACGGATTGTCCGCCTCGCTACGTGAAAACCTCGGTGCTCTCTGGCCAGACCAGCGTGCGCACCAAAAGTCAAGAATAGCCCGGATGTGCGACCGGTGCAAACCGGCCACTCTCCCCTATCGCTCGCCCTCAACCCCGAAATCTGTGGGTGCTGACGTTGAAGGCGCGTCACCGGCGAGCGAATCTGACGTTGAAATCGGACCGGTGGTCACCCGACGACCGCGGCCCCGTCCTCGACCCTGTCCCGACGCTTTCGGTTCGGGTAAGGCCTCAAGGACGTTCTCGAGAATCGCATCCACGCGCTCTATCGGTGCTCCTCGACCGCGTCGCGCTTTTACGACGGGAATATCGAGAATCTCAACGACGTCGTCGCCGTCAAGAATTTCGTGTCGATCGTGATCGTGGTCAACGTGGTCGAACTCGGTCGAGTCACCCTCATCGTTGTGGTGCAAAGTGCTCGCCGCAATCTGCGCGAGCGCGCTCTTCGCACCTTCGGGAATTCCGTGAGGCGAAACGGCCGGCGTCGCAGCAGCTCGTGACTTGGATCGCCGAGACTGCTTGTCACCCTGGGGCGACTGTTGTCCTTGCTTTCGCACGACAGGTTCATGAAAAACCACGACACCGCGACCAGCACACACGTCACACGGTTCGCTGAATGTCTCAAGCAACCCAAGACCGAGTTTCTTGCGCGTCATTTGCACCAGACCCAACGACGTCACCTCGGCGACTTGGTGTTTCGTGCGGTCGCGACTGAGGCATTCGATGAGACGACGATGGACGAGGTCCCGGTTGGTCTCGAGCACCATGTCAATAAAGTCGACCACGATGATTCCGCCGATGTCGCGCAATCGAAGCTGACGAACAATCTCTTCGGCCGCCTCAAGATTGTTCTTTGTGACCGTCTCTTCGAGGTTGCCACCTGAGCCGACAAACTTGCCCGTGTTGACGTCGACAACGGTCATTGCCTCGGTGCGGTCGATGACGAGTGAACCACCTGAGGGCAACCACACCTTGCGGTCGAGCGCCTTTTCAATCTGCTCGTTGATGCGGTACTCGTCAAAAATATCCCCGTCGCCCTCGTATCTCGAGACGCGTTCGATGAGCTCGGGAGCAACCTGGGTGAGATAGGACTCAATGGCCGAGCGCGCGCCATCTCCAGCGATGATCATGCGCTGGAAATCCTCATTGAACACATCGCGCACGATTTTGATCAGCAAATCGGATTCACTGTGCAACAGTGCCGGCGCCGACATCGTCTCGACCTTGTGCGAGATTTCTTCCCATTGCTGCGTGAGGCGACTGACGTCGAACGTAAGTTGCTCTTCGGTTGCGCCTTCGGCAGCCGTGCGAACAATCACGCCGACATTCTCAGGTAGCACCTCCTTGAGAATTGCCTTCAGGCGCGTTCGCTCCGTATCCGGGAGCTTGCGGCTGATGCCACTCATGGAACCGTTGGGGACGTAAACCAAATAGCGACCCGGGAGCGAAATCTGACTCGTGAGTCGCGCACCCTTGTGTCCGACCGGGTCTTTCGTGACCTGAACGAGTACCTTGTCGCCCGTCTTGAGAGCAAGCTCGATGCGTCTCGGCTGGTTACCTGTTTCGGCGGCATCCCAGTCGACCTCACCAGAGTAGAGAACGGCGTTGCGGCCTCGACCAATGTCGACAAACGCGGCCTCCATCGAGGGCAACACGTTCTGGACCTTCCCGATGTAAACGTTTCCAATGAGGCTGGCCTCGGATGACCGCGCCACGTAGTGCTCAACGAGAATGTTGTCCTCGAGCACGCCAATCTGAATCTTGTCGTCTTTCTCGCGAACGATCATCGAGCGGTCGACGGCCTCTCGTCGTGCGAGGAATTCACTCTCCGTGACAACGGCCCGGCGTCGACCTTGATCGCGGCCGTCGCGACGACGTTGCTTCTTCGCCTCGAGCCGGGTCGATCCCTTGACCCGCTGCGGTTCCGTGATGAGTTCCACCTCACGGGGTTGACGCACTTTGACTACCGTGTTCGGATCATCGCCCACGGGACGCTCATCGCCCGTGCGGCGACGCGCACGGCGCCGAGCGGAGGCACTTTCCCACGTCTGGTCGTCATCGAAGTATCGGTCCCGAGACGGTCTCTCCTCAAATTGAGGGAGATTGGGAGCAAAGAAGATGAGTTCCGTGGGCTCAATCGGGGCGAAGACCGGGTACTCCACCGCGGGCGTCTCGTCTACGGATTCGTTGTCGACGACGGTCGCACCGTCGCTGACCTCCTGTTCGTCGCTGACTGTTGCACTCTCAACGGTTGTGCTTGCCGCGACGGCGGGAACATACCCGTCCGGGATCGCAAACGGATTGCGCGCGTCAAAAACGAGTTCGGTTGTTGTGTCGTTATTCACCATGGGTGGTGCACTTTCCGCACAATTCCTTCACCATCGGGGGTGTGTCCGGAACTGCGACTTAATTCTTGTCCAACGAAGTTCAGGTGAACTCGCCGGGAAACTTGTGGGTAACGCATCGCTGAGCGAAAATCTCACGCGCGTAAAACCGCTGTACTCAGTATGGCACGTGTCCGTGTCGGGTGCGATGCAGGCACACCTGCCATAATGCGAGGGTGACTGAGACCTCGCCCAAAACTGTTGCCACGTCGGAGCGCCTCGTTGGGCTCGCCGTGTTTTTGATTATCGCCAGCGCCATCGGTTTACTCGCCGCGTTTGAGCTCACCTACGAGAAGATTCAGGTGCTCATCAACCCCGAGCACGCGGCATCTTGTGACTTCACCTTGCTCGTGCAATGCGGTAAAAACATGAGTTCGCCGCAGGGTTCCGTCTTTGGATTCCCCAACTCCCTGTTGGGGCTCATCGGTTGGCCGGTCGTCATGGCTACCGGAGTGGGAATCTTGGCCGGCGCCCGCTTTGCCCGCTGGTGGTGGATGGCGTTCAACGTCGTGGCTCTCGGTGCGCTCGGGTTCGTCATCTGGCTCATCACCGAAAGCGTTTTCGAACTGGGGACCCTGTGCCCATGGTGCATGGTGACCTGGTCGGTCGTCATCCCGTTGTTTTGGGTCTCCACTTTCTGGAACCTCAAACATGGTGTGTGGACGTCGAATGAGCGCGCAAAGTCACTCGGCGCTCGCTTACTCTCGTGGAGTCCGACCCTTGTGCTGGCGTCGTACCTTGCTGTCGCCATCGTTGCGCAGGTGCGCCTGGAGTGGTTGAGCTACCTCTAGACCGAGGCGAACTAGCCGAACCAGAGCGCGAGTTCGCGCTCTGCAGATTCGGGCGAATCCGATCCGTGAACGA
>CANGKD010000077.1 GCA_947454495.1 Actinomycetota bacterium
AGCCTCGCCTTTAGCGGTGAGCTCAGCGACGCGCGCGTGCGCGAAATCGCCGATGTGATGTCGACCGAGCTTGGTTGGACAACGTCTCGTCGCGACGAAGAGATTTCCCGCGCGACGTCACTTCTGCGCGAACGACACGGGGTCGATCTGACGGCCCAACAGCTGGCGAAATGAGCACATAAAACGCTCGTCTACGTTGGCTGAATAGACATTCTGCATATATAATCGATATGCGAATATGCAATCAATCACCGCGGAGAGGCGCAGAACGTCTACAGACCATTTCGCGTAACTCAACTTAAATCTGACAAACCAACTGAATAAACATTCACCGAAAATAGGAACAAGGAGGTTCCCTTGAGCGACAAGTACAACGTTCAGCCGTTCACCATCCACTTCACGGATGAGGAACTCGCGGACATGATGAATCGCCTGCGCCACACGCGTTACCCCGATGACTTCGGCAACGATGACTGGCGTTATGGCTACAACACCGACTACCACCGCAAGCTCGTCGAGTATTGGGTTAACGAGTACGACTGGCGTTCGGTGGAAAGCCGCATGAACGAGCTGCCGAACTTCAAGGTCGACATCATGGGCGTGCCGCTGCACTTCGTTCACGTCAAGGGCACGGGCAAGAATCCGATGCCTTTGCTGCTGCACCACGGCTGGCCCTGGACCTTCTGGGACGTTCGCAAGGTCATCGAACCGTTGACCAACCCAGAGAAGTTCGGTGGAAGCGCCGACGACGCCTTCGACGTCGTGCTGATTTCGCTCCCCGGCTACGGATTCTCGTCGCCGTTGCGCGAAACCGGATGGAACTGGTGGCACACCGCCGACCTCGAAAACACACTCATGAAAGATGTTCTCGGGTACGAAAAGTATGCAACCGCCGGTGGCGACTGGGGCGCACTGATCGCCCAGCAGCACGGCCACAAGTACGAACAAGACGTCATCGGCGTCTACACGCACTTCCCGGCGCAGATGAGCCACTATCTGCCCGCGCATCCGGACCAGCCCGCCGGAGTGGCGTTCGACCCTCAACTCGGACTGCCAGCAGCCAGCGAGTACACGGCCGACGAGGCCGGTTGGTTTGAGCGCGGCAAGCTTTTCGTGGAGAACGAGAGTGGATACGGCGAGATTCAGTTGACCAAACCGCAGACCTTGGCCGCTCTCGTGGCGGACTCGCCCGCGGCGCAGTTGGCGTGGATCACAGAGAAGCGCTACTTCTGGGGTCTCGCCGAGCGGGGCACCGGAACCGACGCGTTTGAAAAGGTGTGGCCCAAGGAGGACCTCATCACGACCGCTCTCATCTACTACTTAACCAACACCGGTGGAACGTCCTCGCGCTACTACTGGGAATGCCGAGGAAACCCGTGGACGCCCAGCCACGATCGGTTCCCGGTTGTCGGTGTTCCGACTGCCGTGAGCATCTACCCGGGTGAGATCTACAAGCCACCGATGACGTGGACGAGCAAGTACTTCAACCTCCAGCAATACCGTGTGCACAACGAGGGTGGCCATTTTGCTCCCCTTGAAGTGCCCGAAATCTACGTGGACGACGTGCGCACGTTCTTCCGGACGCTGCGATAGAAAATCACAATTTGGTCACGATGAATAATTTTTCGTTACAAGGTTGATTATTCGCACAGCGTGTGCCAAAGTGAATTGAATGTTCACGCAAGTAGCGAATGAAAATTCGCACCTCGTGTTCTCATCACAAAAAAACAACTAACCAAGGAGTCAATGATGTCTCTCAGCTCGAAGCTCACGAAGGTCGTGAGTGTGGCTGCAGCTGCAACGCTTCTGCTTGCTGGCTGCACCTCTACCGCTGGCGGTAGCTCTAACGCCGCCCCCCTGAAGAAGGAAGACCTCGTCTTCGTTTGTTCAGTGATTAACACCACCAACCCCTACTTCGCTGCAAACATCGAGGGTTGCCAGACCCTGGGTGAGAAGCTCGGTATCCCGGTGGAAATCGTTGATGCACAGGGATCGTCGCAGACGGAAATCTCGAAGATCCAGGCCATCCTGGCCAAGGGTAAGAAGGCTGTCGTGTTCGTGAACACGGTTGCCAGCTCCGATGCTCCCGTCATCGTCGACGCCGTCAAGGCTGCCGGCGGTTACGTCACCATCTGGTGGAACAAGCCCGACGAGCTCAACCCCGCTGACATTGGAAACAACTTCGTTGCGTTCCAGAAGCACTCGGGTGTTGACTCGGGCAAGTGCACGGCGAGCATGCTCAGCAAGGCCATCGGCGAAGAGGGCGGCATTATCGCTCTTCCGGGTGTCGAGGACTCGACCACGAGCCAGACCCGCGTTGCTGGTCTGAAGGAAGAGCTCGCCACCAACTTCCCGAACGTCAAGGTGCTCGACATTCGCCCCTCGAACTGGGACCCCCAGCTCGCGTACAAGAACTCCAAGGACCTGATTGCCAAGTACGGCGACCAGATCAAGGGTGTCTGGACGGCAGACGACGGCATGCAGATTGGTGCAATGCAGGCGTTTGAAGAGGCAGGTCTTCTCGACAAAGTGAAGTTCGTCTCTGACGGTCTGTACCCGCCCACAGTTGAGGCGATGAAGGCCCACAAGGGTAACGACGCCATCGTTGGAGAAACCTTCCACCGTGGTTACATGGCTTCGGCCATCGGTCTCTACACCGCGTACCTCGCGGCCATCGGTGAGATCGACCCGAGCACGCTGCCCGCTGAGAAGCGCGACAGCATGTTCAAGATCAGCTGTGTCACCCCCGACAACATCGACGAGTTCCTCAAGTGGGACAGCGACGTTGCCGGATGGGTCGACACGCTCATCGCAAACGGACCGTGGGACACCGAGCCCGTTCCGCTCGTCGCCGGTGGCCCTGAGGTCATCAAGCCCGAGTACAAGTAATATCGGCTAACCCCTGGCTGCGGCGCCGGAAATGGTGTCGCAGCCAGGGACCCCCCCAAGCCTTACGAGACTGGAAAGGTCTGATCATGGCTCCAACACAAACTTCCGAATCGCCGGCAGACGTCAAGGTCGACACTGCTGCGATTCGAGCTCGGGAACAGGTCACCGCACGTCGCGTGGTGTTCGCCGGGTCTGGTGAACCGCTCGCGTTGATTGGCGCGATGGTCGTTCTCATCGCAATCTTCTCGATTCTGAACCCGCGCTTCGCCACCATCGAAAACTTACAAAACGTTCTCAACCAAGCGAGTCTGCCGCTCATCATTGGTCTGGGCGCCACGTTCGTGATCCTCATCGGCTCTATCGACTTGTCTGTTGAAGGTGTCATGGGTGCATCCGGTGTCGCCTTCGTGTTGCTATCGGCAAACTCGCGGGGCGGCCAAGACACGGGCATCTGGGCCTGGGTTCTTCCGCTTCTTCTCGCTGCGGCACTGGGCCTCACCAGTGGCTTGATCTACACGATGTTGAGAGTGCCGTCGTTCATCGTCACGCTCGGCATGTGGTTCGTCGGGTTTGGTATCGCGACCATCCTCTACGGCACCGATGCCTACCCCGAACTCACGGATGACACCATCACGCTCTGGGTCGCCAAGATCACGTTCGGCCTGCCCAACGTGTTCTGGGTGGCAGCAATCTTGACCGCCATCATGGCCATCGTCCTGCGCTTCACGCGTTTCGGACGCGTCGCGCTCGCTATCGGTAACAACGAAGAGATTGCGCGTTCCAATGGAATGCCAATCATCAAGAACAAGATCTTTATCTTCATCGTTGCTGGTCTGTTTAGTGGGCTCGCGGGCATCCTCGCCACGATGCAGATGGGCGGCACGTCGAACCACATCGGTGACGGTTACCTGTTCATCACCATCCCCGCCGTCGTTATCGGTGGTACATCCCTCGGCGGCGGCAAGGGCGGGATGTTCCGCACCGCCATCGGTGTGCTGCTCCTCACCATTCTCAACAACGGCCTCGTCTTGGCCGGAGTGAGCCCGAGTTACCAGTCCGCAGTTTCCGGAGCGATTCTCGTGGTTGCCATTGTGGCTACCGCGTGGCCGCAACGGGGTCGATTAAGGATCGCAAAATGACGAAAGCAAAAGAGGCAACGACGCCTGTCCTTCGCTTGACTGACGTCCAAAAGAGCTTCGGACCAGTTCACGCACTGAAGAGTGTGTCGCTAGAAATTCACCGCGGTGAAGTCATCGGTCTGATTGGCGAGAACGGGGCTGGCAAGTCCACCCTGCTCAAGATCCTGACGGGCATTTACCAGCCCGACAGGGGAACAATCGCCGTGAACGGCGCAACGATGAAGTTCCGTAATCCGCGCGACTCGGCCTCCGCAGGCATCGGTGTCGTACACCAGGAACAATCGCTCTTCACCAACCTCACGGTCGCCGAGAACATCGCGATGAACGGCGCCGCATCCAAGGGATACGGCACGACGTTCGGGTTCTATCGCTGGGGCAAGCTCAACAAGGCCGCCGCGCAGACGCTCGAAATCATCGGATCGAGACTCAACCCCAAAACTCGAGTTGGGGATCTGTCGTTCGTTGATCGGCAGATGGTCGAGATTGCTCGCGCCATTAGCGTCGACACCTCGAAGAATGCAACGCCCCTGGTCATCCTCGATGAGCCGACGTCACTTCTTGAACGTGGCGAGACCGCCATTCTCGAGCGAGAGATTCGCAAGCTCAAGGATTTCGGCTCCGTCATCTTCGTCTCGCACCGTCTCGATGAGATCATTCGCAACTGTGACCGCATCCTCGTCATGCGTAACGGCGAGCTGGTGGCTGACAGAGTCACAACATCGGTCACCGAGGACGAGCTGTTCAAGTTGATGGTTGGTCACGAGTCCCACGCAACAAAGCACGAGCGTCGCGCCCGTCCGGTCAACGAGACCCCCGCGATCGAAGTCACGGGGCTAACGCGCAAGGGCAAGTTCAAGAACATCTCGCTCTCGCTTCACCCCGGTCGCGTGACGGCAATTGTGGGGACGAGTGGCTCGGGTCGCGAGGAATTCTCCCGCGCACTCTTCGGAGCCGAAAAGTTCGATGGTGGCACGATTATGCTCAACGGCCGGGCAGCTCGCGGATGGCGCATCCCCAAAGCCGTCAAGCGCGGCATGGGATTCGTTCCGGCTGAACGCAAGGTTGAGGGCATGGTGGGCGGGTTCACCGCCGCCGAGAACATCGTGCTGACTCACCCGGGTGACGCCGCATTTGGCCCGTTCTTGAAGCCGTGGAAGCGCAACAAGATTGCTCAGCAGTGGTTTACGACGCTCGATGTGCGACCGAACGACATCAGTCAGAACCTGGAACGCTTCTCGGGCGGGAACCAGCAGAAGGTCGTCATGGCGAAATGGCTCAATGACCCCGAGCTCCGTGTTCTTGTCTTGGACCACCCGCTCCGCGGACTTGACCCGGGGGCTGCCGAAACCGTCAATGAGCAGATCAAGGCCGCCTGCAAGAAGGGCACCGCCGTCATTCTGCTGGCCGACACTCTCGAAGAAGCATTGGAGATGGGTGACGATGTCATCGTCATGCGAGACGGAATCGTTTCTGCCTCATATGACTTGACCGTCGACAATCCGTCGACTCTCGACCTGCTCGAAAGGATGGTGTGAGCACCATGACTGCGACTATTTCTGACACCGGCACCGTTGCCGTTGCCAACGCCGAAAAAGGTAAACGCCTTCGGACCGCGGGCAAACTGTGGCAGGCGGGCGGACCGCTCGTTATCTTTATTGCCATGTTCGCGGTGGTGGCAATTCTGACGCCCGCTTTCATTGGTAGTGGAGGCATTACGATCGTTGCCGCATCCGCGGCACCGATTCTGTTGGTTGCCCTCGGCCAAGCTTTCGTGCTGAATATCGGTTCGATTGACCTCTCAAATGCGGCCATCACCGTTTTGGGAGCAATTTTGCTCGCGATGCTGCTCGGTCCGCTCGCATTCGCCGCACCGATTGTGGTTCTCGCCATGGTCACGCTGTTTGGAGCGGTTAACGGGTTCCTGCTGGCTTATACGCAGGTGCCGTCGTTCGCTCTCACGCTCGGCACGCTCGGCATCTTCAAGGCCGCGTCGCTCGTGGTCAGTGGGGCTACCACGGTCTACGTTTCGCAGAACAAGGATGTGGTCTCACCGCTTTACACGACCCAGCTCGCCGGGTTGCCACTCACCTTTGTGTTGGGTGTTGTGGTCGCGGTCATCGCCTATCTCTTCCTGCGCTTTACGCGGGCCGGTGTTGGCATGACGGCAATCGGAAAAAACGAGTCGGGAGCTATCTTCTCGGCCGTGCGCACGCGTGCGTTGAAGATTGTCGCTTTTGCCCTCTCGGGATTCATGGCGGGACTGGCCGGAATGACGATTATCGCGCAGGCTGGCTCGGCGTCGGCGATGGGTCTCGGAAGTGATCTCTTGCTTCCCGCCATTGCAGCCGCCATCGTGGGAGGTACATCCATTTCGGGTGGCGTCACCAACCCCCTCAATGTCATCCTCGGCGCCCTCACCATTGCTCTTGTCCCCATTGCGACCGCCGCCATTGGTGTCGCCGCGGAGGCGCAGAACCTGGTTTACGGCGTCGTCATCATCGTCGTTGTTGCGCTCACCCTCACTCGGTCGCGCACCGCAATCGTCAAGTAAGCACACTCAAAGAAGAGGAACGAAAAATGAGTCAGGGAATCACTCCGGTGGTGGCCACGCAGAACGTGCTGGCAGACCTTGAACCCAAGGAGGTGCTCGGCATCTTCGAAACACTGGCCAACATTCCGCGCGGATCCGGGAATGAGTCGGGCGTGGCGGACTGGGTCGTCGCATTTGCAACGGAACGCGGGCTCGAAGCGATCAAAGATGAACTGAGTTGCGTTCTCGTGCGCAAGCCAGGTCAGGGTGGTCTCGAAAATTCGGCTCCGCTCGTGCTGCACGGACACCTCGACATGGTGTGCGAAAAGGCCGAGGGTGTCGAAATTAATTTCGCAACCGACCCGATTCGGCTCCTGCTCGACGGTGACTACATCACGGCCGACGGAACCTCACTGGGCGCCGACAACGGCATCGGTGTGTCGTACATCCTCGCGTTGCTCAACGACACCGAAACCCCGCACCCGCCCCTCGAGGCCGTGCTCACGGCCATGGAGGAGCAGGGTAAAGCGGGTGCAAACCAGTTCGACACGACCCAGCTGAAGGGTCGCCGAATGATTGACTTCAACTGGATCACCGATAAGGAAATCCTTGCCGGTTGCAGTGGCGACGTGACGTTCACGGTAGACGTTCCGGCCGAGTTCGAGGCGACGCCCGCATCGCACTCTGCTGCTCGTCATCTGATGGTGCGCGGACTGCAAGGTGGGCACTGCGAATTTGACATTCAACTCGAGCGTGCCAACGCGTTGCAGATTCTGGCGCGTGCGATCAACGCGGTTTCTGACCAGGTAGATGCGCGCGTCAGCGCTCCATTTGGCGGCGCGCAGAACAACGCGATTCCGGCAGATGCCGACGTCGTGCTGGCAATCAAGCCAGAAGACGCTGACGCGGTGAGCGCGATTGTTTCCGACCTCGATGAGGCGCTGCGCCACGAGTACGGCGTGGCCGACCCGGGCGTGCGTCTCGAGCTCGTGGCCGCAGATGTTCCGGAGCGCGTGTTCTCGAAGGCAGCCGGATTGCGCTTCGCGGCCGTCACGTTGCTGATCCCGCACGGTGTCATCAGTTGGAACCTGCGCGTTCCCGGTCGCGTCGAGACGTCAAACAACCTGGGGACGATTCGTCCCACGGCGAACGGTATCCAGCTCATGTCGACCATTACCTCGGCCGTCACGTCGCGCAAGCACGAACTGTACAATCGCGTTCGTGCTCTTGTGGGCGCCGTCGGCGGGGGCGTGACGATGGAGATGTTCGGTCTGGATGCTCCCGAATTCCCCTATCGTCCTGACTCCGAGCTGCTCGCCGTCGCCTCGGCTGCGTACCGCGACGTGCTCGGTGGCGAACCCACCGTTGAGGTTTCGCAGTGTTCTCTGGAGCTCGGCATGTTCAGTCGTCGCGTTCCGGTCGCAGACATCATCTCCATCGGCACCGAGCTAC